>DATFEJ010000345.1:0-2258 GCA_035251235.1 Burkholderiales bacterium
CGCCGACCGAATCGGTGCGATACAGGATCTGGCGCTGCAGGTTGGTGAGGTCGACCGAGTCGGCGTCGGCGAGGACGAGGCGCCCGACGCCGCTCGCCGCGAGATACAGCGCCGCCGGGCAGCCCAGGCCGCCCGCGCCCACGACCAGCGCGCGCGCGGCGCGCAGCCGCTCCTGCCCCTCGATGCCGAACTCGTCGAGGAGGATGTGCCTCGAGTAGCGGAGGAGTTGCTGGTCGTTCAGCTGCCGGACTTGATGTCCGCGACGGCCTTGGACGGCTGACCCTGGACCGGCGCGCCCTTGAGGAAGTTGAGGGCCTGCGCGAGCTGGAAGTCGTCCTTCGAGCCGAGCTCGATGGGCTTGGGCAGCTCGCCTGCGGGAGGCGGCGGCGCGGCACGCGCGCGCGGCGGCGCCTTCTTGGCTTCCTCGGCGGCGCGGTCGTTCTCCAGGTGGCGCTCGAGGTCGGCCTCGCGCAGGCGCGCCTGCGCGGCGGCGTCGCCCGGCTCCTCGACGATGATGTCGGGCGTGATGCCCTTCGCCTGGATCGAGCGGCCGCTCGGCGTGTAATAGCGCGCCGTGGTGAGCTTGATCGCCGTCTGGTTGCCGAGCGGCATGATGGTCTGCACCGAGCCCTTGCCGAAGGTCTGCGTGCCGATGACGGTGGCGCGCTTGTGGTCCTGCAGCGCGCCGGCGACGATCTCGGAAGCCGAGGCCGAGCCGCCGTTCACCAGCACGACCATCGGTACGCTCTTCGCCGCCGCCGGCAGGCCCTTGAGCACGTCGTCGCGCATGCCGCGCTGGTAGTCGTCCGGCGTGGCGAAGAACTTCTTCTTCGCGTCCTCGGTGCGCCCGTCGGTGGAGACCACCAGCGCCTTGTCCGGCAGGAACGCCGAGGAGATCGCCACCGCGCCGTACAGGAGCCCCCCGGGGTCGTTGCGCAGGTCGAGCACCAGCCCCTTCAGCGGGCCCTGCTTGTACAGGGTGGCCACGTGGCGCACGAGGTGCTCGGTGGTCGCTTCCTGGAACTGCGACACGCGCACCCAGCCGTAGCCCGGCTCGATCACCTTGGACTTGACGCTCTGCACCTTGATGACGGCGCGCGTCAGCGTGACGACGATCGGCTGCGGCTCGCCCTTCCTGGAGATGGTGAGGGTGATCTGCGTCTTCGGCTTGCCGCGCATGCGCTTCACGGCGTCGGCGAGCGTCATGCCCTTCACCGGCGTGTCGTCCAGCCGGATGATCAGGTCGCCCGGCTTGACGCCGGCGCGGAACGCGGGCGTGTCCTCGATCGGCGAGATCACCTTGACGAAGCCGTCTTCCATGCCGACCTCGATCCCGAGGCCGCCGAACTGGCCCTGCGTGCCGACCTGCAGCTCCTTGAAGGCTTCCGCGTCCAGGTAGGCCGAGTGCGGGTCGAGCCCCGAGAGCATGCCGTTGATGGCCTCGTTGATGAGCTTCTTGTCCTCGACCGGCTCGACGTAGTTCTGCTTGATGGCGCCGAACACTTCGGTGAAGGCGCGCAGCTCCTCGACCGGCAGCGGCGAGCGCGCGACGCGGTCGGCGACCGCCTGGAAGTTGAGGCTGACCAGCACCCCGGCGAACGCGCCGAGGGCGATGAGCCCGAAATTCTTCATCCTGCCCATGGTGATTGCGTGCCTCTTGCCACGTTGCCGGCTCCGGCTACTTCAGCACGACCCAGCGAAGGGGGTCGAAGGCCTTGCCGAGATACCTGAGCTCAAAGTATAGCCCCGATTGCTCGTTGCCACCGCTCGCGCCGACCGTGGCGAGCGTCTCGCCGGAGGCCACCGGATCGCCCGTTTGCTTGAGCAGCGACTCGTTGTTTGCATAAATTGACAGGTAGGACTCGCCGTGATCGACGATCAGCAGGTTGCCGTAGCCGCGCATCCAGTCGGCGAACACCACCTGGCCCGCGGCCACGGCGAGCACCGGCTGGCCTTCGGGCGCGCGGATGAAGACGCCCTTGGTGCCGGCAGGGCCTTCGCCGCGCTGCGCGCCAAACCGGCCCACCAGCTCGCCGCGCACCGGCAGGCGCAGCTTGCCGCGCAGCGTGGAGAACGGCCCGGCGACGCCGCCGAGCTGGGGGACTTTTTCCACGCGCGCATAACCGGCCCCGGGCCGCGCCGCCAGCACGCGCCCGATCTCTTCGACCACGCGCGCCAGGCGCCGTTCATCGGCCTCCAGGGCGCCGAGCGTGCGCCGCGCCTTGCGCACGTCCACCGAGATGCGCTGCAGGATGGCG
>DATFEJ010000138.1:0-6528 GCA_035251235.1 Burkholderiales bacterium
CGCGAGCTTCGCGGCGTGCAGCGCGACGAGCAGCGCGAACACCGCCGCGCCGAGCGCGATCCAGGGCTCGCAGGCCCAGCCCGGCGCGCCGGCCGTGCGCCAGGCGAGGCCGAGCCCCGTGAGGCCCATCACCATGCCGTAGATGCCGACCGGCAGGGCGCGCAGCGACAGCCGCGCCACCTCAGGTTCCCAGGTAGTAGCGCTTCACCAGGTCGTTCTGCTCGAGCTCGGCGACCGAGCGCCCGTCGAACACGATCTCGCCGTGCACGATGATGTAGCCGCGATCGGCGATGCGGATCGCCTGGTGGAAGTTCTGCTCGGCCATCAGCACCGTGAGGCCGTAGCGCTCCTTCAGCTCCTTGATCTTGCTCACCGTGCTGGACACGAGGATCGGCGCGAGCCCCACCGAGGGCTCGTCGACCAGCAGCAGCCGCGGCGCGGACATCAGCGCGCGCGCGATGGCGAGCATCTGCTGCTGCCCGCCCGACATCGAGCCGGCGAGCTGCCGGCGGCGCTCCTGCAGGACGGGAAACGCCTCGTAGGCGAAGGCGAGGTTCCTGGCGATGGCGGAACGCGCGGCGGGGCGGAAAGCGCCGAGCAGCAGGTTCTCCTCCACCGTGAGCTTGGGAAACAGCCGTCGCCCCTCGGGTACCAGGGCGACGCCGAGGTTCACGATCTGCTCGGTGGTGAGGCGCGTGAGGTCGTGGCGCGCGCCGTCCAGGCCGAGCACGATCGAGCCCTGCGTGGGCCGTACCATGCCCATGACGCACTTCATCAGCGTGCTCTTGCCGTTGCCGTTGGTGCCGAGCAGCGCCACGGTCTCGGTCTCGCGGATGTCGAGCGACACGCCGTGCAGCGCGCGCACCGCGCCGTAGCCGGCGTCCACGCCGCGGATCTCCAGGCTAAGCGCCAAGGTAGGCCTTCTGCACTTCGGGGTTCTGCACGATGGACTCGGGCGTGCCCTCGCAGATGATGCGCCCGGCGTCCAGGCACACCACGCGCTGCGAGAAGCGCATCACCGCCTGCATGATGTGCTCGATCATGATGATGGTGATGCCCTTGGCGTTGAGCTTCATCAGGATGTCGAGCACCTCGTCGACCTCGGCCCCGGCGAGGCCCGCCATGGCCTCGTCCGAGATGAGCAGCCGCGGGCGCGCGGCCATGGCGCGCGCCAGCTCCATCTTGCGCAGCTCCACCTGCGACAGGCGGCTGACCGGCGTGTCGGCCTTGGCGGCCAGGCCGATGTCGGCGAGCAGCGCCATGGCCTCGGCGCGCGTGTCGGCCTTGTGCAGCGAGCGCCGGTGCACCACGTACTCCAGCGGCACCACCAGGTTCTCCAGCAGGCTCATGCTGGCGAAGGGCCTCGGGATCTGGAAGGATCGCGCGATGCCGCGCCGCGTGCGCTGGTAGGCCGGCAGGCGCGACACCTCCTCGCCGTCGAACTGGATCGAGCCGCCGTCGTTGCGCAGCGACCCCGAGACGCAGTTGATGAGCGTGGTCTTGCCCGAGCCGTTCGGCCCGATGAGGCCGAAGCGCTCGCCGCGCGCGATCTCCAGGCTCACCTGGTTGAGCGCGGTGAAGCCGCCGAAGTGCTTGGAGACCGAGGTTATCTTGAGAAGCGCCGGGTCCATTTGCGCACCAGTCCGACGATGCCTTCGGGCGCGGCCACCACGAACACCACCAGCAGCACGCCGACGATCAGCACGTTCATCTCGCTCGACACCGTCACCGTGACCAGCTGCTGCAGCGAGGCGAGCAGCAGCGCGCCGACCACCGGGCCGAGGAAATGCCCGGTGCCGCCGATCATGGGGCTCGCCAGCGCGCCGATCGCATAGTTGAGGTTGAAGGTCGAGGCCGGCTCGATGAACGAGAGGTACATCGGCATGGGCGCGCCGGCCGCGCCCATCAGCGCCCCGGAGAGCACGCAGGCGAACACCTTGAGGCGCAGCGTCGGCACGCCGCAGCACTCGGCGGCCTCCTCGTTGTCGCGGATGGCGCGCAGGCCGCGCCCGATCCAGGAGCGCTCGATCCAGCGCGCGAGCGCCACGGCGGCGAGGGCCATCGCCCCCATGACCACGAACAGCATCTTGATGTAGGACTCGAACGGCGCCGTCGGCGGCGGGCGCAGCAGCTGCAGCCCGGTGGCGCCGCCGGCGTAGCGCCAGTTGATGAACAGCGTCTCCATGATCACCACCAGGGCGATGGTGGCGATGGCGAAGAAGATGCCGCGCAGGCGCAGCGTGAGCATCCCGGCCACCAGGCCGAGCAGGCCGCTCATCGCCGCCGCGGCGAGGATCTGCAGGCCCAGGGGCAGGGCGAAGGCCTTGAACAGCACCGCCGCGGTGTAGGCGCCCAGGCCGAAGAACGCCGGCGTGCCGAAGTTCACGTAGCCGGCGTAGCCGCCGAGGATGTTCCAGGCGGTGGCCAGCACCACGAACATGAGCACCGTGTAGGCGGCGAAGAAGAAGTACTCGTTCTTCACCACGAGCGCGGAGGCGACGGCGGCGGCAAGCAGCAGCGCGGCGGGGATCCAGAACTTCATCGGCCGCTCATCTGCCGAACAGGCCCTGCGGCCGCACGCCGAGCACGAGCAGCAGCAATCCGAAGGACACCGCCGGCGCCCACGAGGCGCCGAACAGCATGAGCACGATGGACTCCGAGATGCCGAGGATCAGGCCCGCGGCGAGCGTGCCGGTCATGCTCCCGAGGCCGGCGAGCACCACCACGCTGAAGGTGCGCCCGATGTACACGCGGTCCAGCGTCGGCTCGACCGGCCCGATGATGATGAGCAGCGCGCCGGCGAGCGCCGCCACCGCCGTGGCGATGCCGAAGGCCCACTGCTTGATGCGCACCGGGTCGGCGCCCATCAGGCGCAGCGCCGGCTCGTCCTGCGCCACCGCCTTGATGGCGCGGCCGGTGAAGGTCCGGGAGAGGTACAGCGTGAGCGTCGCCATCAGCACCAGCGCCACGCCGCAGGCGACGAGGAAGCGCTGCGGGATGCGCATCTCGCCGAAGGCGACGCTCGAGCCGACGTAGCTCGCCTCGACGGTGCGCTAGTCGACGCCGAACACCAGGACGAGGCCCACTTCGATGATCAGCGCGACGCCGAAGAAGAAGGCGATGCCGCGCACGCCGGCGTCGCTGCCGCGGCTCTCGAAGGCGACGTAGTAGAAGCGGTACATCGCCATGCCGAGCAGGAAGAAGGCCGGCATCAGCGCCAGGCCCGCCACGATCGGGTCGAGGCCCTGGGTGCCGAGCAGCCACGTGCAGTAGGCGCCGAACACCATCACCGCCGGATGCGCGACGTGCGGCACGTCCAGCAGCCCGAAGGCCACCGACAGCCCGATGCTGACGGCGGCATAGAAGCACCCCAGCAGGATGCCGAAGATCACCGCCTCGTACAGCAGGCCCCAGGTGAAGAACATCGGCTCGCGAAAAAAATGCGGCGCGGGAGTCCCCGCGCCGCAGGTTTCCTATCGGCGCGCGGCTACTTGCGCGCCTTCTCGAACGGCCAGATGAAATCGCCGGTCTTGTAGGCGTCCGGGTAGAGGACCACCTGGCTGCCGGCCTTGCGGAACTGCTCCATGTCCTTGTCCTTCACGCCGCGGAACTGCGCCTGCACCACGCGCGGGTTGGCCCACTCGCCGTCCGGGCCGTAGCGGATCGGGCCGACGATGGTCTTCATCTCGTTCTTGCGCAGGTAGTCGGCGAGCTTCTTGTGGTCCAGGCTCCTGGTGCCGTTCACCGCCTGCTCGAGCATCTGGCCGATGGCGTAGTTGAACGGCGGCAGGTAGAAGCCGAGCGGGTCGACCTTCTCCTCGGCGGCCTTCTTCGCGTAGCGCGCGAGAAAGTCCTCGATCCCCGGATACTTCATGCCCGGCACGTAGGAGTTGTAGTTGACGACGCCGTTCAGCAGCGACCCCAGCGAGGTCATGATGGGCGTGAACTGCAGGCCGACCATGCCGCCGCCGAAGATCTTGACGTTCGCGCCGACGCCGATCTCGTTCGCCGCGCGCACGATGGCCACCGAGTCGTTCGGGTAGGAGGCGACGAACACCGCGTCGGCCTTGGCGGCGCGGATGGCGCGGATGAGCGACGAGAAGTCGGTGGTGGTCGGCGGGTAGTTCTGCTCGTACACCGTCTGCAGGCCGCCCTTCTTTGCCAGCTCCTTCGCGCCGCGCGCCAGGTTCTGCGCGAACTCCTGGTCGGCGGCGAGGAAGGCGATGGTCTTCACGCCCGCCTTCTTGCCGGCCTCGAAGTAGCCCGTGAACCAGCTCGAGGCGTCGTTCCACGGCGCGTTGTTGAACCACATGTCGTGCTTCACCGTGTGGTTCACCTGGAAGGAGAAGTTGCCCATCAGCAGCAGCCCGCGCTGCTTGACGAGCGGCATGATCGGCGCCGTCGGCACGGTGCCGTAGGGCGCGATCAGCAGGTCGACCTTGTCCACGTCGAGCAGCTTGGTGTAGATGGCCGGCGTGAGCGCCGGGTTGGTCTGGTCGTCATAGGCGATCAGCTCGACCTTGCGCCCGAGCATGCCGCCCTTGGCGTTCACGTCCTCCACCCACATGCGCAGCGCGACCAGCGCCGCCTTGCCGCCGGCGCCGAGCGTGCCGGTCTGCGGCATGCTCATGCCGACCTTGATCGGCTGGGCCGCCGCGGCGCCTGCGAACAGCGCCGTCAGCAGCGCAATGCAAATCCTGGCGATCTTCATGGCTCCTCCTCCTGAATGGGTTCCCCGCGGCCATCGTGCCACGGTCCGGTCGCGAGCGTCAACGCACTTTGCCGAGCGCGCGCAGGATGCGCTCGGGCGTGAAGGGCATCGTGAACACGCGCGCGCCGAGCGGCGCGAGCGCATCGTTGATGGCGTTCATCACCGCGCCGGGGGCGCCCGCGGTGCCCGCCTCGCCTACGCCCTTGGCGCCGAGCTGCGACTGTTTCGTCGGCGTCTCGACGTGACCGCAGACGATGTCGGGCATCTCGCCCGCCATCGGCACGAGGTAGTCGGCCATGTTCGCGTTCAGCATCTGGCCGTCGGGGCCGTACCGGCACTCCTCGAACAAGGCCGCGCCGATGCCCTGCACCACGCCGCCGCGGATCTGCTCGTCGACCAGCATCGGATTGATCACCGTGCCCGAATCCTCCACGCACCAGTGCTTCAGGAGCTTCACGAAGCCGGTATCGGTGTCCACCTCGACCCACGAGGCCTGGATGCCGTTGGTGAAGGTGAAGCCGTACTGGCGCGGCGTGTAGTGGCGCGTCACCGTCAGCTCGGCCTGGAAGTCCAGCGGCAGGGTGTCGGGGCGGAAGTAGCCCACGCGCCCGACCTCGCTGAGCGGCAGCTTCACTTCCTGCGTGAGCTTGTGCACGACGGCGTTGTCGCGGATGTCGAGCTCGGCCTTGTCCGCCTTGAGGATGGCCGCGGCGACGTCCAGCATGTTGGCGCGCAGCGCGCGGCCGGCGAGCAGCACGGCCTCGCCGCCGATGCCCGCGCCGCGCGAGGCCCAGGTGCCGCCGCCGTAGGGCGTGACCCCGGTGTCGCCGGTGATGACGCGCACCTTGTCCATGGTGACGCCCACGGCGCTCGCCGCGATCTGCGCGAAGATGCCCTCGGTGCCCTGGCCCTGCTCGGTGACGCTGCACATCACGGTGACCATGCCGGTCGGCTCGAGCCTGAGCGTCGCGCCGTCCTGCGCCGAGATGCGCGCCCCGCCCACGCCGTAGAAGGCGGGCGAGGGGTTGGTGACCTCGATCATCGCCGCGAGGCCGATGCCGCGATAGACCTTCTTCGCGCGCAGCGCCGCCTGCTCCTTGCGAAGCTCCGCGTACTTCATGGTGTCGAGGAGCTTTTGCAGCGTCTGGTGGTGCGAGAGCTGCTCGAACTTGATGCCCGAGGGGAAGGTGTAGGGATAGGCGTCGTCGGCAATGAGGTTCCGGCGGCGGAATTCCGCCGGGTCCATCTTCAGCTCCAGCGCCGCGCGGTCGACGATCGCTTCCGTGAGCGCCACCGCAATCGGGTGGCCTACGGCGCGGTACTGGCAGGTGACGTTCTTGTTGGTGAACACGACGTGCATCTTCGCGCGGTACTTCTGGTGCTTGTACGGGCCGCCGGTGAGGTTCACCACCTGGTTGCCCTCGATGCCGCTGGTCCTCGGGTACACGGAGTAGGGGCCGATGGCGGTCAGGTCGTCCAGGTCGAAGGCGAGGATCTCGCCCGCCTTGGTGCATGCCAGCCGCACCTTCACCTTGTGCTCGCGCGCGTGGATGTCCGAGAGGAACGACTCCAGCCGGTCGGCCACGAACTTCACGGGTCGGCGCAGCATCACGGAGAGCGCGGCGGTCGCCATCTCGTCGGGATACACGTGCACCTTGATGCCATAGGAGCCGCCCACGTCCTTGGCGATCACGCGCACGCTCGCCTCGGGGATGCCGAGGTGCCGCGAGAAGATGTCCTGCATCATGTGCGGCGCCTGCGTGGCGTGGTACACGGTGAGCGAGTGCTCGGCGGCGTTGTAGTCGGCGAGGATGGCG
>DATFEJ010000368.1:0-2039 GCA_035251235.1 Burkholderiales bacterium
ACGCGGTGCGCGCGCTCAAGCAGGCCGGCACGGGCGCGCAGATCGTCGCCACCTCGGCCGCGAGGGCCGCTTCCCTGGCGCAAGCGCTGGGCACCGACGGATCAGGCCTGGCCCTCGCGCAAGTGGTGCCCCCGCTCGAGCAGATCGGCCTGCCCGTCGTGGCGGAATACCGCGAGGCGATGGAAGCGGAGGCGGGACGCCCGGCCTACTCGGCCGTGTCCCTCGAGGCCTTCATTGCCGCCAAGGTCATCGCCGAGGCGATCCGCCGCGCCGGGCCGGCGCCGACCCGGGACAAGCTGCTGCTCGCGCTGGAGGCGATGTCGGCGCACGACACCGGCGGCCACACGGTGCGCTATTCGCGCAGCGCCCGCCGGGGCAGCGGCCGCATCTACCTGCTGGCCATCGGCAGCGACGGCGCCCTGCTGCATTGAGCGGGCGCGGCTAGGCGCGCCTCCAGGTCGTGCCCTGGGGCCCGTCCTCGAGGAAGATGCCCTTCGCCCCGAGCTCGTCGCGGATCCGGTCGGCTTCGGCAAAATCCTTGCGCTTGCGCGCCGCCACGCGCGCCTCGATGCGTTCCAGCACCCAGTCGTCCGCGCTTCCGCCCTGCAGGAACTGCGCCGCGTCGCGCTGCAGCAGCCCGAGGACCCCGCCGAGCGCGCGCAGCTGCGGCGCGAGCCGGCGCTCGCCGCTGTTCACCTGCGAAGCGAGGTCGAAGAGCACCGCGACCGCCTCCGGCGTGCCGAAGTCATCGTCCATGGCCTCCTTGAACCGCCGGGCGTGCGCCTCGTTCCAGTCGACGGCGACTGCCGCGGGCGGCACGCCTTTCAGGGAGACATAGAGCCTGGTGAGCGCGCCCTTCGCGTCCTCCAGGTGCGCATCGGAGTAGTTGAGCGGGCTGCGGTAATGCGCGCGCAGGATGAAGAAGCGCACCACCTCCGGCTCGAAGCGCTTCAGCACGTCGCGGATGAGGAAGAAATTGCCCAGCGACTTGGACATCTTCTCCTCGTCCACGCGCACGAAGCCGTTGTGCATCCAGTAGTTGACGAACGGCCGGCCGGTCGCGCCCTCGGTCTGCGCGACTTCGTTCTCGTGGTGCGGGAACTGCAGGTCTTGACCGCCGCCGTGGATGTCGAAATGCTCGCCGAGCAGCGCGCAGCTCATGGCCGAGCATTCGATGTGCCAGCCGGGCCGGCCTTCGCCCCAGGGAGAGGCCCACTTCGGCTCGCCCGCCTTGGCGCGCTTCCACAGGACGAAATCGAGCGGGTCGTCCTTCGCGCGGTCCACCTCCACGCGTTCGCCCGCGCGCAGCTCGTCCAGGCTCTTGCCGGAGAGCTTGCCGTAGCCCGGGAACCGCCGCACCGCGAAGTTCACGTCGCCCGATGCGGAGGCATAGGCGAGCTTGCGCTCCTCGAGCCGCCGGATCAGCTCGAGCATCTGCGGCACGTAGCGCGTGGCGCGCGGCTCGTGGTCGGGCTTTTCCACGCCGAGCGCCGCCACGTCCTCGTCCATGGCGCGGATGTAGCGCTCGGTGAGTGCCTCGACGCTCTCGCCCCGCTCGGCGGCGCGGCGGATGATCTTGTCGTCGATGTCGGTGATGTTGCGGACATAAGTCACGCGATAACCGCTCGCGCGCAGCCAGCGCCGCACCATGTCGAACACCACCAGGAAGCGGGCGTGGCCGAGGTGGCAATAGTCGTAGACGGTCATGCCGCACACGTACATGCGCACCTCTCCCTGCCGCAAAGGCACGAACTCCTGCTTCGTCCTGCCAAGGGAGTTGAAGATCTTCAGGATTAGTCTAGAATGCCGAAGCTTTCGTAGGGTCTTGAAAATACTAGCACAATGCTGAGTTTTGCTGCCCCCTTGCGATGGGCCACGGTCGCGCTCGCCGTCGCGCTCGCCGCGGCGCTGCCGGCGCGCGCCGACGACGTGCAGGACGCGGCCAGGCTGCTCAAGGCCGGCCAGCACCGGCAGGCGCTCGATCGAGTCAACCGCGCGCTTGCCGACAAGCCCCGCGACCCGCAGGCGCGCTTCCTCAA
>DATFEJ010000034.1:0-4163 GCA_035251235.1 Burkholderiales bacterium
GCTGGTGATCGCCGCGGCGCTGGCGGTGATCTCCTTCGCCGACGACGTCACGGGCCTGCCCACGGCGCTGCGCCTCGCCATGCACCTGGCGGCTGCCGGCACGCTCGTCGCGCTGCAGCTCGACGTGTCCTTGCCTGCCGCGCTGCTCCTTGCCCTCGCCATCGCGTGGACGACCAACGCCTACAACTTCATGGACGGCGCCGACGGACTGGCGGCGGGCATGGCGGCGGTCGGCTTCGGTGCGTACGCGCTCGCGGCATACCTCGCGGGCGCGGCGCCGCTCGCCACGCTGTGCGCCTCGATCGCCGCCGCTGCCCTCGGGTTCCTGCTGTTCAACTGGCCGCCGGCGCGGCTGTTCATGGGCGACGTGGGCTCGGTGCCGCTCGGCTTTCTCGCCGGCGCGCTGGGCGTGCAGGGCTGGAGCGCGGGTTGCTGGCCGCTCTGGTTCCCGCTGCTCGTCTTCGCGCCGTTCCTCGGCGACGCTACGCTTACGCTCGCGCGCCGGCTGTGGCACCGCGAGCGCGTCTGGCAGGCGCACCGCGAGCATTACTATCAGCGCCTGGTGCGCCTGGGCTTCAGCCACCGGCGCACGGCCCTGCTCGAGTACGCCGTGATGGCGGGCTGCGCCGGCATCGCGCTCTCGGTCCTCGGGCAAAGCCCCGCGGTGCAGGCCTTCGCCTTCCTCTGGGCGAGCGTGGCGCTGCTCGGCGGCGCCGTGTGGATCGACTACCAGTGGCGGGCGCGGCAGTGAGCCCCGGGCTGCGCTTTGCCGTGCGCGCCACGCTCGCGTTCCTGCACGACGTGGGCGCGGTGGTGCTCGCCTGGCTCGGCGCCTACTGGCTGCGCTTCAACCTCGAGATGCCGCCGCGCCTGTACTGGGATACGGCGCTCGTGGCGCTGCCCATGGTGATCGCCGTGTACTCGGTCGTCTTCTGGCTGATGGGCCTGTACCGCGGGCTGTGGCGCTACGCGAGCCTGCCCGACCTGCAGCGCATCCTGGTGGCCGTCGGCCTCGCTGCGCTCGCCGTGCCGGCGCTGTTCACGCTGATCGCCTTTCCGTCGGTCATCCCGCGCTCCGTGTACCTCCTGTGCCCGGTGCTCGTGGTCGGCGCGATGGGCGCCAGCCGGTTGCTGTATCGCGCCTGGAAGGAAGGCGCGCTGCTCGGCATGGTGCGCCACCCGCGCGCGCAGCCGGTGCTCGTGCTCGGCGCGGGAGACGCGGCGGCGCGCCTGCTGCGCGAGCTTGCGCAGAGCCGGCAATGGCGCGTCGTGGGCATCCTCGACGAGGAGGCGGCGCGCGTCGGCAACGCCATCCAGGGCGTGAAGATCCTCGGCGGGCTCGAGCAGCTCGGCGCGGTGGCGCGCGGGCTGGGCGTGCAGCGCGCGATCATCGCCATGCCCGACGCCTCGCACCGGCGCAGGAAGCTCGCCGTGGACCTGTGCGCGGCCGCGGGGCTGCACGTCATGACGGTGCCGTCGTACGACGACCTCGTTTCCGGCAAGGTGAGCGTCTCGGCGCTGCGCAACGTCGAGCTCGACGATCTGCTCGGCCGCGACCCGGTGCAGCTGGACGACCGCGGGCTGCGCAGCCTCATCGAAGGCCACTGCGTGCTGGTCACCGGGGCCGGAGGCTCGATCGGCGCCGAGCTCTGCCGCCAGATCGTGCGCTACGCGCCCAGCCGCCTGGTGCTCGTCGACCTGTCGGAGTTCGCGCTGTACTCGATCGAGCAGGAGTTCAGCGACCGCTATCCCCGGGTGGTCGTCTCGCCGCAGATCGGCGACGCCAAGTCCGAGGCGCGCATGCGGGATCTCTTCGAGCGCTACCGGCCGCGGCTGGTGTTCCACGCGGCGGCCTACAAGCACGTGCCGCTGATGGAAGGCGGCAACGCCTTCCAGGCGGTGGCGAACAACGTGCTCTCGACGGTCGTCACGGCACGCGCCGCGCGCCACGTGGGCGCGGCGAAGTACGTGCTCGTGTCCACCGACAAGGCGGTGAACCCGACCAACGTCATGGGCGCCTCCAAGCGCCTCGCCGAGCTCGCCTGCCAGGCGGTCGCGGAGGGCGCCGCCACCCAGTTCGTCACGGTGCGCTTCGGCAACGTGCTCGGCTCGACCGGCAGCGTGATCCCGCGCTTTCGCGAGCAGATCGCGCGCGGCGGGCCGGTCACGGTCACGCATCCCGACATCCAGCGCTACTTCATGTCGATCCCGGAAGCGACGCAGCTCGTCCTGCAGGCGGCGATGATGGGGCGCGGGGGCGAGATCTACGTGCTCGACATGGGCGAGCCGGTGAAGATCGCGGACCTCGCGCGCCAGATGATCATGCTGAGCGGCTACGCGGAGGAGGAGATCGGCATCAGGTACATCGGCCTGCGCCCCGGCGAGAAGCTGTACGAAGAGCTGCTCGCCGATGCCGAGCGCACCCTGCCGACGCCACACCCCAAGCTGCGCGTGGCGCAGGCGCAAGCGGGCGAGGTCGAGCTGCCGCTGGAGGACGTGCTGCGCTGGATCGCCGAGGCGCGCGATCCCGGGCCGGAAGCCGTGCGCGAGCGCTTGCGCGGCTGGCTCCCGGAGTACGCGCCGCCGGAATCCCCCTTCACGCGTAGCGGTAGTAGCGCCTGAACCAGTCGGCGAAGCGCGCCAGGCCTTCGGCGAGCGGCGTGGCCGGCGCGAAGCCGGTGAGTTCCTCGAGCGCGCGCGTGTCGGCGTAGGTGGCGGGCACGTCGCCGGGCTGCATCGGCTGCATCTCCTTCAGCGCGGTCCTGCCCAGGGCGCGCTCGAGCAGCGCGATGTACTCGAGCAAGGCGACGGGCTGCCGGTTGCCGACGTTGAGCAGGCGCGCCGGGGGCGTTGCGCCGGGCGGACGATCGAGCACGCGCATCGTCGCCTCCACGGCGTCGTCGACGTAGGTGAAGTCGCGGCGCATGTCGCCGTGGTTGAAGACCTGGATGGGCTTGCCGTCCAGGATGGCGCGCGCAAACAGCATCGGCGACATGTCGGGCCGGCCCCAGGGCCCGTACACGGTGAAGTAGCGCAGCCCGGTCGCCGGCAACCCATGCAAGTGGCTGTAGACGCGGGCCATCAGCTCGTTCGCCTTCTTGGTCGCCGCGTACAGGCTGATGGGCTCGTCCACGCGATCGGCCTCCGACCAGGGGAGCTTGGCGTTCACCCCGTAGACGCTGGAGCTGGAGGCATAGACGAGGTGTCGCGGCGCGTGGCGGCGGCAGCACTCCAGCAGGTTGGCGAAGGCGACGAGATTGGACTGGATGTAGGACGCCGGATTCTCGAGCGAGTAGCGCACGCCCGGCTGCGCGGCGAGATGCAGCACCGCCTCGGGGCGCAGCGCGTCGTAAAGACGCGCCAGCGGCTCTGCTTGCGCAAGGTCGATCGGCTCGAAGCGGAACGCGGATTCGGCCTCGAGGCGGCGCAGGCGGTCGCGCTTCAGCTCGACGGAGTAATAGGGCGAGAGGCTATCGGCACCGAACACCTCGTCGCCGCGCGCGAGCAGGCGCAGCGCGCAGTGCATGCCGAGGAATCCGGCGCAGCCGGTGACGAGGACGCGCATCGGGGTCTGGGTGGCCTTTCTCTTATCATAGGGCACCTTGCGCACGCTCTACACGCTGCTGCTCCACGCCGCCCTTCCCTGGATCCTCGCGCGCCTGTGGTGGCGCGGGCGGCGCGAGCCCGGCTACCGCGCGGACATCGCCGAGCGTTTCGGCCACAGCGAGCTCACGCCCCGGGCGAAGCTCCTTTGGGTGCACGCGGTGTCGGTGGGCGAGGCGCGCGCCAGCGCGCCGCTGGTGCACGCCCTGCAGCGCGAATATCCCGATCACGACGTGCTCGTCACCTGCCTGACGGCGACCGGGCGCGATACCGTCAAGCAGGTGTTCGGCGAGTCGGTGCTGCTCGCCTGGCTGCCCTACGACTATCCGGGCGCGCTGCGGCGCTTTCTCGAGCATTTCCGCCCGCGCCTCGCCGTGATGATGGAAACCGAGATCTGGCCGAACCTCATGCAGGCCTGCCGCGCGTACGGCGTGCCGGTGCTGCTCGCCAACGCGCGCATGTCCAAGCGCTCGGCGCGCGCCTACCAGCGGCTCGCGGGGCTGTCGCGCCCGGCGTTCGCGGCGCTCGCCGCCGTCTGCGCCCAGGGCCCGGCCGACGCC
>DATFEJ010000020.1:0-3016 GCA_035251235.1 Burkholderiales bacterium
CAGGCCGCGCAGCCGCAGCCGCGGCATGCCCGACACCGCGCGCGCGAGCGCGGCGGCTTCGCCGGGCGAGACGCCGCTCTTCGAGGCCTCGCCCGAGACGTTGACCTGCACCAGCACCTGCAGCGGCGCCAAGGCCGCCGGGCGCTGCTCGGAGAGCCGGCGCGCGACCTTTTCCCGGTCCACGGTGTGCACCCAGTCGAAGCGCTCGGCCACGGCCCGCGTCTTGTTGCTCTGGAGCGGGCCGACCAGGTGCCATTCCAGCGGCAGCTCGGCGAGCGCCGCCATCTTGTCGAGCGCCTCCTGGACATAGTTCTCGCCGAACGCCCGCTGGCCGGCGGCGCAGGCCTCGCGCACGCGCGCCGGCGCATGGGTCTTGGAGACCGCGAGCAGCCGCACCGACTGCGGATCGCGCCCGCAGGCGCGTGCAGCCGCGTCAATTCGTGACTTCACAGCTTGCAAGTTCTGCGGGATTGACCCCATACTTTGCCGCCTCAGCTTGCGGGGGATTGTAATGGATCTCACTGAATTGCTTGCGTTTGTCGTCAAGAACAAGGCCTCGGACCTGCACCTGTCCGCGGGGCTGCCGCCGATGGTGCGCGTGCACGGCGACGTCAAGCGCATCAACGTGCCGCCCCTGGAGCACAAGGACGTGCACTCGATGGTCTACGACATCATGAGCGACGGGCAGCGCAAGTTCTACGAGGAGAACCTGGAGTGCGACTTCTCCTTCGCCGTGCCCAACCTGGCGCGCTTCCGCGTCAACGCCTTCGTGCAGCAGCGCGGCGCGGCCGCGGTGCTGCGCACGATCCCGACCAAGGTGCTGTCGCTGGAGGAGCTCAAGTGCCCGAAGATCTTCACCGAGATCTCCGAGTACCCGCGCGGCATCGTGCTGGTGACCGGCCCGACGGGCTCGGGCAAGTCGACCACGCTCGCGGCGATGGTCAACCACATCAACGAGAACGAGGAAGGCCACATCCTCACCATCGAGGACCCGATCGAGTTCGTGCACGAGTCCAAGAAGTGCCTGATCAACCAGCGCGAGGTCGGGCCGCACACGCTGTCGTTCTCCAACGCGCTGCGCAGCGCCCTGCGCGAGGACCCGGACTCGATCCTGGTGGGCGAGATGCGCGACCTGGAGACCATCCGCCTGGCGCTCACCGGCGCGGAAACCGGCCACCTGGTGTTCGGCACGCTGCACACCTCTTCGGCGGCGAAGACCGTGGACCGCATCGTCGACGTCTTTCCGGCGGCCGAGAAGGAGATGGTGCGCGCCATGCTGTCCGAATCCCTGCGCGCGGTCATCTCGCAGACGCTGTTGAAGACCAAGGACGGCGCCGGCCGCGTCGCGGCGCACGAGATCATGATCGGCACGCCGGCGATCCGCAACCTCATCCGCGAGAACAAGATCGCGCAGATGTACTCGGCGATCCAGACCGGCGCGGGGCTGGGCATGCAGACCCTCGACCAGAACCTGCAGGACCTGGTGCGGCGCAACGTCGTGTCGATGAGCGAAGCGCGCGGCAAGGCGATGAACAAGGACAATTTTGCCGGATGAAATCCGGCACAATTGCGGCGCAGGGTCACGTTTCGCGAAGCGCAACGTGAGCCGGAGCCACAATTTCGCGGAGTAACGAGACATGGAACGCGAACAAGCCACCAAATTCATGTACGACCTGCTGCGCGCGCTGATCGCCAAGCGCGGCTCGGACCTGTTCATCACCACGGGCTACCCGCCGGCGATGAAGATCGACGGCAAGATGACGCCGGTGTCGCAGCAGGGCCTGTCGCCGCAGCACACCTCGATGCTCGCGCGCTCGATCATGAACGACAAGCAGGCGGCCGAGTTCGAGTCGACCAAGGAGTGCAACTTCGCCATCAGCCCGGCGGGCATCGGGCGCTTCCGCGTCAACTGCTTCGTGCAGCAGGGCTACGTCGGCATGGTGCTGCGCGTCATCACCACCACCATCCCGAATTTCGAGGACCTGAAGCTGCCCCCGGTGCTGCGGGAGGTGGCGATGACCAAGCGCGGCCTGGTGATCTTCGTCGGCGGCACCGGCTCGGGCAAGTCGACCTCGCTCGCGGCGATGATCGGTTACCGCAACGAGAACTCGCACGGCCACATCATCACCATCGAGGACCCGGTGGAGTACGTGCACCCGCACAAGAACTGCATCATCACGCAGCGCGAGGTGGGCGTGGACACCGATTCCTGGGCATCGGCGCTCAAGAACACCCTGCGCCAGGCACCCGACGTGATCCTGATCGGCGAGATCCGCGACCGCGAGGTCATGGAGCACGCCATCGCCTTCGCCGAGACCGGCCACCTGTGCCTGGGCACGCTGCACGCCAACAACTCCAACCAGGCGATGGACCGCATCATCAACTTCTTCCCCGAGGAGCGGCGCGCGCAGCTGCTCATGGACCTGTCGCTCAACCTGAAGGCCGTCATCTCCCAGCGCCTCATCCCGGTGAAGGAAGGCCGGGGCCGCGCGGCGGCCGTCGAGGTGCTGCTCAATTCCCCGCTGATCAGCGACCTGATCTTCAAGGGCGAGGTGCACGGCATCAAGGAGATCATGAAGAAGTCGCGCGAGCTGGGCATGCAGACTTTCGACCAGCACCTGTTCGAGCTGTACGAGCAGGGCCGCATCGCGTACGAGGACGCGCTGCGCTTCGCCGATTCGACCAACGAGGTGCGCCTCGCCATCAAGCTGCACGGCAAGGAAGCGAAGGAGAAGGACCTCTCCAGGGGCATCGAGCACCTGGACATCGTCTAGCGCGGGCGCGACGCGTCCCGCCAGTCGGGCATGGACAACCGCTGCCCGCTGTGCGGCAAGGATCTCGGCAGGAAGAAGCTCGCCTACGCCGTCATCGCGCACATGGACATGGAATGCCCGCATTGCCGGCGCGGACTGAGCATGAACCTGCATCGCGCCGAGACCGCCATCGTCATTCTCGGCACCGGCGGCGCCCTCGTGCTGCTCGTCCTTTCCCTGTACACCCGAAGCCAGGCGCTGCT
>DATFEJ010000175.1:0-3584 GCA_035251235.1 Burkholderiales bacterium
CATCGACCTGGGCGCCGCGCGCCTGCGCGACTACCGGGGCGAAGCCTACGCGCAGCTCTATCTCGCGCGCATCGCCTCGCTGGGCGACGCCGGTGCCGAGCTCCTGGGCGAGACCGCGCGCGCACTCGCGCTGTGGATGAGCTACGAGGACATCATCCGCGTGGCCGACCTGAAGACCCGGCCCGCGCGCTTCGCGCGCGTGCGTCGCGAGGCCGGCGCCGGGGACAGCGAGCCGCTGAACGTCATCGACCACCTCAAGCCCGGCGTGGAGGAGCTCGCCTCGCTCCTGCCGCCTTCGCTCGGCCGGCGCCTGCAGTCCTGGGCGGAGCGCAACGGCAAGCTGGACGCCTACAACGTCGGCATGCGCGTGAAGACCTCCGGCGTCCTCGGCTATCTCCTGGTGCGATCGCTGGCGTGGCTGAAGCCCTGGCGGCCGCGCAGCTACCGCTACGCCGAAGAGCAGGCGCTGATCGAGCGCTGGCTGGCGGCCGTGCGCGCCGCCGCGCCGCGCCATCCGGCGCTCGCCCTGGAAATCGCGGCCTGCGCCGGCCTGCTGAAGGGCTACGGCGAGACGCACCGCCGGGGCAAGGCGAGCTTCCTCGCCATCCTGGATGCGCTGGTGGAGAACCCGGCGACGGCGGATCCGGCGGCGCAGGCGGACGCGATCCGCAAGGCGCGCGCCGCCGCGCTGGCGGACCCGGAGCAGCGGGCGCTGGAACGCACGCTCGGCCGTCCCGTGACCTGGCTGCGGACCGAAAAGACCCGCTAGAATCGCGGGTCCATGACCGATCCGGCCTTTCTCAGCCGCGAATACAACAACCGCGAGCTGTTCCCCGACTACGCGCGCCACTTCGCGCGCTGGCAGCAGGAGTCGGCGCGCGCGCGCGCGACGATGACCTGCTACCTCGACCGCGCCTACGGATCGTCGCCCGGCGAAACGCTGGACATCTTCCCCTCGCGCAAGGGCGACGGCAGCGTGCTGATGTTCATCCACGGCGGCTACTGGCGCTCGCTCGACAAGCGCGACTTCTCCTATCTCGCGCCCGCCTGGGTGGACGCCGGCGTCTCGCTGGTGGTGGTGAACTACGACCTGTGCCCCAAGGTGAGCATCGAGCGCATCGTGCAGCAGATGCTGGCGGCCTCGGTCTGGCTGTACCGCCACGCGGAGCAGTACGGCATGGACGAGGACCGGATCTATGCCAGCGGGCACTCGGCGGGCGGACACCTGGCCGCCATGCTGCTGGCCGCCCTCTGGCCGGTGATGGACCGCTCGCTGCCGCGCAATCTCGTCAAGGGCGCGCTGGCGGTGAGCGGGGTGTACGACCTGCGCCCGCTCGCGCAGGTGGACTGGCTGCAGGGCGACCTGCGCCTGGACGAGGCGACGGCGCTCAAGCTCTCGCCCGCGTTCCTGCCGCCCGCGACGCGCTCGCCGCTCGCCCTCGCCGTCGGCGGGCTGGAGAGCTCGGAGTTCAAGCGGCAGAACGCGCTGCTCGCCGAGCGCTGGAAGCCCGTCCTGGCGCGCGACGTGCCGATGCCGGGCAAGGACCATTTCACGATCGTCGACGGGCTCGCCGAACCGGCCAGCGCGCTGTTCGCGGCCGCGCGCCGCGTCATGGGGCTCGACCAATGAAGGAGTTTCTCGCCCCCGGGCGCTACGTCGACAGCGACCATCCGGATGTGATCGCCTTCGCGCGGCAGCACGCCAAGGGCGCGACCGAGGTCGAGCGCGCGGTGTCGCTCTACTACGCGGTGCGCGATGCCATCCGCTACAACCCGTTCCTCGATTTCTCGCAGGACGAGAGCTTTCGCGGCAGCGTGTGCCTGGCAAAGGGCGAGGGCTTCTGCATCGGCAAGGCGGCGCTGCTCGCCGCCTGCGCGCGCGCCATGGGCATTCCCGCGCGCGTGGGCTTCGCCGACGTGAAGAATCACCTCACGACGCCGCGCCTGGCCGAGCACATGGGCGGCAGCGACCTGTTCGTCTACCACGGCTACACCGAGCTGTGGCTGGAAGGCAAGTGGGTCAAGGCGACGCCCGCCTTCAACCTGGAGCTGTGCCGCAAGTTCCGCGTCAAGCCGCTCGAGTTCGACGGGCGGCACGACTCGATCTTCCACCCGTTCGACGCCGACGAGCGGCGGCACATGGAGTACCTGCGCGACCGCGGCACCTACGCGGACGTGCCGGTCGAGGAGATCAAGCGCGTGTTTCGCGAGTCCTATCCGGGCCTGTACAAGCTCGGCAAGGACGCTTCCCGCGAATCCTTCGCGCCGGGCGCGCGCTAGCCGCCCCAGACCTCGCGCGCCGTCTCGACCACCAGGCGGATCTTCGCCGCCTGCGCCTCGACGGCGAGCACGTTGCCGTGCACGGTGCTGGAAAAGCCGCACTGCGGCGACAGGCACAGCTGCTCGAGCGGCACGTGCCGGGCGGCCTCGGCGATGCGCTTCTTCAGCTCGTCCTTCGATTCGAGGCTGCCGAGCTTGGTGGTGACCAGGCCCAGCACCACGATCTTGCCCCTGGGCACGAAGCGCAAGGGGCCGAAGTCGCCCGAGCGCGCGTCGTCGTATTCGAGGAAGTAGCAGTCCACCTTGAGCTCGTTGAACAGCACCTCGGCCACCGGCTCGTAGCCGCCCTCGGCCGCCCAGGCGCTCTGGAAGTTGCCGCGGCACAGGTGCACGCCCACCGTCATGTCCGCGGGCCTGCCTTCGATCGCCGCGTTGATGAGGCGCGCATAGCGCCGGGGCAGCTCGTCCGGGTCGTCGCCGCGCTGCTTCGCGCCCTCGCGCATCCTCGGGTCGCACAGGTAAGCGAGGTTGGTGTCGTCCAGCTGCAGGTAGCGGCAGCCCGCGTCGGCCAGCTGGCGGATCTCCTCCTGGTAGCAGCGCGCCACATCCGCGTAGAAGCCCTCCATGTCCGGGTAGGCCTCGCGGCTGATGGCACCCCGCCCGCCGCGAAAATGCAGCATGGTCGGCGACGGGATGGTGACCTTGGGCGTGCGCTGGGTGACCGACTTGAGGAACTTGAAGTCCTCCACCTGGATCGGCTTCACGTGCCTGAGCTTCTTCGTGACGTGCATCACCGGCGGCGCGAAGTCCACGTCGCCCGCCGCGCCGTGGAACTTCACCTGGATGCCGCCTTTCACCTCGACGCCTTCCAGCTGCTCGAGGAAGTCGACGTGGAAGTAGGTGCGCCGGTACTCGCCGTCGGTAATGCCCTGCAGCCCCCAGTCTTCCTGCAGCTTGACGATGCCGCGGATCGCGCGGTCCTCGACCTCGCGCAGCTGGGCACGGGTGATCTCGCCCTTCTTGTAGTGCCGGTCGCGCGCCTCGAGCAGTTCTTTCGGGCGCAGGAAGCTGCCGACGTGGTCGGCGCGGAACGGCGGTCGGGTTCGCGTGGTCATAGGTTGGCGAGAATAGCGCATCTCGCCCGTCGGCTGCACCGGTAAACTCGGCCGGATGCGCGCGCTGCTGGAGGAGAGCTTTCGCGCCGCCGTGTCGGCGGCGGACCCGTTGCGCATCCTGCCGCCCCACCTTCCCGCGCCGCCGCGCGGCCGCAGCTTCGTCGCGGCAGCCGGCAAGGCGGCGGCCTC
>DATFEJ010000010.1:0-3212 GCA_035251235.1 Burkholderiales bacterium
GGCGTAGCGCCCGAGCGCCTCGGCATCCGCCAGCGCCCCCGGCGCGCGCGCCACGCTGTACCAGTCGTCGCGCTGCATGCCGCGCGCGTCCTCGGCGATCACCGCCAGCGACAGAAAATGGCGCGAGGTCGGGAATCCCGCCATGAAGCCCAGGCTGTTGGCGAACACGAACTGCGCGTGCTGCGCCGAGACCGAGGCGCCCTCGGAATTGCGGATGCGCGGCGACAGCGCGAAGGCCGCCGCCTCGCAGCGGCGCGCCACCTCGATCGCCTCCTCCGTGCCGAGCGCCCACGGGTGGTACAGATCGAGCTCGCGCGTGTCCGCGGCGAGCAGCGCCGCGTCCGGCAGCCCTGCGCAATCGTCCGGCGCCGCGTGGCGCGCGATGGCGAGCGCGGCCTCGACCGTCTGCGCGAGCGCCGCCGAGGAGAAGTCCGACGTGCTCGCGTGCCCCTGACGCGCGGCGGGGCGCTCGCCCAGGTACACGGTCACGCTGATGCTCTTGTCGCGGTTGTGCTCGATGGTATCGACGGCGCCCTTGCGCACCGTGACCGACAGGCCGTGGCCCTCGAAGACGTGGCACTCGCAGCCGCTCGCGCCGAGGCGGCGCGCGTGCGCCAGCGCCTGCGCCGCGAACGCCTTCAGCTGGTCGCGCGCGTAGGTGAAGCGGCCGCCGTTTTTCATGGCGCGCTATCATAGCAGCGGCATGCAGGACGAAATCGTCAGCAAGACGCGGCGCAAGCGCGAGATGCACGAGCTGCAGAAGCTCGGCGCGGCGCTCGTCGAGCTCTCGGGCGCGCACCTGCAGAGCATGACGCTGCCCGAGGAGCTGGCGCGCGCCGTGCACGAGGCCCGCCGCATCTCGAGCCACGAGGCCAAGCGGCGCCAGGTGCAGTACATCGGGCGCCTGATGCGAGAGCTGGATCCCGAGCCGATCCGCGCGCAGCTCGAGGCAGTGCAGGGCGGCTCGGCCGCGGAGCGCGCGCGCCACCAGCGTCTCGAGCACTGGCGCGCGCGGCTGCTCGAGGACGACGGCGCGCTCACCGAGTTCGCGCGCGAGCACCGGGGCGCGGACTTGCAGCAGCTGCGCGCCCTGCTGCGCAACGCGCGCCAGGAGCAGGCCGAGGGCCGGCCGCCGCGCGCCTTCCGCGAGCTGTTCCGCGTCATCCGCGAGGCCTGCGGTGAGTAGCGAGCTGCGCGTCGGGCTGGTGTCGGCGAGCGACCGCGCCTCGGGCGGCGTCTACAAGGACGAGGGCATCCCGGCGCTCAAGGCCTGGCTCACGCAGGTGATCCGCGCCCCGGCGCTCGCCTTCGAGGAGCGCCTGATCCCCGACGAGCGCGCAGTGATCGAGGCGTCGCTCGTGGAACTGGTGGACGCGAAGGGATGCCACCTGGTGCTCACCACCGGCGGTACCGGGCCCGCGCCGCGCGACGTCACGCCCGAGGCGACGCTCGCCGTCGCCGACAAGGTGCTGCCGGGCTTCGGCGAGCAGATGCGCGCGGTCAGCCTCCGGTATGTGCCCACCGCGATCCTCTCGCGCCAGGTGGCCGTGATCCGCAGGCAGGCGCTGATCCTCAACCTGCCGGGGCAACCCAAGGCGATCAAGGAGACGCTGGACGGCGTGTTCGCCGCGGTGCCCTACTGCATCGACCTGATCGGCGGGCCCTACATCGAGACCGACGAGACGCTCGTCAAGGCGTTCCGGCCCAAGTCCGCGCAGCGCCCGAAGCCGGCATGACGCCGGCGCTGGAGACCATCGAGCTGGAGACCGCCGCCGCGCCGGACGCCGCGGTCATCTGGCTGCACGGGCTGGGCGCCGACGGGCACGATTTCGAGCCGGTGGTTCCGGAGCTGCGGCTGCCGGGCGCCGCGCGCCTGCGTTTCGTGTTTCCGCACGCGCCCGTGCGGCCGGTGACCCTCAACATGGGCATGCCGATGCGCGCCTGGTACGACATCTATCAGTTGGGCGGCTCCCGGGAGGACGGCGAAGGCATCCGTGCGTCGCAAGCGCAGGTCGAGCGCCTGATCGCACGCGAGCGTGCACGCGGCGTGGCGGCACAGCGCATCGTGCTGGCCGGGTTCTCCCAGGGCGGCGCGATCGCGCTGCACACCGGCCTGCGCCACGGCGAGCGGCTCGCGGGCGTGCTCGCCTTGTCCACCTACCTGCCGCTCGCCGACACGCTGGCGGCCGAGCGCAGCGACGCCAACGGCGCGCTGCCCGTGTTCATGGCGCACGGCGGCTACGACGACATCATTCCCGTGGAGCGCGCACGGCAATCGTACGCGCAGCTCGAGGCGCTCGGCTATCCGGTGGCCTGGAAGGAGTATGCGATGCCGCATGCGGTGTGCGCGCCGGAGATCGCCGACATCGCCGCCTGGCTGCTCACGCGTCTCGCACCATCTCCCTGAAGCGGCCGATCTCGTAGTCCTCGCCGCGTTCGCCGAGGCGCGCCGGCATGTAGATCCGCTCCCGGCCGTTCACGCGCGACTCCAGATTCACGCCGGGCGCGAACACGCCCGGGCGCAGGGCGATGCCGACCTCCGTGGCAGCAGGCTCGGCCGAGCGCAGCAGCAGGCCCGTCTCGCCCGCTCCCGTGCGCGCCGCGCCCAGAGACAGGCGGACGAGCTCCGGCACCTTGGAAAGGGTCTCGATGCCGACGCGCGCCTGCGCGCCCGCAGACCGGTGCACGCGGCGCACCACGCCGATCAGCCAGTTGCTGCCGCCGTCGGGCTGCAGTGCGACGAGCGCGCCGACGCGCAGCCAGTCGCCCTTCACCTGCGCGACGAGCGCGCCGAACCCGCCCGCGCTGACGTTCTCCACGATCCAGTTCTCGGCGCCGCCGCCGTCGAAGCTGAGCGATGCTTCCTGGTCGAGCGCCTCGATCGCGCCCGACAGCCCGTTGACCACGCCGAGTCGCGACTTCACCGCATGCCGCCGGTGGCGCCGCTCGGGCGCCCGCGGCGACCAGCACTTGAGCAGATGGCCCATCAGATCCAGCGCGTCGTCGCGTTCCAGGGCGGTGCCCGACCCGAGATCCGCCTGCGGGGCCGAGGACGCGCGCACGCGCTCGCGCAGGGCCGCCAGGCCGGCGAGCGCCGGTCCCGCGCCGAAGTAGCGCACGCCGGGCCCAGGCATGCAGCATGCGGCTGGCGCGCAGCGGCACCATCGAGCGCTGCACGTCGATCCAGAAAGGCAGGTCTTCGCCGCCCGCGG
>DATFEJ010000373.1:0-17802 GCA_035251235.1 Burkholderiales bacterium
TGACTCCGGAGTCCGCGCAACTGCTCTCCACGCAGGCGCCCGGCCGGCGCGCCGTGCTGGTGCGCGCCACCGAGCGCGCCGTGCACTTCATCGAACGGGTGGGGCCCAGCGTGCGCGTGACGACCCTGACGGGCTGCGAGCGGCGGGCCGTGCGGCGCGGCGCCGACGCCTGCGTGCGCTATGCCGCCCGCCATGCCTGGCATTTCGACGACCGCGCGGCGACCGACCCGGACCAGGCGTTCGCCCAGCTTCCGTCGGGCGCGGCGCGCGGGCGCTGCGAGCCATGGCAGGTGGATTGACGCTTTGTTGCATCTGCCGCGCGTCCTGCTAGCTCGAAAACAGATAGCTCGAGCGCCCTGCTATAGTCCTTTGCGCCATGGACATCAAGGATCTGCGCTACTTTATCGCTGTGTACGAGGAGCGCGGATTCGCCCGCGCCGGCGTGCTGCTCGATACGGTGCAGTCCAACGTCTCGGCGCGCATCCGGCGCCTGGAGCTCTTTCTCGGCGTGCAGCTGTTCGAGCGGCACCGCCGCGGCATCGTGGTGACGGAGAGGGGCGAGAAGCTCTACCGGCACGCCAAGCGCGTCATCGCGCTGCTCGAAGAGACGCCGGCGGCGGTGAAGGGGAAGGAAGCGGCCTAGCCCGCGCGCGCTCGCGCGACTCGCGCGGCAGGGTCCCGAGCAGCTCCTCGACTTTGCCGCGCGCTTGCCGTCCGTTCCAGTCCAGCGCGCCGTAAACCACGTGACGCACGCGTCCCTCGCCGTCGACGAGATACGAGGCGGGTAGATAGCGCGCGCCCCAGGCGCGCGCCACCGCGCCGTCCACGTCGCGCAGCACGGTGAACCCGACCGGCACGCGCGCGAGGAACCTGGCGATGGCCTGCGGCGGCTCTCCAAGATTCACCGCCAGGACGGCGAACGGCCGCGCCTCGAGCGAGCCGCGCAGGCGCTCCATGGAGGGCATCTCCTCGAGGCACGGCGCGCACCAGGTGGCCCAGAAGTTGACCAGCACGACCTTGCCGCGGTAGTCGGCCAGGCGGTGCTCCTGCCCATCGAGGTCGCGCAGCGCAAGCGCGGGCGTCGGCCCGCTCCACGGGCGGAACTCCGCGGCACCGGCGGTCTGGGCGACGGCCCAGAGGGCAAGCAGGCAGAGCAGCCGCGTCAGCGGTCGAGCTCCGCGAGCACTCGCAGGTGCTGCACGGCGCTGCGGCCGAGCGCCGAGAGCGCGTAGCCGCCTTCCAGCATGGACACGACGCGCCCGCCGGCATGGCGGTCGGCGATCGTCTTCACCTCGCGCGTCACCCACGCGTAGTCCTGGTCGGTGAGGCTGAGCATCGCCATGTCATCCTCGGCGTGCGCGTCGAAGCCGGCCGAGAAGAGCACCAGCTCGGGCTTGAAGTCCTCCAGCGCGGGCAGCCAGGCTTCGGTCACCGCGGCGCGGAACTGCCGCGAGCCCGCGCCCGCGGGCAGCGGCACGTTCACCATGTTGCGCGCCGGGCTCTCGGTGCCGCTGTACGGATAGAACGGATGCTGGAAGGTGGAGGCCATGAGCACGCGCGGCTCGTCTTCGAAGATGTCCTCGGTGCCGTTGCCGTGGTGCACGTCGAAATCGATGATGGCGACACGCACCACGCCGTGCGCCTCGAGCGCGTGGCGCGCGGCGACCGCGACGTTGTTGAAGATGCAAAAGCCCATCGGGCGCGCGCGGCAGGCGTGATGCCCGGGCGGGCGCACGCTGCAGAACGCCGCGCTCGCCTCGCCGCGCATCACGAGATCGGTCGCCAGCACCGCGGCGCCCGCCGCGCGCAGCGCCGCCTGCAGGCTGTGCGGGTTCATGGCCGTGTCCGGATCGAGGTGCACCGTGCCTTCCTGCGGCGCGGCATCGCGGATGGCGTGCACGTATTCGAGCGGATGCACGCGCGCCAGCTGCTCGTCGGTGGCAAGCGGCGCGTCGTGGCGCACGAGGAACTGGCCCACGCCCGAGGCGATGAGCTGGTCCTCGATGGCCGTGAGCCGCTCGGGACGTTCCGGATGCCACGCGCCCATCTCGTGCTTGAGGCAGTCGGCATGCGTGACGAATGCCACAGTCATGCGTCAAATCATACCTTGTACAATGGGTCGATGCTCCTGAAAACACAGCTCAAACCGGCGGCGGCGCGCACGCCGCTCGAGCGCCTGATCGCCGCCGCGAGCCAGGTGATCCTCGGCAAGGAAGCGCAGGTGCGCCTTGCGCTCGCCTGCCTGATCGCGCGCGGCCATCTGCTGATCGAGGACTTGCCGGGCGTGGGCAAGACCACGCTCGCGCACGTGCTGGCGAAAACGCTCGGGCTGCACTTCCAGCGCATCCAGTTCACCAGCGACATGCTGCCCGCGGACATCATCGGCGTGTCGGTGTACGAGCGCGACGGCGGCACCTTCAAGTTCCATCCCGGGCCGATCTTCGCGCAGCTGATCCTCGCCGACGAGGTGAACCGCGCCACGCCCAAGACGCAGAGCGCGCTGCTCGAGGCGATGGAGGAGCACCAGGTGACGGTGGAGACCGAGACGCGCAAGCTCCCCGAGCCGTTCTTCGTCATCGCCACGCAGAACCCCACGGAGCAGGTCGGGACATTTCCGCTACCGGAATCGCAGCTCGACCGCTTCCTGATGAGGATCGAGCTGGGCTATCCGGATCGCGACGCCGAGCGGATGCTCCTCGCCGGCACCGACCGGCGCGACCTGCTGGCGACGCTCGAGCCGTGCATGAGCCCGGCGGAGCTGGTCGAGCTGCAGGAGGACGCCCGCGGCGTGCACGTCGCGCCCGCGCTGCTCGATTACGTGCAGGCGGTCGTCGAGTACACGCGCCGCTCGCCGGACTACGTGGCGGGGCTCTCGCCGCGCGCGGCGCTCGCGCTGGTGCACTCGGCGCGCGCCTGGGCGCTGCTCGAGGGCCGCGACAAGGTGATCCCGGAGGACGTGCAGGCCATCCTGCCCGGGGTGGCCACGCACCGGCTGCGGCCGGCGCACGACGCGGCGCGGCGCATGGACATCGGCGCGCAGCTGCTGACGGCGGTGCCGATTCCGTGACGAGACACGCCTCGTCGCGGGTTTAGCTTTTCAAAGAATCTCGCCTTTTCTGGCGGGGAGATTCATCCCGCCAGAAAAGGCGAGACCGTTTTGTACTGCGTACGCGGCGCGTTGACGCCGGCGTCGCCGCCTGGCGGGCCCCTGGTCAGGCCGCCGCGCGCTCCGCGCGCCGGCGCTCGTTTTCCTTGAGGAAGCGCTTGCGCAGCCGGATCGACTTCGGCGTGATCTCGACCAGCTCGTCGTCGGCGATGAACTCGACCGCGTACTCGAGAGTGAGCCCGATGGGCGTCACCAGGTCGATGGCCTCGTCCTTGCCCGAGGCGCGGATGTTGGTGAGCTGCTTGGTGCGGATGGGATTGACCACGAGATCGTTGTCGCGGCTGTGGATGCCGACGATCATGCCCTCGTACACCGGGTCGCCCGGATGCACGAACATGCGCCCACGCTCCTGCAGCTTCCACAGCGCATAGGCCACGGCGACGCCGTCGTCCTGCGACACCAGCACGCCGTTGCGGCGCTCGGCCATCTCCTCGGTCTTGGCGGGCGCGTACTCGTCGAACACGTGGCTCATGATGCCGGTGCCGCGCGTCAGCGTCATGAATTCGCCCTGGAAGCCGATCAGGCCGCGCGCCGAAATGCGGTAGTCCAGGCGCACGCGCCCCTTGCCGTCGGGCTGCATGTCGAGCAGCTCGCCGCGGCGGCGACCCAGCTCCTCCATCACGCCGCCCTGGTTGGCCTCCTCCACGTCCACCGTGAGCATCTCGTAGGGCTCGCAGCGCACGCCGTCGATCTCCTTGTACAGCACGCGCGGCCGCGACACCGCGATCTCGTAGCCTTCGCGGCGCATGTTCTCCAGCAGGATGGTCAGGTGCAGCTCGCCGCGCCCGTGCACGATGAAGGTGTCGGTATCCTCGGGATACTCGACGCGCAGCGCGACGTTCGACTTCGTTTCGCGCTCCAGGCGCTCGCGGATCTGGCGGCTGGTGACGTACTTGCCCTCGCGGCCGGCGAGCGGCGAGGCGTTGACCAGGAAATTCATCGTCAACGTCGGCTCGTCGACCTTGAGCAGCGGCAGCGCCTCCGGGTGCTCGGGATGGCACAGCGTGGTGCCGATGTTGATTTCCTCGATGCCGTTCACCAGCACGATGTCGCCCGCCTGCGCCTCGTCCACTTCGACGCGCTCGAGACCCTCGAACATCTGCACCTGGTTCACCTTGGCCTTGATGGGCAGCGCGTCCGGGCCGTTCATCACCAGCACCTCCTGCGCCGCCCGCAGGAACCCGCGGCGGATGCGGCCGATGCCGATCTTGCCGACGTAGCTCGAGTAGTCGAGCGAGCAGATCTGCAGCTGCAGGGGTCCCTCGGCATCCTCGTCGCGCATCGGCACGTACTGGAGGATCGCCTCGAACAGCGGCTTCATGTCGCCGCCGCGCGCTGCGGGGTCGAGGCTCGCCCAGCCTTCCAGCGCCGAGGCATAGACCACGGGAAAGTCGAGCTGCGCCTCGCTTGCGCCCAGCTTGTCGAACAGGTCGAAAGTCTGGTTGACCACCCACTGCGCGCGCGCGCCGGGGCGGTCGACCTTGTTGACGACGACGATCGGCTTCAGGCCCAGGGCGAGCGCCTTGCGCGTGACGAAGCGCGTCTGCGGCATCGGCCCTTCCACCGCGTCCACCAGCAGCAGCACACCGTCCACCATCGACAGCACGCGCTCCACCTCGCCGCCGAAGTCGGCGTGGCCGGGCGTGTCGACGATGTTGATGTGCGTGCCCTCGTAGCGCACTGCGCAGTTCTTGGCGAGGATGGTGATGCCGCGCTCGCGCTCCAGGTCGTTGGAGTCCATCACGCGCTCCTGCACGTGCTCGTGCGCGGCGAAGGTGCCGGCGGCGCGCAGCAGCTTGTCCACGAGCGTGGTCTTGCCGTGGTCGACGTGGGCGATGATGGCGAGGTTGCGGATGGCGCGCGGCATGGTCTTGATCAGAAAAGCAAAAAGTCGCGCATTGTACGCGACATCGACGTCCCCGTGTTGCGCCGCGTCACCTCGGGAACGCGGACGCGATGGCGGCCTGGATCCCTTCGGCCGCGGCGTGCGGGTCGGCGGCATCGCGGATCGGCCGCCCGACCACGATGTAGTCGGCGCCGTTGGCGAATGCCTGCGCGACATCCACGACGCGCTTCTGGTCCTGCGCGCCCGACCCGGCGGGCCGCACGCCCGGAGTGACGACCAGCAGCTTCGTGCCGAACTCCGCCTTGATGCGCGGCGCCTCCAGCCCGGAGGCGATGACCCCGTCGCAGCCGGCCTCGAGCGCGGCGCGCGCGCGCTGCAGCACGAGGTCCTCGACGCTGCCGGCGTAGCCCATATCGGCGATGGCGCGCTGGTCGAAGCTCGTCAGCACGGTGACGGCGAGGATCTTCAGCTCGCCCTTCTCCCGCGCCGCCGCCTCGAGGATCGAGCGCTCGGCGTGCACCGTGACGAACGTGGCGCCGCTCGAGCGCAGGTTGGCCACAGCGCGCCGCACCGTTTCCGGGATGTCGTACAGCTTCAGATCGGCGAACACCTTGCCGCCGCGCGCCCCGAGCCAGTCGAGCAGCTCGAAGTAGCCGCCGGCGGTAAAGAGCTCCAGGCCGACCTTGTAGAAGCGCACGGCGTCGCCGAGGCGCACGGCAAGGGCGCGCGCCTGCGCGGCGTCGGGTACGTCGAGCGCGGCGATCAGGCGCTCGCGGCGGGGGATGACCGTCATGGGGCGTCCTCGGGCGCAAGAACGGGTTCGCGGCCGGCGCGCCACGCGGGCAGCGCGGCGGTGAGCGTTGCGCCAAGTAGCACCACCACCCACGACACATACAGCCACAGGAGGAAGAGCGGGATCATGGCGAACGCGCCGTAGACGAGCGTGTAAGTCGGCAGCTTGGCGACGTACAGGCCGAAGCCGCGCTTGGCGAACTCGAACGCCACGCCCGCCACGAGGCCGCCCACCGCGGCGTGGCGCAACGCGACCTGCCGGTACGGCACCACCAGGTACACCAGGGTCAGCGCCACGCAGGTGAACGCGAAGGCGAGCAGGCTCAAGACCGTCCTGCGATAGTCGTCCAGCTCGAGAAAGCCGAGCGAGTTGACCACCATGTACGAAGTCAGATAGAGGCTCGCGCCAATCAGCGCCGGCCCGAGCGTCAGCACCGCCGCGTACACGAGCAGTCTGCGCGCCAGGTGCCGGCGGCGCTGCACGCGGAAGATGCGGTTGAGCGCCTCGTCGACCGTCAGCATCATCATCAGGGCGGTGACCGCCAGGAAGCCGAGGCCCACCCAGGTGAGCTTGCCGGCCTGCGCCGCGAAGGCGCCGATCTGCCGGGTGACCGCGGCACTGCCCGCGGGCAGGAGCTGCGTCGCGGCGAAGCGCCCCAAGGCGTCCATGGCACGCTCGAACGCCGGGAACGACGTCGCCAGCGCGAGCGCCACGGCCACGAGGGGCACGAGCGCGAGCAACGAGGTGAAGGTCAGCGAGCCCGCGGTCTCGAAGCCGCGGTCCTCGCGCAAGCGCTGCGCCAGCGCGAGGAAGAACTCGAGCAGGCGTTGTGGGATCCGGCGCATGCGGGCCGTATGATACAGGCCATGCTGGACGTTCTCGTCCTGTACTACAGCGCCGGCGGCTCCGTGCGGCGCATGGCCGAGCTGGTCGCAGAGGGCGTCGAGCGCGTGCCCGGCGCGCAGGCGAGGCTGCGCACCGTGCCGAAGGTCGCGGCCGTCACGCAAAGCGCCGCGCCCGCCGTGCCGCCGGAGGGCGCACCCTACGCGGAGCTGAAGGATCTCGAGGGCTGCGCCGGACTCGCGCTCGGCAGCCCGGGGTACTTCGGCAACATGGCCGCGCCGCTCAAGCACTTTTTCGACGCCACGGTGCCCCTGTGGCTCAAGGGCACGCTCGCCGGCAAGCCCGCCAGCGTCTTCACGTCCACGGGATCCATGCACGGCGGCCAGGAAACGACGCTCGTCTCCATGATGCTGCCGCTCCTGCATCACGGCATGCTGATCGTCGGACTGCCGTATACGCAGGCCGAGCTCGGCGCGGCGCGCAGCGGCGGCACCCCCTACGGCCCGAGCCATTTCGGCGGCGTGGCCGACGACCAGCCGCTCACCGACAGCGAGCGCGCGCTGTGTGTGGCGCAGGGCAAGCGGCTCGCCGAGGTGGCGCTCAAGCTGCGGAGTTGAGCGCATGCCGCGCGTGGTCTTCACTTCCAACCTGCAGCGCCACCTGGACTGCCCGGAAGCCGCGGTTGCGCCCGGCACGGTGGCGAGCGCACTCGCCGAGGTGTTCGCCGTGCAGCCCCGGGCGCGCGGCTACATCCTCGACGAGCAGGGGTGCCTGCGCAAGCACGTCACGGTGTTCGTGGACGGCCGGCGTGTGCGCGATCGCGAGCGCCTGTCCGACTCGGTGGGCGAAACGAGCGAGGTGTACGTCATGCAGGCCCTCACGGGAGGCTGACATGAAGCTCTATGTGGGAACGAGAAAGGGACTGTTCGTCGTCACGGGGCGCGGCATTGGCAAGCCGCACTTCCTCGGCGACCCGGTGAGCATGGTGCTGCCCGACGGCGACGGCACGCTCTACGCGGCGCTCAACCTCGGGCATTTCGGCGTGAAGCTGCGCCGCTCCAGGGACGGCGGCCAGCGCTGGGAGGAAGTCGCGGCCCCCGAGTACCCGCCGCAGCCGGAGGGCTCGCAGGACAAGACGCCGTGGAAGCTGGTGCAGCTCTGGTCGCTCGAATCCGACGGCAAGCGCCTGTGGGCCGGCACCATTCCCGGAGGCCTGTTCACGTCGGAGGATCGCGGCAAGAGCTGGCAGCTGGTGCGCAGCCTCTGGGACAGGTCCGAGCGCCTGGAATGGGGCGGCGGAGGCTACGATCACCCCGGCATCCACTCCATCGCCATCGATCCGCAGGATCCGAAGCGCATCACCGTGGCCGTGTCCACCGGCGGCGCCTGGCAGACACGGGACGGCGGCAGGAGCTGGGCGATCTGCGCGCAGGGCATGTATGCGGAGTACATGCCGCCGGCACAGCGATTCGAGCAGAATGCGCAGGACGTGCACCGGCTGGCGCAGTGCGCCGCGCGGCCCGATGTGATGTGGGCGCAGCACCACAACGGCGTGTTCCGCTCCACGGACGGTGCGAAGACCTGGCAGGAGGTGACCGCCATTCGCCCGAGCAAGTTCGGCTTCGCGGTGGCGGTGCATCCCAAGGACCCGGACACCGCCTGGTTCGTGCCGGCGGTAAAGGACGAGTGCCGCGTGCCGGTCGATGCGAAGCTGGTGGTCGCGCGCACGCGTGACGGCGGTAAGACCTTCCAGGTCCTGCGCAAGGGCCTGCCGCAGGAGCACGCCTACGATCTCGTCTACCGCCACTGTCTTGACGTGGACCGTACCGGCAAGCGCCTCGCCTTCGGCTCGACCACCGGCGGACTGTGGATGTCCGAGGACCAAGGCGACTCCTGGCGCCGCCTTTCCACGCAGCTGCCCCCGATCCATTGCGTGCGCTTCGGCTAGCGGCGTCGGGCAGCCTGATCGGGCTGCTCGTCCTGTGCCTCGCCTGGGAAATGTGGCTCGCGCCGCTGCGCCCCGGGGGCTCGTGGCTCGCCCTGAAGGCGGCGCCGCTCGCGCTGCCGCTCGGCGGCGTGCTGTCCGGCCGGCGCTACACCTACCAGTGGTCGCCGCTGCTGATCCTCGCGTACTTCGCCGAGGGCGTGATGCGCGCCTGGAGCGAACGGGGGCTGTCGCAAGCGCTCGCCGGCGCCGAGATCGCGCTCAGCCTCGTTTTTTTCGCTTCGGCGGTGGCGTTTGCGCGACTGAGCCGAGCAGCCGCTTAGCCGCGGCGTAGATCGGCACCTCGATCAGCGCGCCGTCCACGCGCGCGCGTTCCTTGCCCTGCGCGCGCGCCGTCTCGAAGGCGGCGACGATGCGCGCGGCGCGCGCGAGGTCGGGCGTGAACACCTTGTTCAGCGGCTTGGCATGCGACGGATCGACCAGGCTCTTCATGCGGTAGCCCATGCGCGCCGCCCACTTCGCGTCCGCCACCGCCCCTTTCACGTCGCTGAAGGTGTACGGCGCGTCGATTGCCTCGACGCCGGCCGCGCGGCATTCGAGGAGAAAGCGCTGGCGCACGTAGGCGAGCTCCTCGCCGCCGCGGCTGCGGCTCGTGCCGAGGTCGGCCACCATGTCCTCGCTCGCCACGAGCAGCGCGACCACGCGCGGGTCGGCGCGCGCGACCTGCGCGACGCGCAGCAAGCCTCGGGCGGACTCGACGTTGGGTACCAGGTCCACGCCCGGCGCGGCTGCGGCGAGCGCCTTCACCTGCTCCGGCGAATCCACCTTCGACATCAGCACGAGATCGGGCCTGCCCGCGAGAACCGCGGCAAGGTCCTCGCGCCCGCAGGTTTCCAGCGGATTGACGCGCACTGCGGCCACCGCGCCCGCCTTGCGCCAGCGGTCGTACAGCCCGCTCGCCAGTGCGCGCGCCTGCGGCCGACGGTCCGGGGGCGTGAAGTCCTCGAGCTCCTGGATCAGCACGTCCGCGCCGCTGCGCGCGGCTGCATCATGCGCCGCCGCCTCCGCACCCGGCACGAACAGCCAGGTGCGGCGCATCAGAGCGCGTGCTGCGGGTTGACCCGCTCCATCTTGCTCGCCAGGCGGTTGAGCGCGCTGATGTAGGCCTTGGCGGAAGCGACGATGATGTCGGTATCGGCGCCGACGCCATTCACGATGCGCCCGCCCTTGGCGAGGCGCACGGTGACCTCACCCTGGGATTCGGTGCCCTGCGTGACCGCGTTCACCGAATAGAGCAGCAGCTCCGCGCCGCTCTTGGCCACCGATTCGATCGCCTTGAAGGTCGCGTCCACCGGCCCGTCGCCCTGCGCTTGCGCTTTCCTCTCCTTGCCGGCCTCGGCCATCACGACCGTCGCATGCGGCTTCTCGCCCATGCCGCTCGCCTGGTTCATGGTGACCAGGCGCCAGTGCTCGTCGGCGGAAACGCCGGCTTCCTGCGACACCAGCGCCTGCAGATCCTCGTCGAAGATCTCCGCCTTCTTGTCGGCCAGGTCCTTGAAGCGCTGGAACGCCTTGTTGTAGGCCTCCTCGCTCTCCAGCTCGATGCCGAGCTCCTTGAGGCGCTGCTTGAAGGCGGTGCGCCCGGAAAGCTTGCCGAGCACGATCTTGTTGGTGGTCCAGCCGACGTCCTCGGCGGTCATGATCTCGTAGGTCTCGCGCGCCTTCAGCACGCCGTCCTGGTGGATGCCCGAGGCGTGCGCGAAGGCGTTGGCGCCGACCACCGCCTTGTTCGGCTGCACCACGAAGCCGGTGATCTGCGACACCAGCCGCGAGGTCGGCACGATCTGCGTCGTGTCGATGCCCGTCTCCAGGTCGAAGAAGTCCTTGCGCGTGCGCACCGCCATCACCACTTCCTCGAGCGAGGTGTTGCCCGCGCGCTCGCCCAGGCCGTTGATGGTGCACTCGATCTGGCGCGCGCCGCCGATCCTCACGGCGGCCAGAGAATTGGCGACCGCCATGCCCAGGTCGTTGTGGCAATGCACGCTCCACACCGCCTTGTCGGAGTTGGGCACGCGCTCGCGCAAGCGACGGATCATCTCGCCGAACTGCTCCGGCACCGCGTAGCCCACGGTGTCCGGGATGTTGATGGTGGTGGCGCCCTCCTTGATGACCGCCTCCAGCACCCGGCAGAGGAAATCCGGATCGGAGCGGCTGCCGTCCTCGGGGGAGAACTCGACGTCGGGGCAGGCATTCTTCGCGTAGCGCACCGAGAGCTTCGCCTGCTCGAGCACCTGCTCGGGGGTCATGCGCAGCTTCTTTTCCATGTGCAGCGCGCTGGTGGCGATGAAGGTATGGACGCGCCAGCTCTTTGCGCCCTTGAGCGCGTCGATGCCGCGCTGGATGTCGCGGTCATTGGCGCGGCACAGGCCGGCGACCGTCGAGTCCTTCACCACGTTGGCGATGGCGCGCACCGCCTCGAAGTCGCCGTTGGAGGACGCCGGAAAGCCGGCCTCGATCACGTCGACGCGCATGCGCTCCAGCGCGCGGGCGATGCGCAGCTTCTCGTCCTTGGTCATGGACGCCCCCGGGCTCTGCTCGCCGTCGCGCATGGTGGTGTCGAAGATGATCAATTTGCCTTTGCTCATGGTCTGGTCCTCGTGGATATGGATGGACTGATCCCTGTCCGCCTTGTGGGCGGCACGGGCACTGCCGAATTGTGGGGTTTTAGTTTGTGCGCGCGGGGCGCAGCAGCAGGCCGCTCAGCGCGAGGAGCGCGAGCGTGAGGATGGTGCCGAGAATCATGGCCTGCGACATGCGCCGGACTATAGCCCCAGCCGCGCGCCAGCGTCAAGGATGCGGGCGCGGGCGCTTGCCCAGGGCCCACAGCACGTAGCCCGACAGGCCGTAGGCGCAGAACAGGAGGAACAACACGATGGGCGGGTCGGAAGAGACCAGCACGAACCCGAGCACGATGAGCAGGATCGCCCAGAAGGGCACGCTCTTCCTGAAGTTCACGTCCTTGAAGCTGTAGAACGGGGCGTTGGACACCATGGTCAGCCCGCCGTACAGCGCGAGGAACGCGGCCACCCACTGCAGGCCGTAGGCGTCCAGCGGAATCTTGTTGTCGTGCGCGAGCCACACGAAGCCGGCCACGAGCGCAGCGGCCGCGGGGCTCGGCAGCCCCTGGAAATAGCGCTTGTCGACCACGTCGATCATGACGTTGAAGCGCGCCAGGCGCAGCGCGGCCCCGGCGCAATAGACGAACGCGGCGATCCAGCCGAAGCGGCCGAGGTCCTTGAGCGCCCACTCGTACAGCACCAGCGCCGGCGCGGCGCCGAAGGACACCATGTCCGACAGGCTGTCGTACTCGGCGCCGAACTCGCTCTGCGTGCGCGTCAGGCGCGCCACGCGCCCATCGAGGCCGTCGAGCAGCCCCGCCACGAAGATGGCGATCGCCGACGCGCCGTACTGGCCGTTCATGGCCTGCACGATGGCGTAGAAGCCGGCGAACAGCGCCGCCGTGGTGAACAGGTTGGGCAGCAGGTAGATGCCGCGGCGGCGCAGCGTGCCGCCGCGCGGCGGCACCAGCCCGGGCAGGTAGTCCTGCTTGTGCGGCTCGGGCGCGTCAGCCACGGCCGGGGAGCCTCGCAAGCACGGTCTCGGCGGCGTACACCTTGTCGCCCAGCGCCGCCACCGCCTGCGCCTCGGGCGGCAGGTAGAGGTCCACGCGCGAGCCGAAGCGGATGAAGCCGAAGCGCTGCCCGCGAACCAGCTCGGCGCCGGCCTCCACGTAGCACAGGATGCGCCGTGCCACGAGGCCCGCGATCTGCACGCAAGTGACGTCGGTGCCGTCCGCCGTGCGCAGCGCGAGCGCGTTGCGCTCGTTGGCGAGCGACGCCTTGTCGAGCGCCGCGTTGACGAAGGCGCCGGGGTGGTACCAGCGCTGCCGCACCGTGCCATCCACCGGCGAGCGGTTGGAGTGCACGTTGAACACGTTCATGAACACGCTGATCTTGAGGGCATCGCGCTCCAGCCACGGATCGCGCGCCTTCTCCACGGCGACGATGCGGCCGTCGGCCGGCGACACCACGGCGCGCGGGTCCTCGGGCACCTCGCGCGGCGGGTCGCGGAAAAACTGCAGGACGAACGCCGCCGCGAGCCACACCGGCACCGACCACCACCACCCCGCCAGCACGCCCACCAGCACGGCGGCGACGACCGCGCCCGCGAGGAACGGCCAGCCCTCGCGCGCGACGATCGGATGCGGGTAGGGTGGCCTCACACCTCAGTTCTTCGACGTGTCGACCAGGCGGTTCTTGCGGATCCAGGGCATCATCTCGCGCAGCCGCGCGCCCACCTTCTCGATCGGCAGCTCGGCCGTCATGCGGCGCCGGCTGAGCAGCACCGGCGCGCCGGCGCGGTTCTCGAGCACGAACTCCTTCGCGTACTCGCCGCTCTGGATGCGGCCGAGGATCTCCTTCATGCGCTGGCGCGCGCCCGCGTCGATCACCTTCGGCCCGCTCACGTACTCGCCGTACTCGGCATTGTTGGAGATCGAGTAGTTCATGGTGCCGATGCCGCCCTCGTACATCAGGTCGACGATGAGCTTCAACTCGTGCAGGCACTCGAAGTAGGCCATCTCGGGCGCGTAGCCGGCGTCCACCAGCGTGTCGAAGCCGGCCTTCACCAGCTCGACGCAGCCGCCGCACAGCACCGCCTGCTCGCCGAACAGGTCGGTCTCGGTCTCCTCCTGGAAGCTGGTCTCGATGACGCCGGCCTTGCCGCCGCCGATGGCCGCCGCGTAGGACAGCGCCACGTCGCGCGCCTTCTTCGACGGGTTGCGGTGCACGGCGATCAGCATCGGCACGCCGCCGCCCGCCGCGTAGGTCGAGCGCACCGTGTGTCCCGGGGCCTTGGGCGCCACCATCCACACGTCCAGGTCCGCGCGCGGCTGGATCAGGCCGTAGTGGATGTTGAAGCCGTGCGCGAAGGCGAGCGACGCGCCCTTCTTGATGTTCGGCTCCACGTGCTCCTTGTAGACCTGGGCGTGGTGCTCGTCGGGCAGCAGGATCATGACGATGTCGGCGCCCTGGATGGCGTCGTCCAGCTCGGCGACCTTGATGCCGCCCTTCTTCGCCTTGTCCCAGGAGGCGCCGCCCTTCCTCAGGCCGACGGTGACCTTCACGCCCGATTCCTGCAGGTTGAGCGCGTGCGCGTGGCCCTGCGAGCCGTAGCCGATGATGGTGACCTTCTTGCCCTTGACGAGCGAGAGGTCGGCGTCCTTGTCGTAGTAAACCTTCATGTTGCTCCTCTGGAGATGAAAAATGGGGTCAGACCCCATTTGCTGCTCTTACACGCGCAGGACGCGGTTGCCGCGGCCGATGCCGCTCGCCCCGGTGCGCACGGTCTCGATGATCGCGCCCTGGTCGAGCGCCTGGATGAACGCATCGAGCTTGTGCCCGCTGCCGGTCAGCTCGATGGTGTAGGTGTTGTCCGACACGTCGATGATGCGGCCGCGGAAGATGTCGGCCATGCGCTTCATGTCCTCGCGCTCCTTCGCGCCGGCGCGCACCTTGATCAGCATCAGCTCGCGCTCGATGTGCTCGGCTTCCGACAGGTCCACGACCTTGACCACCTCGACCAGCTTGTTCAGCTGCTTGGTGATCTGCTCGACGACGTCCTCGGAGCCCGCGGTGACGATCGTCATGCGCGACATCGAGGCGTCCTCGGTGGGCGCGACCGTGAGCGACTCGATGTTGTAGCCGCGCGCCGAGAACATGTTGGAGATGCGCGATAGCGCCCCGGCCTCGTTCTCGACCAGGATGGAGATGATGTGGCGCATCAAAGCTCTTCTGAGAGGATCATCTCCGTGATGCCCTTGCCGCCCGGCACCATCGGATAGACGTTCTCGGCCTGGTCGGTGATGAAGTCCAGGAACACCAGCTCGTCCTTGCGCGCCAAGGCCTCGCGCAGCGCGGGCTCGACGTCGGCCGGCTGGTCGACCAGCACGCCGCGGTGGCCGTAGCCCTCGGCCAGCTTGACGAAGTCGGGCAGCGCGTCCATGTAGGACTCGGAATAGCGGTTGCCGTGGAAGAACTGCTGCCACTGGCGCACCATGCCCATGTAGCGGTTGTTGAGGTTGACGATCTTGATCGGCAGGCGATACTGCTTGCAGGTCGAGAGCTCCTGCAGGCACATCTGGATCGAGGACTCGCCCGTCACGCACACCACCGTGGCGCCGGGATTCGCGAGGCGCGCGCCCATGGCCGCCGGCAGGCCGAAGCCCATGGTGCCGAGCCCCCCGGAGTTGATCCAGCGCCGCGGCCGGTCGAACTTGTAGAACTGCGCGGCCCACATCTGGTGCTGGCCGACGTCCGAGGTGACGATGGCGTCGCCGCCGGTGATCTCGTAGAGCTTCTCCAGCACGAACTGCGGCTTGATGATCTTCGACTTGCGGTCGTAGCGCAGGCAGTCGCGCGCGCGCCACTGCTCGATCTGCTGCCACCACGCCGCGATGTCCTGCACCTTGCCCGCGCCCAGCTGCTTGAGCAGGTCCTCCAGCACGTCCGGGATGTTGCCGACGATCGGCACGTCCACCTTGACGCGCTTGGAGATCGACGACGGATCGATGTCGATGTGGATGATCTTGCGCGGGTTCTGCGCGAAGTGGGCCGGGTTGCCGATGACGCGGTCGTCGAAGCGCGCGCCGATGGCGAGCAGCACGTCGCAGTGCTGCATCGCCATGTTCGCCTGGTAGGTGCCGTGCATGCCGAGCATGCCGAGGAACTGGCGGTCGGTCGCCGGATAGCCGCCCAGTCCCATCAGCGTGTTGGTGCAGGGAAAGCCGGCCAGCTTCACGAGCTCGGTCAGCTGCGCCGCCGCGTTCGACAGGATGACGCCGCCGCCCGTGTACACCATCGGGCGCTGCGCCTCGGCGAGCAGTTGCACCGCCTTCTTGATCTGCCCGGCATGGCCCTTGCGCACGGGGTTGTACGAGCGCATGGAGACCGACTCCGGGTAGTGGAACTCGCATTGGTGCGTCGTCACGTCCTTCGGGATGTCCACCAGCACCGGCCCGGGCCGCCCGGTCGTGGCGAGGTAGAAGGCCTTCTTGATGGTCGCCGCCAGGTCCTTGACGTCCTTCACCAGGAAGTTGTGCTTGACGCACGGGCGCGTGATGCCGACGGTGTCGCACTCCTGGAACGCGTCCTGGCCGATGGCGTGCGTCGGCACCTGGCCGGTGAGCACCACCATCGGGATCGAGTCCATGTAGGCCGTGGCGATGCCGGTGACGGCGTTCGTGACGCCCGGGCCCGACGTCACCAGGCAAACGCCGACCTTCTGCGACGACCGCGAGTAGCCGTCGGCCGCATGCACCGCGCCCTGCTCGTGCCGCACGAGCACGTGACGCACCTTGTCCTGCTTGAAGAGCTCGTCGTAGATGTAGAGCACGGCACCGCCCGGATAGCCGAAGACGTACTCGACGCCCTCCTCCTGCAGGCAGCGCACCACGATTTCGGCGCCGCTCAGCTCGACTCCCTTGATGCGATCCATGCGTGCAAAGACCCGGAGAAAACGTTGAACATTAAAGACTTGTTGCATTGCGGTCAAGCAACCCGCGGGCGCTCGCCGAGCCCGTTTTGGTAACATCGCCCGCCACACGCACCCCGGCGTCGGAGGAAGGGAGCACCACTGGCCTCGCGCAGCGAGCTTTCGACCTTCCTCGAAGGCGCCGAACGGCGAGCCTTCAAGCAGGCCGTCTATGCGGTGCGCGACGAGCAGGCGGCGCTCGACGTCGTGCAGGACGCCATGCTGCGTCTCGTGGAAACGTATGGCGGCCGACCGGTGGCGGAGCTGCCGATGCTGTTCCAGCGCATCCTGCAGAACGCGATCCGCGACTGGTTCCGGCGCCAGAAGGTGCGTTCGACGTGGATCACGCTGTTTTCCTCGCTGCTCGAAGCGCGGGGTTTCGACCAGGATGCCGACCTGCTGGAAACCCTGCCGGCGGCCCGCGAGCCCAGCGAGGAGGAACGGCCGGGAGAGGCGCTCGAGCGTTCTCAAGTCATTGAAATCATTGAGCAAGAAATCGCGCGCTTGCCCGCGCGTCAACGCGAGGCCTTCCTGATGCGTTACTGGGAGGAACTGGATGTCTCCGACACCGCCCGCGCCATGGGCTGCTCCGAGGGTAGCGTGAAGACGCATTGCTCGCGGGCGGCGCATGCGCTGGCAGTTGCATTGCGCGCACGCGGCATTACGCTTTAGCCATGGACCACGAAACGCAGTTCGCCCACCGCCTCCGCCCTTACCTCAACGAGGGCGCCAGGGTGGATGCGCGCGTGGCCGCGCGCTTGCGCGCCGCCCGCGAGCAGGCGCTTGCGGCCTACCGCCCCGAACGCAACGACTGGGTGGCGTTGCCGGCCGGCGCGAGCGGCCGCCTCGGTGGCCTGCGGGCCCTGTGGCTGCGTATCGTGCTGCCGGTGGCGGTCCTGTGCGTGGCGTTCGCCGTGACCTACGCATGGCAGCAGAAGCAGCGCGCCGCCGAGCTCGAGGAGCTGGACGCCCTGCTCCTGACGAGCGACCTGCCGATCGACGCCTACCTGGACCAGGGATTCGCGGCGTGGCTCAAGCGACGCGCCTCGCAATAGCGCTGCTCGCGGCCGCCTGGCTGGTGCTCGCACCCGCCGCCGCCGATGCGGCCTCGCCGCCGAAGGATCGCCGGTGGACGGAGCTGAGCGCCGAGCAGCAGAAGATCCTCGCGCCCCTGCAGCAGGAGTGGGACCAGCTGGAGCCCGACCAGCGGCGCAAGTGGATCAGCATGACCATGCGCTACCCGAAAATGACGCCCAAGGGTCAGCAGCTGGTGCAGAAGCGCATGGAGAAATGGGCCAAGCTCACGCCCGAGCAGCGCAAGCAGGCGCGCGAGAACTACCGCCGCATCAGCAAGGTGCCGCCCGAGAAGCGCGGGGACCTGAAGCAGCAGTGGTCCGAGTACCAGGCGCTGCCGCCCCAGGAGCGGCAGAAGGCCCAGTCCACCGCCAAGCCGAAGTCCGCGACCACGCGGTGAGCGGCGCGACGCCCGGCCTCGCGCGCCGCCTGGCGAGCCTGCTGTACGAGGCCGTCCTGGTTTTCGCCGTGGCCTTCTTCGCCGGCTTCGCGTTCCTGTTCGCCTCCGCGGGCGCGCCGCTGGAAGGCTGGGTGCTGCGCGCGCA
>DATFEJ010000005.1:0-8358 GCA_035251235.1 Burkholderiales bacterium
GAGGCCCTCACCAGCGCGCAGTTCGCCGCGCTGCTCGCGCGCTGGGCGGCGGCGCAGGCGGCCACCGCGTTCGTGGTCGGCGGCCCCGACGGGCTGGACGCGCAGACAAGGAAGGGGGCCGAGCGGCTGCTGCGGCTGTCCTCGCTCACGCTGCCGCACGCGCTCGCGCAGGTGGTGCTCGCCGAGCAGTTGTACCGGGCCGCGACGCGCCTCACGGGACACCCCTACCACCGCGAATAGCCCGGCGGGGGTTTGCTACACTCGGCCGAGCCCTTGCGCCATGGCCAAACTGCTCGACCGCAGCATCTACCTCGCCTCGCGCAGCCCGCGGCGCCGGGAGCTGCTCGGGCACATCGGCGTCAAGTTCCACCTGCTGCTCTTTCGCAACCGCCCGGGCGCCGCGCCGGACGTGGACGAGGCGCCGCACCCCGGCGAGGACCCGCGCGACTACGTGATGCGCGTGGCGCGCGCCAAGGCGGCGATCGGCTGGCAACGCATGCTGGAGCGCAACCTGCCGCGCGCCCCGGTGCTCGCCGCCGACACGACGGTGGCGCTCGAGGGCCGCATCTTCGGCAAGCCGACCGACCGGCGCGAGGCCGAGGAGATGCTCGCCGCGCTCTCGGGCAAGCGCCACGAGGTGCTGACGGCGGTGGCGCTGCAGCAGGACGACGAGGTGGAAACGGCGCTGTCGGTGTCCGAGGTGCAGTTCCGCGAGCTCTCCGCGGAGGAGATCCAGGACTACGTCGCCACCGGCGAGTCCGACGACAAGGCGGGCGCCTATGCCATCCAGGGGCGCGCGGCGCTGTTCGTCACCGAGATCCGCGGCAGCCAGTCGGGCATCGTCGGCCTGCCGCTGTACGAGACCGCGCAGCTCCTGCAGAAGATGAGCGGGCGGCGTGAGCGAAGAAGTCCTCGTTAACATCACGCCGCAGGAGACGCGCGTGGCGGTGGTGCACGCCGGCGCCGTGCAGGAGCTGCTCATCGAGCGCGCGGCGAGCCGCGGGCTGGTCGGCAACATCTACATGGGCCGCGTGGCGCGCGTGCTGCCCGGCATGCAGTCGGCGTTCGTCGAGGTGGGGCTGGAGCGCGCGGCGTTCCTGCACGTCGCCGACATCCGCGGCGAGCGCAAGCCCGACGGCGAGGCGATGCGCCCGATCGAGAAGCTGCTGGCCGAGGGCCAGCCGCTGCTCGTGCAGGTGGTGAAGGATCCCATCGGCACGAAGGGCGCGCGCCTCACCACCCAGATCTCGATCGCCGGGCGGCTGCTCGTCTACGTGCCGCAGGACCCGCACATCGGCATCTCGCAGAGGATCGAGGACGAGGGCGGCCGCGCGGCGCTGCGCGAGCAGGTGCGCGCGCTCCTGCCGGCCGAGGAGAAGGGCGGCTTCATCATCCGCACGCTCGCCGAAGGGGCGAGCGACGCCGAGCTGGCCGCCGACATCGCCTTCCTGCGCCGCCTGTGGGCGGACATCCGCGAGCGCGCGCTCGGCGCCCAGCCGCCGCGCCTCGTGCACCAGGACCTGTCGCTCGCCCAGCGCGTGCTGCGCGACATGGTGACCGAGGACACCGAGCGCGTGCTGGTGGACTCGCGCGAGAACTTCCACAAGCTCGCCGACTTCGCCGAAACGTACACGCCGCAGCTGCGCGCGCGCCTCGAGCACTACGCCGGCGAGCGGCCGCTCTTCGACCTGTACAACGTCGAGCCGGAGATCGAGAAGGCGCTCGCGCGCCGCGTGGACCTCAAGTCCGGCGGGACGCTGGTCTTCGACCAGACCGAGGCCATGACCACCATCGACGTCAACACCGGCGGCTACGTCGGCAGCCGCAACTTCGACGAGACGGTGTTCAAGACCAACCTCGAGGCGGCGCAGGCCATCGCGCGGCAGCTGCGCCTCAGGAACCTCGGCGGCATCATCCTCGTCGACTTCATCGACATGCAGTCCGACGAGCACCGCGCCGCGGTGCTCTCCGAGCTGAGGAAAGCGCTCGCCCGCGACCGCACGCGGATGACGGTCAACGGCTTCACCCAGCTCGGGCTGGTGGAGATGACCAGGAAGCGCACGCGCGAATCGCTCGCCCACGTGCTGTGCGAGCCCTGCCCGCTGTGCGCCGGGCGCGGCGCGGTGAAGACCGCGCGCACCGTGTGCTACGAGATCCTGCGCGAGATCCTGCGGGAGGCGCGCGCCTTCGACGCGCGCGAGTTCCGCGTGCTCGGCGCGCAGGGCGTGATCGACCTGCTGCAGGAGGAGGAGTCGGGCTCGGTGGCCATGCTGCAGGATTTCATCGGCAAGCCGATCTCGCTGCAGGTGGAGCCGGGGTATACCCAGGAGCAATACGACGTGGTGCTCATGTAGCCGGGGCGCTAGCGCAGCCGCCTGGTCATGAAGACGCTGTTCGGGTCTTGCACGTAATCGCCGAACGGCGGGCAAAAGGCAAAACCGAAGCTTGCGTAGAGCTTCTGCGCTGGCTCGAAGGCCTTCATGGCGCCCGTCTCCAGGCTCAGGCGCTCGTAGCCCCGCCGCCCCGCCTCGTCGATGATGTGACGAAGCACGGCCTTCGCCGCTCCTTTCCTGCGATGCGCAAGCGCGGTGCGCATCGACTTTATTTCCCCATGGCGCGCTGTCAGCTCGCGCAGCGCGCCACAGCCGAGCAGCTCGCCGCCCGCCCACACGGTCCAGAATGTGACGTCGGGCCGGCGCAGCCCGTCGAGGTCGAGCGCGTGCACGCTCTCGGGGGGCGAGAGCTCGTACATGCTGCGCAGGTGCTCTTCGAGCAGGGCCCGGATCTCGGGGCCCGTGAGGTCGTCCAGCTTGATCTGCATCGTCGACGGGGTCGGGCTACACTCGCGACAAGCCAATATCGTATCGGATCATGGAAGAGATCTGCTTTGCCTCCGCAGGGAAACTGGCGCGGCTGCTGGGCACGCGCAAGCTCTCCGCGACCGAGGTCGTGCGCGCCTTCATCGCACAGATCGAGCGCGCCAATCCCAAGGTCAACGCCATCGTCACCTTCCTGCCGGAGCAGGCACTGAAGGAGGCGAAGGCTCTCGACCGCAAGCGCGGCCCAAAGCCCCCGCTCGCCGGACTGCCGATCGCCTACAAGGATCTCGTCAACACCAGGGGCATCCGCACGACGCTCGGGTCCCTCGTCTACAAGGACAACGTCCCGAAGGAGGACGCGCTCCTCGTAGAGCGCCTGAAGGCCGCGGGCGCGATCACGCTCGGCAAGACCAACACGCCCGAGTTCGGCGCGGGCAGCAACACCTTCAACAAGGTGTTCGGCCCGACCAGGAATCCCTATGACCTGACGAGGACCGCGGGCGGATCCTCGGGCGGCGCCGGGGCCGCGGTGGCCTGCGCAATGCTGCCCTTTGCCGACGGCTCCGACCTCGCGGCCAGCCTCCGGAATCCCGGCAACTACTGCAACGTCGTAGGCTTCCGCCCGACCCCGGGGCGAGTACCCACTTACCCTGCGGTCAACGCCTGGGATACGCAGCCGGTGATCGGCCCCATCGCGCGCACGGTCGAGGATGCGGCGTTCCTGCTTTCGGCCATGGCAGGGCCCGACCGGCGCGCGCCCGTGTCGATCGCCGAGCCCGGGAGCATGTTCGGCAAGCCGCTGAAGCGAAGCTTCAAGAAGGTGCGCATCGCCTGGACGAAGGACTTCGGCGGCCTGCCGGTCGAGCCCGAGGTCACCGCCGTCCTGGACGCGCAGCGCAAGGTCTTCGCGTCCCTCGGCTGCATCGTGGAGGAGGCCTGCCCCGATTTCTCCGGCGCGACCGAGGCTTTCGAGACGCTGCGGGCGATCTCGTTCGCGATGCGCTACGCCCACCTGCTGAAGGACCATCGCACCGAGCTGAAGGACACGGTCATCTGGAACATCGAGCAGGGCCTCGCGCTCGACGGCGCCAAGGTGGCGCGCGCCGAGCGCCTGCGCACCGAGGTCTACCAGCGCCTGCGCACCTTCCTCGAAAAGTACGAGTTCCTGCTCGGACCGGTGAACCAGCTGCCGCCGTTTCCCGTGGAGACCGAGTACCCGACCCAGATCGCGGGCGTGACGCTGCACAACTACCTCGACTGGATGAAGAGCTGCTACTACATCACCCTCGCCAGCCACCCGGCGATCTCGGTGCCCGCGGGCTTCACGCCCGGCGGGCTGCCGGTGGGATTGCAGATCGTCGGCCGCTACCGCGACGACTTCGGCGTGCTGCAGCTCGCGCACGCGTTCGAGGGCGAAACGCAGGTCTGGAAGCGCCGGCCGACGCTCGCGAGCTGACGCCCCCTTGCCGGGACCACCGTCGCAGTGGCACACTGTCACGCATATGAAATGTCTTTCACATACGTGAACATGGCCACGGTCAAGAGCGCCGACCGCACGGTGCAGATCCTCGAGGCCTTCGCCGCCGCGGGCGAGCCGCTCGGCATCGCCGAGCTCGCGCGCCGGCTCGCCATCCCCGTGTCGGCCTGCTACGCGCTGCTGAAGACGCTCGAGCTGCGCGGCTACCTCTACGAACTCGGGCTGCGCAAGGGCTGGTACCCCACCCTGCGCTGGCTGCAAAAGGCGCGCGCCGTCGCCGCGCACGACCCGATGCTCGAGCGCGTGACGCCGCTGCTGGAAGCGCTCGGCCACGCCACCGGCGAGACGATCGTCTTCGGCAAGCGGAGCGGCGCCGAGGTCGTGTACCTCAACGTCGTCGAGTCGCCGCACTCGATCCGCTACAGCGCGCAGCCGGGCGACCGCAAGCCGCTGCACTCGAGCTCGGCAGGCAAGGCGCTCCTGGGCGCGCTGCCGGCACCGGAGCGCGCGGCGCTCCTCGACACCCTCAAGCTCGCGCGCGTCACGCCGAGCACCATCGTGCGGCGCGAGCTGCTGGAAAAGGACCTCGAGGCGAGCGCGAAGCGCGGCTGGTACGCGACGCGCGGCGAGAACGTCGCCGACGTGCACGCGCTCGGCGCGCCGGCGCGCATCGACGGCGAGCTCTATGCCGTGGTGGTGGCGGGGCCCGCGCATCGCATCGAGGCCGCGCTGAAGTCGCACGCGGCCGCGCTGCTGCGCACCGCCAGGGCGCTGGAGGGCCTGCGGTGAGCGCCGCCACGCCCTCCGGAATCGAGGTGCCCGTGGTCGCCACGCGCGACATGGGCCAGGAGCCCGAAGCGCCCGGCGCCTATCCCTTCACGCGCGGCATCTTCGCCGACGGCTACCGCGGCCGGCCCTGGACGATCCGCCAGTACTCCGGCTTCGGCTCGGCCGAGGAATCGAACCAGCGCTACCGGTTCCTGCTCGAGCAGGGGCAGACCGGGCTCTCGGTCGCGCTCGACCTGCCGACGCAGTGCGGCTACGACCCCGACGACCCCATGGCGCGCCCCGAGGTCGGCAAGGTGGGCGTGTCGCTCTTTTCGCTCTCGGAGATGGAGACGCTGTTCGAAGGCATCGACCTCGGCGCGATCTCCACTTCGTTCACCATCAACGGCACCGCGGCGATCATCTACGCCATGTACCTCGCCGCGGCCGACAAGCAGGGCGTGCCGCGCGCCAAGCTCACCGGCACGATCCAGAACGACATCCTCAAGGAGTACGTGGCGCGCGGCACCTGGATCTTCCCGGTGCGCCCCTCGATGCGCCTGATCGCCGATTCGATCCTTTACGCCAACGAGGAAACGCCGCGCTTCAACGCCATCTCGATCGCCGGCGCGCACGTGCGCGACGCGGGCTGCACCGCGGTCGAGGAGATGGCCTACACGCTCGCCAACGGCCTCGCCTACGTGGACGAGCTCATCCGCCGCGGCGGCGACGTGGCGAAGTTCGCGCGGCGGCTGTCGTTCTTCTTCTACGTGCACATGGATCTGTTCGAAGAGGCGTGCAAGTTCCGCGCCGGGCGCCGCCTGTGGGCGAAGCTCCTGCGCAGCCGCTACGGCGTGACCGACGAGAAGGCGCTGCACTTTCGCTTCGGCGTGGTGTGCGGCGGCTCGTCGCTCGTTGCCGCGCAGCCCTACAACAACGTCGTGCGCGTGGCGATCGAGAACCTCGCGGCCGTGCTCGGCGGCGCGCAGTCGATCTTCACCTGCGCCTACGACGAGGCGTTCCAGATCCCGACCGAGTTTTCGGCCGAGCTCGCGCTGCGCACGCAGCAGATCGTGCAGCACGAAAGCGGCGTCGCCGCCACCGTCGACCCGCTCGGCGGCAGCTACTACGTCGAGTGGCTCACCGACCGCATGGAGCAGGGCATGCGCGAGGTGATGGCCGAGATCGACGCCTACGGCGGCGTGGTGAAGGCGATCGAGGACGGCTGGCTGCAGCGGCGCATCGCCGTGCGCGCCAAGGAGAAGAAGGACGCCACCGATCGCGGCGAGCGCGTGGTGGTGGGCATGAACCGCTACCGCCGCGAGGGAGAGGCCCAGAGCTTCGGCGAAGTGTTCCGCCTCGACCCGGGAACCGCGGCGCGCGTGCTGGCAAAGCACGCCGAGGTGAAGCGCAGGCGCGACGCCGCACGCGCGGTGAAGGCGCTCGATGCGCTCGAGGCCGCGGCCGCCGAGGACAAGGAGAACCTGATGCCGCTGCTCGTAGAGTGCTGCCACGCCTACGCGACGGTGGGCGAGATGGTCGAGCGCCTCAAGCGCCGCTGGGGCGAGTTCCAGGAGCCGGTGCGGCTGTGAGCGCCGTCGTCGCAGGACCCCTCGCGGGCAAGCGGATCCTCGTCGCCAAACCCGGCCTGGACGGTCACGACGCCGGCGCCAAGGTGATCGCGCTCGCGCTGCGCGATGCCGGCGCCGAAGTGATCTACACGGGCCTGCGCAAGTCGCCCGAATTCATCGTGCGCGTGGCGCTCGACGAGGACGTGGCCGCGGTGGGCCTGTCGATCCTCTCGGGCAGCCACCAGGAACTCAGCCGCGAGGTGCTCGAAGGCCTGCGCGCCGCGGGCGCCGCCGACATCCCGGTGTTCGTCGGCGGCACCATCCCGCCGCAGGACCGCGACGCGCTCCTCGCCGCGGGCGTGAAGGGCGTGTTCACCAACGACACGCCGCTCGAGCAGATGATCGGCGAGCTCGCGCGCGCGCTCGCATGAGCGCTCCGCTTGCCGGCATCACCGTGCTCGAGGTCGGGCACATGCTCGCCGGCCCGTACTGCGGCATGCTGCTCGCCGACCTCGGCGCCGAGGTGGTGAAGATCGAGCCGCCCGAGGGCGACATCGGCCGGCGCGTGAGCCCGCACGAGATCGCCGGCCACAACGCCTACTTCGCGAGCCTCAACCGCAGCAAGAAGAGCATCGTGCTCGACCTCGCGAGCGATGCGGGCCGCGCGGCGCTGCGCGATCTCGCCGCGCGCGCGCATGCCCTGGTCACCAACCTGCGCCCCGCGGCGATCCGCAAGCTCGGCCTCACCTACGAGGCGCTGAAGGACGCGAACCCGAGGCTCGTGTGCGTAGCGCTTACGGGCTACGGGATGGAGGGCAGCCACGCCGACCGGCCCGCGTACGACTACGTCATCCAGGCGCTCACCGGCGTGATGGCGATCACCGGCGAGCCGGGCAGCGCGCCCGCCAAGACCGGCTACTCGGCGGTGGACAACTCCGCGGGCATGATGGGCGCACTTGGCCTCCTGGCGAAAATCGTCGAGGGCAAGGGCGGGCAGATCGACGTCTCGATGCACGACGTGATGCTCTCGCAGCTCAATTACCTCGCGGGCGCGTGGCTGAACGCGGGCGAGCGCGCGGCGCGCATGGCGCGCTCGGCGCACCCGTATATCGTGCCGGCGCAGGTGTTCGAGACGAGCGACGGCTGGCTGGTCGTCTTCATCTCGCACGACGAGTTCTGGCGGCGCTTGTGCACCGAGGTCGGCAAGCCCGAATGGCTGGCCGACCCGCGCTTTGCCACCATGGCGGCGCGGCGCGAGAACCGCGAGGCGGTGCTCGCCGAGCTGGTGCCGCTGTTCAAGGCCGGCTCGAGCGCATCGTGGATGGCGCGCCTCGCGCCGCTCGGCGTGGTGGTCGCGCCGGTGCAGACGCTGGAGCGCGCACTCGGCTCCGACCTCGTGCGCGAGCGCGACATGGTGGTCTCGATCGAAGCCGGGGGCGCTACGATCCGCGCGGTCGGCAATCCGGTCCGCATCGCCGGCATGGCCCAGGCCTACGGCCCGCCGCCGCGCCTGGGCGAGCACAATGCCGCGCTCCAGCAGGAGCGCTCGAGCCTCGCGGCGCGCGTGCTGGCGCGCGAGCGCCGCGCCATTGCGCGCGCCATCAGCGAGATCGAGAACGGCAGCGCCGAGGGCGAGGCGGTGAGCCGCCAGCTCGCGCGGCACTGCGGCCATGCCCGCAAGAGCGGCAGCACCGGCGCGCCCAAAGCGATCCTGCACGACCTGGAT
>DATFEJ010000134.1:0-3921 GCA_035251235.1 Burkholderiales bacterium
AGGCGAGGCGCGCCGGCTCGCCGCCGAACGCCAGGCGCAGGTCGCGCGCGCCCTTCTCCAGCCCCATGGCGAGCCGCTCCAGCTCGGGGGAGGCGCCACCCGCGGCGACGAGCTCGAGCCGCGCGTCGCGCGCGAGCTCGACCAGCCGCCCGCTGGACAGCGTCTCGCCGAAGAACAGGCGCGCGGTGTCGGGCAGCTGGTGGGCCTCGTCGAGGATGATGGTGTTGCACGCCGGCAGGAGCTCGGCCACGCCCTCGTCGCGCAGCACCACGTCGGCGAAGAACAGGTGGTGATTCACCACCACCACGTCCGCGGCCAGGGCCGCGCGCCGCGCCTTCATGACGAAGCAGTCCTGGTAGCGCGGGCATTCCTGCCCAAGGCAGTTCTCGCGCGTCGAGGTGGCGTGCTGCCACACCGGGGCGTCCTCGGGAACGTCGGGCAGGTCGGCGCGGTCGCCGCTTGCGCTCGCCAGGGCGAAGCGCTCGATGCGCCGCAGTTGCGCGCTTTCCTCGCGGCTCGCCAGGCGCGCTTCGGCGCCGGCGCGCTCCAGTCGGTGCAGGCAGACGTAGTTGGCGCGACCCTTCAACAGCGCGGTCACGGCGCCCGAGGCGAGCGCGCGCCGCACCGCGGGAAGGTCGCGATCGTGCAACTGGTCCTGCAGCGTCTTGGTGCCGGTGGAGACGATGACCTTTCCGCCCGAGAGCAGCGCCGGGACGAGGTAGGCGAGCGTCTTGCCGGTACCGGTGCCGGCTTCCGCCACGAGCGGCGCGTCGCCCTCGATCGCGGCGAGGATGGCGCGCGCCAGCTCGAGCTGCTGCGGGCGCGGCCGGTAGCCCGGGATTTGCGCCGCGAGCGGCCCGTCCGCGGCGAACAGGCGCTCGAGCGCGCGCTCGGCCGCCGCGCTCAGGGCACGACCTCGTCCACCCGGACCCAGATCCTCCTGCTCGCCGTGTCGCGTTGCCGCGCGCCGGCGCCGATGCCGCGCTCCTGGCGCGCCGAGGACTGCTCGATGCCGCCGATCTCGACCCACTCGCCCAGGCGCATGCGCACGGTGGTCGCGGCATCCATGCTGTCCACGCTTCCGGGGAGCGCGCCGGTGCTCTGGCGCTGGGGGGCAATGTCCAGGATGACCATGCCGCCGGCCAGGCGCGGGATGACCTCGAAGCCGCTGGCCGCCTCGCGGATCTGGACGCCGTCGGGGTGCCGGATCGGGAAGCTGGTGCCCGTAGCGATGTAGGCGCGCCCGCCTTCGAGCACCTGCAGGCGCTGGTCGACGCGCTCGCCCGCGGCGCTGCGCGACTCGCCGGCGCGCAGCTCGACCCGGCTGCTTTGCCGGGAAATGTCCGCGCTGACGCCCAGTTCCGCGCGCGCGGCATCGCCGGCGCTATCGAAGCGCACCAGGATCTCGAGCCGCCTCGACGGCGCGTCGAGCACCGCCAGCGCGCGGCGCAGTTCCTCGAGATTGCGCGGGCTGGTGCGTACGATGAGCTGGCTGCGCTGGCCGCTGAGGGCGCCTCCCGGCTCGAGCAGCGGCCGCAACGCCGGGAGCACCTGCTCGGCGGTCGCGTGGCGAAGCTGGATGACTTCCAGGGTCGCCTGCGCGAAGGCCGCGCCGGCACCCAGCAGCAGGAAAAGGTAAGTGGTTGCTTTCACTTGAGATGTGGGCTAGATTACTTTAACTATGATTCGCAAGTACATGTATTTGTGGATTTTAGCGATTCTGATGGGCTGCGCGACCCTGCCTCCGGAACCGCCGCCGCACGATACTGGCCCGATGAGCGCGCAGCGCGCGGAAGCATTGCTGCAGACACTCATGACCTTGGGCGTGGACTACCGCTACGGTGGGAAGACTCCGGATTCGGGCTTCGATTGCAGCGGCCTGGTGGCGCATGTGTTCCGCGAGGCCTACGGCATCGAGCTGCCGCACAACGCCCGCGCACAGAGCGAGATGGGAGTGCGCGTCAGTCTATCGGAACTGCGCGCGGGCGATCTCGTCTTCTATAACACCCTCAACCGGCCCTTCTCGCACGTGGGCATCTACCTGGGCGATGGCCGATTCGTGCACGCGCCAAAGACCGGCGCGCAAGTCAGGGTCGAGCCGATCAGCGGCCGCTACTGGATGCGGCGCTTCGACGGCGCACGACGGATCCGTACTACGTCCCTATAAAAGATAGCAATAGTTCTCATTATTGTTGACTTCAATAATGAGAATAACTAGCATTTGGTCCTCACCGTGACCTGAGGCCCCAATGTCCCTCGCAATAAAACTGCTTCTGGTGCCCGCACTTGCGGGCTTGATTTCCCTTCCCGCGCACGCCGAGGAAAAGATCCTCAACATCTATTCGTCCAGGCATTACCAGACGGACGAGGCGCTGTACCAGGGCTTCACCAAGCTGACCGGCATCCGCGTCAATCGCATCGAGGCGGGCGAGGACGCGCTCATCGAGCGCATCCGCAACGAGGGGGCGCGCAGCCCCGCGGACGTGCTGATCACCGTCGACGCCGGCCGCCTCTGGCGCGCGGAGCAGCTGGGCTTCTTCCAGGGCGTGAAGTCGCCGGTGCTCGAGCAGCGCGTGCCGGCGAGCTTCCGCCATCCCGAGGGCCTGTGGTTCGGCTTCTCGATGCGCGCCCGCGTGCTCGCCTACGCCAAGGGGCGCGTGCAGCCCGCGGAGGTTGCCACTTACGAGTCGCTGGCCGAGCCGAAATGGAAAGGGCGCATCTGCGTGCGCTCCTCGACCAACATTTACAACCTCTCCCTGATGGGCGCGCTGATCGAGCAGCTCGGCGAAGCGCAGGCCGAGGCCTGGGCCAAGGCGGTGCGCGCCAACATGGCGCGCGATCCCAAGGGCGGCGACACCGACCAGCTGAAGGCGGTAGCCGCTGGCGAATGCGACGTGGCGATCAGCAACCACTACTACTACGCGCGCCTGGCGCGCTCGGACAAGCCCGCGGACCGCGCGGTGGCCGAGAAGGTCGACGTCGTGTTTCCCAACCAGTCGGGACGCGGCGCGCACGTGAACGTCTCGGGCGCCGGCGTCCTCAAGCACGCCCCGCACCGCGAAGCCGCGGTGAAGTTCATCGAGTACCTGGCGAGCGACGACGCGCAGCGCTACTTCGCCGACGGCAACAACGAGTGGCCGGTGGTGCCTTCCGTGCGGGTGAGCAACCCGGCGCTCGCCGGTCTCGGCGCCTTCAAGTACGACCCGCTGAACGTCGCCGCGCTCGGACGCAACCAGCCGGCGGCGCAGAAGATCTACGACCGCGTCGGCTGGAAGTAGCGGCGCGCGAGGATCACGAGCGGCACGAGGCCCACGGCGACGATCACCAGCGAGGGCACCGCGGCCTCGGCGAGCCGCTCGTCCGCGGCAAGGTGATAGGCCTCCACCGCCAGCGTGTCGAAGTCGAACGGCCGCAGCGCGAAGGTCGCCGGCAGCTCCTTCATCACGTCGACGAACACGAGCAGCGCCGCGGTGGCCAGGCTCGGCGCGAGCAGCGGCGCGTGCACGCGCGCCAGCGCCTGCGCAGGTGTCGCCCCCAGGCTGCGCGCCGCATCGTCCATGCGCGGCGTAACGCGCGCGAGGCCCGACTCCATGGTCTGCAGCGCGACCGCGAGGAAACGCACCAGGTACGCGTAGATCAGCGCCACGATGCTGCCCGTGAGAAGTAGCCCGGCCTTGATGCCGAACGCGGACTCGAGCCCTCCGGCGATCCAGTTGTCCAGGCGCCCGAGCGGCACCAGGATGCCCACGGCGATGACCGCCCCGGGAATCGCGTAGCCGAGTGCCGCTGCGCGATTGGCGAACGAGACCAGAGGCGCGCGCGACAGGCGCGACGCATAGGCCATCGCCGTCGCGATCAGTACGCCGGCCAGCGCGGCAAGTCCCGCCAGGATGAAACTGTTGCCCAGCAGCGTGAACAGGC
>DATFEJ010000001.1:0-8051 GCA_035251235.1 Burkholderiales bacterium
TGCGCGCGCGTCGCCACCCCGCGGAATCCGGGCAGCGCGCCGCGCGCGAGCAGCGGCTCCTTCTGCCAGTGCCGGCGCAGGAATTGCCGAGCGGTCAGGCCGCCGAGCAGCGCGAGCTTCATCGCCCGATTATAGGTGGCGCCTTGCGCACTCGACATGCGCCGCGCTTGCCCTCCGGCAAACGATGTGCTTTAGAATCGGCGGCGAAGATCGACGCCATGCTCCAGCCGGGACAACCAGCGCCAACGTTCGTGCTTCCCGACGCCGACATGCAGAACGTCAGCCTGTCGGCGTTCAAGGGCCGCAAGCACGTGGTGCTGTATTTCTATCCGCGCGACGGCACGCCGGGCTGCATCCTCGAGGCGGCCGAGTTCTCCGACCACGAGGGCGAGTTCGACAAGCACGACTGCGTGGTGCTCGGGGTGTCGCGCGACGACTGCCTGTCGCACGCCGCCTTCCGCGACAAGCACGGCGTGTCGATCGCGCTGCTGTCCGACGAGGACGGCGCGGTGTGCCGCCGCTACGGCGTGCTGCAGGAAAAGGAGACCGAGGGCGTGCGCCGCGAGTGCCTGGTGCGCTCCACGTTCGTCATCGACAAGAGCGGCGTGCTGCGCCACGTGCACTACGGGGTGAGCCCGCGCGGCCACGCCGTGGAGATCTTCGACGTCATCCGCCGGCTGTAGGCCCGATCGGCTAACATTCCCCCTCAGGCGGGGGAGTGCGACATGATGGAAGTCCTGTCCTACGGCGTCGGCACGCTGATCGCGTTCGCGATCCTCCTCGCCGTCGCCTTCCTGTTCATCAGCGACATCACGCAGAAGAAGCACGGCGTGCTGCGCAACTACCCCGTGGTCGGCCACCTGCGCTACTTCTTCGAGGAGCTGGGCGAGTATTTCCGCCAGTACTTCTTCTCCGGCGACCGCGAGGAGATGCCGTTCAACCGCGCCACGCGCGCCTGGGTCTACCGCCTGGCGAAGAACGAGGGCGGCATGGTCGGCTTCGGCTCGACCTACGACCTGCACGCGCCCGGGGCGCTGATCTTCGTCAACCACCCGTTCCCGGTGCTCGACGAGGAGCGCCTGCCGACGCCGGCGCTCGCGCTGGGCGAGGGCTACTGCAAGGAGCCGTTCGTCGCCCGCTCGATCGTCAACGTGAGCGGCATGAGCTACGGCGCGATCTCGGCGCCGGCGGTGCGCTCGCTGTCGCGCGGCGCGGCGGTCGCCGGCTGCTGGATGGACACGGGCGAGGGCGGGCTGTCGCCCTACCACCTCGAGGGCGGCTGCGACATCGTCATGCAGGTCGGCACGGCCAAGTACGGCGTGCGCGACGCGCAGGGCAACTTCTCGGCCGAGCGGCTGCTCGAGCTCGCCCGTGTGGTGAAGGCGTTCGAGATCAAGCTGTCGCAGGGCGCCAAGCCCGGCAAGGGCGGCGTGCTGCCCGGGAAGAAGGTCACCGCCGAGATCGCGCAGATCCGCGGCATCCCCGAGGGGCGCGACTCGATCAGCCCCAACCGCCACCGCGACATCTCCAGCATGAGCGAGCTGCTGGAGAGGATCGCCTGGATGCGCGACCTCACCGGGCGCCCCGTGGGCGTGAAGACCGCGATCGGCGGCTGGCGCTTCCTGAACGAGCTGGGCGAGCAGGCGCACAAGCGCGGCCTGGAGTTCGCGCCGGACTTCCTGGTGATCGACGGCGGCGAGGGCGGCTCGGGCGCGGCGCCGCAGGCGCTCGCCGACCACATGAGCCTGTCGATCGACGAGGCGCTGCCGCGCGCGGTGGACGCGCTCATCGAGACCGGCCTGCGGCAGCGCGTGCGCGTGGTGGCCTCGGGCAAGCTCATCACCTCGGCGCGCGCCGCCTGGGCGCTCGCCGTGGGCGCGGACTTCGTCAACACGGCGCGCGGCTTCATGTTCGCGCTGGGCTGCATCCAGGCGCTGCGCTGCCACACCAACACCTGCCCGACGGGCGTCACCACGCACCAGAAGCGCCTGCAGCGCGCGCTGGTGGTGGAGGAGAAGTACCTGCGCGTGGCGAACTACTGCATGAACATGAACCGCGAGATCGACATGATCGCGCACTCCTGCGGCGTGCGGCACGCGCGCGAGCTGCGCCGCGAGCACGTGCGCATCGTGCAGGGCAACCACCAGTCGATCGCCATGAACATGCTCTACCCGTACCCGGAGCCCAAGGCGAAGGTCAAGGCGGCATGAGGCGCCTGCTGGTGATCCTGCTGTGGCCGTGCGCCGCGCTCGGCCTCACGCCCGAGGCGCAGGAGTTCATCGACGTTTCGGCGCAGCTCGAACCGGTGCAGTGCGAGAAGCGCAAGCTGCGGCGCGCCATCGTGCTCGCCGAGGTCGAGGGGCGCGCGGCGGATCTGAAGGAACTGCGCCAGCGCTTCGCGCAGCTCAACGCCGATCCGCAGACCGCGCGCCTGGAGAAGCGGCTCGCGGTGCTGGAAGCGCGCGTGCTGGACAGCCAGGGCCGGCCGCGCCACCCCGAGGACCTGGACGCCATCAGCTTTCAGCAGCGCAAGGCGTTCTACAACTGCGAGTAATTGGGGACAGACCCCATTTTTCTCATTTGCACTTCATTCGCAAATGAGAAAAATGGGGTCTGTCCCTAATTGGCGAGCCAGCTGTTCCAGAGCCGGCGCGCGGGCTCGATCAGCTCCGAGGCGGTGAGGCCCACGCCGTGGCCGGCCGCGTCGGCGGCCGCGCCGTGCAGGTGCACGCCGAGCACCAGCGCCGCCTCGCCCGTGAGGCGCTGCGCGAGCAGCGCGCCGAGGATGCCCGAGAGCACGTCGCCCATGCCGGCGGAAGCCATGCCGGGATTGCCCGTGGTGTTGATGAACCAGTGGCCGTCGCGCGCGACGAGCACGCTGCCGTTGCCCTTGAGGCACGCGTGCGCGTTCAACTCGCGCGCCAGTCGCTGCGCGGCCGCGACGCGGTCCTGCTGCACTTCCGGGATGCTCGAGCCGAGCAGGCGCGCCGCCTCGCCCGGATGCGGCGAGAGCAGCGTGTCGGCCCGGCGCTTGGCGCAGGCAGCGCGCAGGTCCTTGCTGTCGGCGATCAGGTTGAGCGCATCGGCGTCCAGCACGCAGGGCATGTCGCTCGCCAGCACGGCGCCGACCAGCGCCTCGGCGCGCTCGCTTTGCCCGAGCCCCGGACCGACGACCATCGCGTCGAGGTCCTGGCCCAGCGCGTCGTCGGGATGGCGCAGCATGAGCTCGGGCGTCACCGGGTCGAGGCTCGTCTCCTCGAGCATGCCCACGTAAACGCGGCCCGCGCCGAGCTTGAGCGCCGCGCGGCCCGCGAGCAGCGCCGCGCCGGTCATGCCCGCGGCGCCGCCCAGGATGGCGAGCGAGCCGGCCTTGCCCTTGTGGAAATTGCGCGGGCGCGGCTTGAGCGCCTCGGCGAACAGCCCGTGGCTCGCGGTCCACGCCGTGGGCCGCGCGAGCTTCTTCAGGTCGAGCGCGAGGCCGGCCACCGTGATCTCGCCGCACTGGTCCGGCCCGTCGAGCGTCAGCAGGCCGGGCTTGAGCGCGATGAAGGTGATGGTGTGCGTCGCGCGCACGGCGCGCCCGAGCACGCGGCCGGTATCCGAATCGAGGCCGCTCGGGATGTCCAGCGCCAGAACCGGGCAGCGCTGCGAATTCGCGTAGTCGACCAGGCGCGCGAACTCCCCCTCCACCGGGCGCTCGAGGCCGATGCCGAACAGTCCGTCCACCACCAGGCCCCAGCGCTTGTCCACCGGCAGCGTCGCGGCAGCCGCGGGCCCGGCGAGCGTGACGCGGAAGAACTGCTGGCGCAGGCGCTCGGCGACGATCTTCGCGTCGCCGCCGTTGTTGCCGGGCCCGGCGAGCACCAGCACGTCCTTGGCCGTATCCGAGCACAGCTGCGCGGCGAGCTCCGCGGCGGCGGCGCCCGCGCGCTCCATGAGCGGCAGGTCCTTGGCCGCCGCCTCGATGCGGCGGATGTCCTTCGTCAGGTAGATGGGCTCGGACATATGGGGTCTGTCCCTATTTCTTCGTCACCCCGAGCAAGGCATCCGGCAGCCAGGTGGCGATCTGCGGAAAGGCGATGACGACGACAAGCGCGAGCACCATCATGGCGAAGAACGGAATCGAGGCGAGCGCGACGTAGTTGGAGTCGCGCCCGCTCATGGTCTGCAGCACGAACAGGTTGAAGCCGAGCGGCGGGGTGAGCTCGGCGATCTCGACCAGGATGACGATGAAGATGCCGAACCAGATGAGGTCGAAGCCCGCGGCTTCCACCATCGGCAGCACGATCGAGGTGGTGAGCACGATCATCGAGATGCCGTCGAGCGCCGTGCCGAGCAGCAGGTAGATGAGCGCCAGCACCGCGATCAGGCCGACGGGGGAGACGCCCAGCGACACGACCCACTCGGCGAGCGCGCGCGGGATGCCGGTGAAGGCCATCGCCGAGCTCAAGAAAGCGGCGCCGGCGAGGATGAACAGGATCATGCAGGACAGGCGCGTCGCGCCCATCAGGCTCGCCCAGAAGTTCGCGCGCGTGAGCGAGCGGCTCCAGGCGGCGATGGCCAGCGCGCCGAGTACGCCGAAGGAGGCGGCTTCCGTGGCGGTGGCGTAGCCGGTGAACATCACCCCCATGACGAAGCCGATGAGCAGCAGGACGGGGATCAGGTTGCGCGCCTTGCGCACGCGCTCCAGGAACCCGAGGTCGTCCACGTGGCGAGGCGTCTTGTCCGGGTTGAGCAGCGCCCAGGCGATGATGTAGCCGGAAAAGAGCGAGATCAGCAGGATGCCCGGCAGCACGCCGGCGACGAACATCTTGAGGATCGACACCTCGGCGGCCACCGCGTACACGATCATGATGATCGAGGGCGGGATGAGGAGCCCCAGGGTGCCGGCCCCGCACAGCGAGCCCAGGCAAGTCTTCTCATCGTAGCCGCGCTTGATGAGCTCGGGCAGCGCCACCTTGGCGATGGTGGCGCAGGTGGCCGAGGACGAGCCCGAGACCGCGGCGAAGATGCCGCAGCCGAAGACGTTGACGTGCATCAGGCGCCCCGGGAGCCAGCCCAGCCACGGCGCGAGACCCTCGAACATCTCGTCCGAGAGCTTGGTGCGGAACAGGATCTCGCCCATCCACACGAAAAGCGGCAGCGCGGCGAGCGTCCAGGAAGCGTTCGAGCCCCAGAAGGCCTGGAACAGGTTCACCTCGGGCGGGCTGGTGGTGAAGAACTGCAGGCCGAGCCAGGCCACCGCGCCCATGGCGATGGCGATCCACACCCCGCTGGCGAGCAGCAACAGCAGCACGGCGAACAGGATCAGGGAGACGGTGACGGCGCTCACAGCGTCTCGCTGAAGTCCTTGCTGGCGCGGCGCTCGTCCTCGGCAGCCTGATAGGCGGGCGTGCCGCCGCGCGCCAGCACCACGAGCTCATCGAGCACCGCGACGAACAGGATCACCGCGCCGAGCGCGAAGCTCGTCTGCGGGATCCAGATCGGGATCTGGATCAGCCCCTGCGCCACCTCGCCGAACTGCCAGCTCTCGTAGACGAAGCGCAGCACGGCGTACACCATGTAGCCGCAGAAGACGACCGTGAGGCCGAGCGCGGCGAGCGCCACCCGGCGGCGCAGCGCGGCGGGCAGGCGCTCGATGAGCAGCCCGACGCGCACCAGCTCGCCGCGGCGGAAGGTATGGCCCAGGGCGAGGAAGGCGCTCGCGGCGCACAGCCACGCCACGATGTCGTCCGCCCCGCGCAGCAGCAGCCCCGCCTCGCGCATGCCGGCCTGGGCCAGCATGACGACCGCGATCGAGCCGAGGCAGGCCGCCGCGAGCGCCCCGCTCGCGGCATACAGGCGGTCGAGAAACCGCCTCAACCTATTTCTTCTTGTAGGCCTTCAGGATCGCCTGGCCGTCGGCGCCGGCGGACTTCTCCCATTCCTGCGCCATCTGCGCGCCGACCTTGGCGAACGCCGACTTCATGCCCTGGTCGGGCGCGCGCACGGCGATGCCGTTCTTGGCGAGCAGCTCGTCGCCTTCCTTCTCGCGCGTCTTGGACATCTCCCAGCCGCGCGGCTCGGCGGCTTTCGCTGCCGCCAGCACGGCGCTCTGCTGCGCCTTGGGCAGGCCCTTGAACGCGCGCGTGTTGACCACCACCACGTTCTTCGGGTGAAAGGCGCTGGTGGTGTAGTAGTTCTTCACGAACTCCCAGGCCTTGGTCGAGGTGCCGGTGGCCGACGAGGTGATCATCGCGTGCACGGCGCCGGTGGCGAACATCTGCGGGATCTCGGGCACCTGGATGACCGTCGGGCTCGCGCCCAGCAGCTCGGCGAGGCGCGCGGTGAGCGGCGAATAGGTGCGGAACTTGGTGCCTTTCAGGTCGGCCACCGAGTTGAGCGGCTCCTTGGTGTAGATCCCCTGGCCGGGCCAGGGCACCGAGTAGAGCAGCGTCAGTCCGCGCCCGGAGAGCTTCTTGGTGAGCAGCGGCTTCTGCGCCTGGTAGAACTTCCAGGCGTTGTCGTAGCCGGTGGCCACGAAGGGCACGTTGTCGGCGGCGAACACCGGGTCCTCGTTGCCGAACTGGCCGAGCAGGAACTCGGCGATGTTCACCTGGCCGGTGGACACGGCGCGCAGGATGTCCGGATGCTTGATGAGCGAGCCGTTGGCGTGCACGGTGATCTCGAGCGCGCCGCTGGTGGCCTTCTTCAGGTCCTCGGCGAACTGCTTGACGTTGCGGGTGTGGAATTCGCCTTCGGCGTAAGGCGTGGGCATGTCCCACTTGGTCTGCGCCTGCGCCAGTCCGAAGACGGCCGACGCGGCGAACAGCACTGCGATTCTGGATTTCATTCTTTCCCCTGGGATGGATCGTTGAGAAGAGCGCAGACATCATCGGCCAGCGCGAGCGACGCTGTCAATCCCGGCGACTCGATGCCGAACAGGTGCACCAGGCCCGCCACGCCGTGCGCGCGCGGGCCCTGGACGACGAAGTCCGCCGCGGGCGCGCCCTGGGCCGAGATCTTCGGCCGGATGCCGGCGTAGCCCGGCTCGAGCGCGCCGTCGGGCAGGCCGGGCCAGTAGCGACGGATCGCCGCGTAGAAGCGCTCGGCGCGCCGCGGATCGACCGTGTAGTCGATGCTCTCCACCCATTCCACGTCCGGGCCGAAGCGCGCGCGTCCGCCGAGGTCGAGCGTGACGTGCACGCCCAGGCCGCCCGGCTCGGGCACGGGGTAGACGAGCCGCGCGAAGGGCGGGCGCCTGGCCAGCGTGTAGTAGTTGCCCTTGGCGTACAGCTCGGGCGGCGCGAGCCCGGCCGGATAGCCCGCGATGCGCCGCGCGAGGCTCGGCGCGCGCAGCCCCGCGCTGTTCACCACCTGCGCGGCGAGGACCGGCTCGGCGCCGGCGACGTGCAGCTCGATGCCGCCCGCGCGCACGACGGCATTGCGCAGCGGACTCTTCAGCGCCAGCATCGCGCCCGCGCGCTCGGCGTCGCCGAGGTAGGCGAGCATCAGGGCGTGGCTGTCGACGATACCGGTCGAAGGCGAGTGCAGCGCCGCGACGCACGCGATCTCGGGCTCCATGGCGCGCACCTCGGCAAGGCTGACGGGCTCGACGTCGGTCACGCCGTTGGCGTGCGCTTTGCGCCGGATGCCCTCCAGCTCGTCGCGCTGCGCGGCGTCGGTGGCGACGATCAGCTTGCCGCAGCGCCGGTGCGGCACGCCGCGCTCGGCGCAGTAGGCGTACAGGCGCTCGCGCCCCTGGAGGCAGGCGCGCGCCTTGAGCGAGCCCTGCGGGTAGTAGATGCCGGCGTGGATCACCTCGGAATTGCGGGAACTCGTATGCGTGCCGATCGCGTCCTCGGCCTCCAGGATCACGACCTCGCGCCCGGCGAGCGCCAGCGCGCGCGCGCAGGCGAGGCCCACCAGGCCCGCGCCGACCACGACGGCGTCAACGCGATCCACGCAGCCACGTCCTCTGGATCAGGAAAGCGCCCAGGCCCGCGGCCGCGGCGGCCGTGGCCATCGGCCGCGCGCTGCCGTCGAACGAGGCGCCGAGCAGGGCGCTCACC
>DATFEJ010000140.1:0-5321 GCA_035251235.1 Burkholderiales bacterium
GACCGGCGCACGCGCCGCGCGTCGAACTGCGCGTCGACGTCGCGGCCGACCACCTTGAGCCGGCCGGCCGCCAGCAGCACGCTCACCGGGTGGCGGCGCGAGGTCTTGCCATCGAAGTAGATCGCCTGGAGGACGCTCACAGCCCGAGATCGAAGTTGAAGATGTCGCCGAATTCCTGGCCGGTCGCCCCCACGCGTTCGAGCGTCGGGTTCGCGTCGAACACCGGATCGCCGTCCACGGCGACGGAGAAGTTCTCGAGCCGGTAGCGCAGCGTGCGCACCACCGCCCACGGAATGAGCAGGCCGGCGGTCGCTGCCGCCGCGATCACGTTGCCCACGTAGAGCCGCGCGAGCCTGCCCCAGGAGAGCGTGCTGGCGAAGCGCACGCCGGACCCGTACGCGGCGTTCCAGACGAGGTTGGCGGTGCGCGCCTGGACGAGGGCGTAGACGAGCGCATACACGACGTACATGAGGGCGATCGGCACATAGAGCGCCGCCCAGGCGTATTCCTCGGGCAACTCCAGCTTCGTGAGGGCGTAGATCATCAGGAATCCGATCGGCGCGAGGAGGATGAGCGCGAGCAGACCGGCGATCAGGTACGCGGCAAAGAAGCCCCTCGCGGGCGCCTCGCAGGCGAAGCGCGATCGGCCGAGGGCGTGGCGCGAAACGACGAAGGACTTCTGCCGCGCCATGAACCAGGGGTACGCGAGCCCCGCGGTGAGCAGCACGACGAGCGGCATGCCGATGTACACCTTCGTCGTCTCCCGCGGCGTCGCGGTGAAATCGAAGCGCAGGCCGCGCCACGCCGAGTTGCGCGCATTGAAGGCGAGCGCGCGCACCACCAGCCACGGCAGCGCGAACGCGAACGCGGCCCAGAACCCGTAGGCCGACGCGGGATACAGCTCGGTGCTGAACGCGTAGACCACGAGCAGGACGAAGGCGACGATGCGCCCCTTGAGGATCGCCTTGGGGCTGGCGAAGTAATCGAAGCTGTCGCCGTCCAGCTTCGTCGAGCCGTAGAAGTAGCGCTTCTTGCGCACCTTCGCCCACGCCGAGTACACGCCGAGCGTGATCAGCGTGAAGAACAGGTTGACGATCCAGATGCGGAAATACTCGCGCGCGGTCCCGGTGAACTCCGGGCGCACGATGCGCTCCCCGACCGTCGCAGCAGGGACGGCCGCATTGCTGACCGGCGGCATTGGCTCACCCTCCCTGGACGATCCGCGACTGCCGACGCCGGCGGCTATCCTACGTGACGCGCTCGGAGGACGCGAGCGAAACGGGCGCGCGGAGACAGATCCTCACCCTACAATATCGCGTTCCCTTATCCGCTTATCCATGACCCCCTTCGCCTGGACCAACCCCTACGCCTGGCCGCGCAAGCCCGTCCTCGCCAGGAACATCGTCTCCACTTCGCAGCCGCTCGCCGCGCAGGCCGGGCTGCAGATGCTCGCCTCAGGCGGCAACGCCGTGGACGCGATCCTCGCCACCGCCATCACTTTGACGCTCGTAGAGCCGGTGTCGAACGGCATCGGCTCGGACGCCTACGCCATTCTCTGGGACGGCAAGCAGCTTCACGGCCTGAACGCCTCGGGCCGCTCGCCCGCGGGCTGGACGCCGGAGTTCTTCAAGGACCAGAAGCAGATGACGCAGCGCGGCTGGAACTCGGTCACCGTCCCGGGTTGCGTGTCGGCGTGGCGCATGCTCTCGGAGAAGTTCGGCAAGCTGCCGTTCGAGAAGCTCTTCGAGGCGGCCATCCGCTACGGGCGCGAGGGGTTCCTCGTCTCGCCGACGATCGCGAAACAGTGGGCCGCGCAGGTGCCGGAGCTGAAGGTGCACCCGGGCTTTGCCGAAGCCTTCATGCCGGGCGGCCGCGCGCCGAATCCGGGGGAAGTGTTCCGCTTTCCCGACCACGCCGCGACGCTCGAAGCGATCGCGAGGACGAAGGGCGACGCGTTCTACAAGGGGCCGCTCGCCGAGAAGATCGCTGCACACGCGAAGCAGCACGGCGGCGTGATGACCGCCGCCGACATGGCCGCGCACGCCTCGGACTGGATCGCGCCGATCCAGATGAACTACCGCGGCTACACGCTGCACGAGATCCCGCCGAACGGCCAGGGAATCGTCGCGCTGATCGCGCTCGGCATCCTGTCGCACTTCGACATGCGAAGCCACAAGGTGGACGGCCCGGACAGCGTGCACCTGCAGATCGAGGCGGTGAAGCTCGCTTTCGCCGACGCGTGGGCGTACGTCGCCGACCTCGACCACATGAAGGAGGTCACGCCGCAGCACATGCTCGATCCGGGCTACCTCAAGGAGCGCGCCAAGCGCATCGACCCGAAGAAGGCCCAGGACTTCGGTCCCGGCCACCCGCCCAAGGGCGGCACGGTGTACCTCACCGCCGCGGACGCCTCGGGGATGATGATCTCCTACATCCAGTCGAATTACATGGGCTTCGGCTCGGGCGTGGTGGTGCCGGGCACCGGCATCTCGCTGCAGAACCGCGGCGGCACGTTCTCCCTCAAGCCCGGGCATCCCAACCAGGTCGGCCCGAGGAAGCGCCCGTACCAGACGATCATTCCCGGCTTCCTCACCAGGGACGGCAAGCCCGTCATGAGCTTCGGTGTCATGGGAGGCACCATGCAGCCGCAGGGGCACACGCAGGTCATGGTGCGCATCGCCGACTACGACCAGCACCCGCAGGCCGCGTGCGACGGCCCGCGCTTCCGCTTCGTGCAGGGCATGGACGTGAGCGTCGAGGACGGCGGCTTCCCGAACGCGACGCTGGAAGAGCTCCAGCGCCGCGGGCATCGCCTGGTGCACGTCGACGACTACAACCAGTTCGGCTGCGCCCAGCTCATCTGGCGGACCGAGGGCGGCTACATCGCCGCCAGCGATCCGCGGCGCGACGGCCAGGCAGTGGGGTTCTGACGATGCTCAAGATCTGGGGCCGGGTCAATTCGGTCAACGTGAAGAAGGCGATGTGGTGCGTGGGCGAGCTCGGCCTGCCGCACGAGCGCCTCGACGCGGGGATGCAGTTCGGCGTGAACAAGACGCCCGAGTACTTGAAGATGAACCCGACGGGCCTGGTGCCCACCATCGACGACGACGGGTTCACGCTCTGGGAGTCGCACACCATCGTGCGCTACCTGTGCGCCAAGCATTCGATGGGCAAGCTCTGCCCCTCCGACCTGAGGGCGCGCGCCGACGCCGAGCGCTGGATGGACTGGGCCTTCAGCTTCCAGCGCGCAATGCGCGACGTGTTCTGGGGACTGATCCGCACGCCGCCCGAGAAGCGCAATCTCAAAGCGATCGAGGACGGTACCAAAGCGAGCCAGGAGCTCGCCGCGCTGCTCGACCAGGCGCTCGCGGACAAGCCCTATGTCGCCGGCCGGAACTTCACCATGGGCGACATCCCGATCGGCTGCGAGGTGCAGCGCTACCTGCGCGTGCCGATCGAGCGGCCGACGCTGCCCAATCTCGAGGCCTGGTTCGAGCGGCTGCGCCAGCGCCCGCCGTTCGTGCAGCACGTCGACCTCCCGTTGACCTGACCCGCACTGCGCTGGAAGCACTGTTGCCCCGCAGCATCGCCACCTCGCGGGGAACAAGCAGTATCTTCGGCTGGTCACCGAAGGAAGGGAGGCCGCAATGGAGCTCAACACCCGGCGCTGCATGCAATGCAAGGGCGAAATGACCATGACCGTCCTGGACCCCATCGCGGGGGAGGATCAGGGGGTATGGATGCGCATCGAGCGCATGCCGGCGATGCGCTGCCCTGACGGCCACAAACGCTTCGTCGCGCCCGAGTTCGCCTTGCGCATGATGCAGGCATTCGTCGCCGGGGAGCCGTTGACGACGCTTGAAGCGGCGGCGGAAAAGGGCCTGCTGCGCACGCGATTGCACTGCCCCGGCTGCGGCGCAGAGCTTGCCGCGCCCGCCGCGGAGCGAATCGAGGCCAGACGCGCCATCGCGCTCAAGGGACTGGAGGCATTCGACGTGCAGGTCGCGATTCCCAGGTACCGTTGCGCGGGTTGCGGCAAGGAGAGCCTCCCGCCCGCGAAGGCCGTCAATGACCGCCTGATGAAGGCCTCGATCCAGGCCTTCCGCGCGGCCGAAATCGCGCCTACCTGAGCGCGGCGTCGCGCTCGGCGCGCGGCAGCCGGGCGAGCTCGCGCACGCGCGCGTAGAAGGGCGGCAGCTCGCCGCCCGCCTGCGCCAGCAGGCGCTCGAAGGCCGGCACCTTCTCCGTGTAGGTGGCGTACGCGGCCACCAGCGCGTTGTTCGCCTCGGCGCCCTCGAAGCCGCGCAGGCGCGCCAGCCAGGGCCTGAGCGGCGCGAGCGCTGCGCGCTTTTGCGGGCGCATCTCCTCCACGGCGAGCCCTTGCGCATAGAGCGCGCGCAGCCGAGCGCGCGCTTCCTGCATCACTCGCTCGAATTCGCCGCGGCGCGCCTGCGCCTCGGCAACCCGCCCCGCGTCGCCCCCGCGTCCCGCATCGCGCAGCCAGCGGCGCAGGCCTTCGCGCTCGACCACCACGGCGAAGGACTCGTTGAACGTCGAGTCGTCCTGCACGTAGGCGACGCGGTGCGCGAGCTCGTGGAACAGCAGCCGCGCGAGCTCCGTGTCCGCGTCGCCGATGAAGGTGGAGAGCAGCGGGTCATCGAACCAGCCGAGCGTGGAATACGCCGGCACGCCGTACACAAGGACGTCGTACCCGGCCGCGCGGCGCGCGGCGGCATGGCGCAGCGCGTCCGCGCGGTCGAAGTAACCGCGGTAGGCGACGCAGCCCGCGATCGGAAAGCACGATTGCACGGGCTCGAGCGAGAACTCGGGGGCGGCGACCACGTTCCACAGCGCGTACGGCCGGCCGAGCTCGGCGTAGCTGCGGTACGCGCCGCCCTCCGGCAGGCCGAGCGCGCCGGTGGCGTAGTCGCGGATCGCCGTGGCCGCGCGCAGCCGGTCCTTCAACTGCGCGGAGGCCGCCGGATCCTCGAGCACCTCGACCACCGGCCGCGCGCGCGCCGCGATCGCCAGCTGCCCGCCGACGGCCTGCCCGTAGTAGGCGAGCGTCTCGCAGCCGCACAGCGCGCAGGCGCTAGCGGCGAGGAAGAAAGCGCGCATCATTCAGGAACGACACCGCCTGCGCCGCCACGCGCGCCGACACGAGCATCGTGCTGTGCGCCACCGGCAGCACGATGCGCTCGCGCATGCCGTCGACTTCCGTTTCCTCCACGCGCACCACGCCGTCGTTCGCGCCGGGCAGCGCGCCGAACAGGCGCCCCAGGCCGACGGGCGTCGTGCCGGCGAGCACGCCGAGCGGCTCG
>DATFEJ010000192.1:0-6211 GCA_035251235.1 Burkholderiales bacterium
CCTCCAGCGCGGGCTTGAGCATCGCGCCGAAGGCAAGGATCGCCACGCGCTTGCCGCTGCGCCGCAGCTCGCCCTTGCCCACCGGCAGCGGCTCGAGGCCCGGCTTCGCTTCGCCCACTGCCGCGCCGCGCGGGTAGCGCACGGCCGCGGGCGCGCCGAGCCGCACGGCCGTCGTCAGCATGCCGCGGCACTCGGCCGCGTCGGCCGGCGCCATCACGGTGAGGTTGGGCACGGTGCGCAGGTACGCGAAGTCGAACGCGCCGTTGTGCGTGGCGCCGTCGCCGCCCACCAGCCCGCCGCGATCGAGCGCGAAGGTCACCGGCAGGTTCTGGATGGCGACGTCGTGGATCAGCTGGTCGTAGCCGCGCTGCAGGAACGTCGAGTAGATCGCCACCACCGGGCGCAGCCCCTCGCAGGCCATGCCGGCGGCGAACGTCACCGCATGCTGCTCGGCGATGCCGACGTCGAAGTAGCGCTGCGGGAATTCCTCCGAGTAGCGCACCATGCCCGAGCCCTCGCGCATCGCCGGGGTGATCGCCACCACCCGCTCGTCCGCGCGCGCCATGTCGCACAGCCAGTCGCCGAACACCTGGCTGTAGGTGGGCTTGCCGGGGGCCGCTTTCTTCAGGCCCTCGGCCGGATCGAATTTGCCCGGGCCGTGGTAGGCGATCGGGTCCTCTTCGGCGAGCTTGTAGCCCTGGCCCTTGCGCGTGATGACGTGCAGGAACTGGGGCCCGCTGAGCTTGCGGATGTTGGTGAGCGTGGCGATCAGCGTGTCCAGGTCGTGGCCGTCGATGGGCCCGATGTAGTTGAAGCCGAACTCCTCGAACAGCGTGCTGGGCGTCACCATGCCCTTCACGTGCTCCTCGGTGCGCCGAGCGAACTCCCACACGCCCACGCGCTTCAGGATGTGCTCGCTCGCGCGCCGCGCGGTCGAGTACACGCTGCCCGAGAGCAGCCGCGCCAGGTAGTTGGTGAGCGCGCCCACCGGCGGCGAGATCGACATCTCGTTGTCGTTGAGGATCACCAGCAGGTCCGCGTCCATGGCGCCGGCGTTGTTCAGCGCCTCGAAGGCCATGCCCGCCGACATCGCGCCGTCGCCGATCACCGCCACGCACTTGCGCTGCTCGCCCTTCGCCTTGGCCGCCACCGCCATGCCGAGCGCCGCCGAGATCGAGGTCGAGGAATGCGCCGTGCCGAACGTGTCGTAGACCGACTCGCCGCGCCGCGGGAAGCCGGAGATGCCGCCGAGCATGCGCAGCTGCGCCATCGCCTCGCGCCGCCCGGTGAGGATCTTGTGCGGGTAGGTCTGGTGGCCGACGTCCCAGACGATGCGGTCCTCCGGCGTCTCGAACACCTTGTGCAGCGCGATCGTCAGCTCGACCGTGCCGAGGTTCGAGGACAGGTGCCCGCCGGTCTTGGACACCGAATCGAGCACGAAGGCGCGCAGCTCGCCGGCGAGCTGGTGCAATTGCCTGCGCTCGAGCCGGCGCAGCTGCGCGGGATCGTCGATGGTGCGCAGCAGCGCGTAGGGCGCCGGGTTCTCCTCCCCCGCCGGCAGCTCGTCGGTGATGGTGGCCATGCCTAGAACTTTCTGAGTACGATGAAGTCGGCGAGTTCCCGCAGCCGCCTCGCCTCGGCGCCGAGCGGCGCCAGAGCCTCCTGCGCATTGTGCCTCAGTTCCTGCGCCAGCTCGCGCGCGCGCGCCATTCCCAGGATCGACACGTAGGTGGGCTTGCCCTGGCGCGCGTCCTTGCCGGCGGTCTTGCCCAGCGTCGCGCTGGAGGCTTCCGCGTCCAGCACGTCGTCCACCACCTGGAAGGCGAGGCCCACGGCCTTGGCGTAGTGGTCGAGCCGGGCGCGCAGCGCCTCGGGCGCGCCACCGCAGGCCGCGCCGAGCAGCACCGCCGCGCGGATGAGCGCGCCCGTCTTGTGGATGTGCATCGCTTCGAGCTCGGGCACGCTGAGCGGCTTGCCGGTCGACTCGAGGTCGATCTGCTGGCCGCCCGCCATGCCGCGCGAGCCCGCGGCCGCCGCCAGCAGGCGCAGCATGTCGAGCTGCGCCGTCGGCTCGTCGGCCAGCGGCTGCTCGGCGAGCAGCTGGAAGGCGAGCGACTGCAGGGCGTCGCCGACCAGCAGCGCGGTCGCCTCGTCGTACTCGACGTGCACCGTGGGCTTGCCGCGCCGGAGCACGTCGTCGTCCATGCACGGCAGGTCGTCGTGCACCAGGGAATAGGCGTGGATCAGCTCGACCGCGGCGGCCGCCACCTCGAGCCGCTCGGGCCGCGCGCGCGCCGCCTCCCCCGCGGCGAACGTCAGCAGCGGGCGCACGCGCTTGCCACCTTCGAGCACCGCGTAGCGCATGGCGGCGTGCAGGCGCGCCGGCGCGATGCCCGGCGCCGGCAGCAACCTCGCCAGCGCCGCCTCCATCCGCGCCTGGATGTCGCCCATCCAGGCCGCGAACCCCGGTTCAGGCGCCGTCACCGGGATCGGGTTCCAGGGCGAGCTTCTTCAGCACCTCGCCTTCGAGCACCTTGACCTGGCGCTGCGCGGCGTCCAGGCGCTCCTGGCAGAAGCGCGCCAGCTCCAGCCCGCGCTTGTGCGCCTCCAGCGCCTGCTCGAGGGACAGCTTGCCGCCCTCCATCTGCGCCACGAGCTTCTCCAGCTCGGCCAGCGCGCGCTCGAACGTGGTCTCGGAACCGGGCTTGGCCATGCCGCGCAGTGTGCCCGCGCGCCGCTTCCCCGGTCAAACCTTCCGTGGAGTAGAATGCGCGCCATTTTTTCCGCATCCGGGACCCCATGTCCGCCCCCCTGAGCCCCCGCCAGTTGACGCCGGCCAGCAGCCAGCTGCCGGTGTCCTGGTACTTCGACGACGCGGTCTTCGCCCTGGAGAAATCGCGCCTGTTCCAGGCCGGCGCCAACTACGTCGGCCACGAGCTGATGGTGCCCAACGTCGGCGACTACCAGACGCTGGCGTGGATGGACCACGCGAAGGTGCTGGTGAGGAACGCCGGCGGCGTGGAGCTCCTTTCCAACGTCTGCCGCCACCGACAGTCGATCATGCTCGAGGGCCGCGGCCACCTCGAGAACATCGTCTGCCCGCTGCACCGCTGGACCTACGACCTGCAGGGCACGCTGCTCGGCGCGCCGCACTTCCCCGAGAACCCCTGCGTGAAGCTCGGCGCCACGCCGCTCACCAACTGGCACGGCTTGCTGTTCGCCGGACCCGCCGACCCGCACCAGGCGCTCGCGCGCATGACCACGATGGGCGACTGGGACTTCTCCGGCTACGTGCTCGACCGCGTGATGGTCGACGAGTACGACTTCAACTGGAAGACCTTCATCGAGGTGTACCTCGAGGTCTACCACGTCAACCCGTTCCACCCGGGCCTGGGCAACTTCACCGACTGCGACAACTTCCGCGTCGACTACGGCGCGGACTGGTCGGTGCAGATCGTGCAGGCGAAGAAGGCCCTGGGCCAGCCGGGCACGCCCGTGTACCGCAAGTGGCACGAGGCCTGCCTCAAGCACCTGGAAGGCCGCACGCCGAAGCAGGGTGCGCTGTGGATGACCTGGTTCCCGGGCCTGATGATGGAGTGGTACCCCAACGTGCTGGTGGTGAGCCACCTCATCCCGCGCTCGCCGACGCGCACCACCAACGTCGTCGAGTTCTACTATCCCGAGGAGATCGCGCTGTTCGAGCGCGAGTTCGTCGAGGCGCAGCAGGCCGCCTACATCGAGACCGCGGCGGAGGACGATGAAATCTGCCGGCGCATGGACCGCGGCCGGCGCGCGCTGTGGACGCAGGGGCTGGACGACGCGGGGCCGTACCAGTCACCCATGGAAGACACCATGGTGCATTTCCACGAGTGGGTGCGGCGCAAGCTCGAATGCTGAGCGCGCTCGCTTCCACCGAGGCGCTGTCGCGCCATCCCGAGTGGCGCGTGTTCGACTGCCGCCATGATCTGATGAAGCACGAGCTGGGCGAGGAGCAGTACCGGGCCTCGCACATTCCGGGCGCCGCGTTCGCGCACCTGGATCGCGATCTGTCCGCGCCGAAGAGCGGAAAGAACGGGCGGCATCCGCTGCCGGATCCCGCGACGTTCATCGCCTGGCTCGGCGCCCAGGGGCTGAAAGCGTCCGACACGGTGGTCTGCTACGACGGCGGCTCCGGCGCGATGGCCGCGCGCCTGTGGTGGATGCTGCGCTGGGTCGGGCACGAGGCGGTCGCGGTGCTCGATGGCGGCTACGCCAAGTGGACGAAGGAAGGCCGCAGGGTCACCGCAGAGGTGCCGAAGTTTCCGGCGACCGTCTATCCGGGCAAGCCGCGCGCCGACATGGCGGTGGATGTCTCCCACGTCGCGCAACAGCTCGGCAAGGAACTGATCCTCGACGCGCGCGCGCCGACGCGCTGGCGCGGCGAAGCCGAGCCGATCGATCCGGAGGCCGGACGCATTCCAGGGTCGCTCAACCGCTTCAACAGTGGCAACCTGACCGCAGACGGCGTGCACAAGAGCCCCGTGGAACTGCGCAAGGAGTTCGAAGCGGTGCTCGCCGGCCGCCGCCCCGAGGAAGTCGTGCATGCCTGCGGCTCGGGCGTCGCCGCCTGTCACAACCTCCTGGCGATGGAAGTTGCCGGATTGAAGGGCGGCAGGCTGTACGCCGGCTCCTGGAGCGAGTGGATCGCGGATCCCGCGAGACCGCGTGAGCGCGGCTGACGCCCTCCTCGTCCTTCATTTCGCCATCGTCGTTTTCATCGTCGGCGGCCTGATCCTGACCTGGATTGGCGGCGCGCTCGGCTGGGCGTGGGTGCGCAACCCCTGGTTCCGCTACCTGCATCTGGGCGCCATCGCCTTCGTCGCGCTCGAGGCGATCATCGGCGTGGCCTGTCCGCTCACCGTGTGGGAGGACCTGCTGCGCGGCGGCGCCCGCGCCGAGTCGTTCGTCGGCCGCTGGGTGCGCTACTTCCTCTACTACCGCGCGCCCGAGTGGGTGTTCACGGCGCTCTACGTCGGCTGGACCGCGGCGACGCTCGTCACGCTGCGGCTCGTGCCGCCGCGCGCGCGGCGGTTGTCCTGAGGCCGCCGGCACGGTAGGCTAGGTCCACCCTGAGGAGGAGGGACCATGAAAATCCAGACCCGTATCTGCTTTGCCGCGGCCGCGATGCTCGCCGCATGGACCGTCCAGGCGCAGACCGTGGACGGCCCGAAGGTCGATTGGAAGCTCGCCACCTGGGGCAAGCCGCGCGCCTTCACCGCCGGCATCGAGACGCTCGCGCAGCACGTCAAGGAGCGCACCGGCGGCAAGTTCACCATCGTCATCGGCTACAGCACCTTCGGCGGCGAGAAGGAGATCCTCGACATCCTGAACGCCGGCGGCCTGCAGATGACCACCATCTGCTCGGCCTACCACCCGGACAAGCATCCGGCGTACACCGGCCTCGACCTGCCGTTCCTGCCGCTGCCGGACTTCGACACGCAGTGGGCGGTGCACGATGCCTATCACCAGCACCCCTACATCCTGCAGGAGCTGGCGAAGTGGAACGCCATGCCCTACGCCTCCAACCTCCTGCCGCAGTACGAGTTCATCGGCAAGGGCAAGGCGCCCAAGACGCTCGCCGACTACAAGGGGCTGCGCGTGCGCGCCATCGGCGGCATCGGCGACGCCATGCGCAACATCGGTGCGGTGCCCACCTCGGTTCCGGCGACGGAGGTGTACACCTCGCTGGAGCGCGGCGCGGTCGATGCGGTCTCCTTCCCGTCCACCTACGCGCACGCGTCCTACAAGGTGCACGAGATCGGCAGCTGGTTCACCACCAACCTCGCGCCCGGCACGCAGGCCTGCCCGACACTCATCAACAAGAACGCCTGGGCGCAGCTGCCGGCGCAGTACCAGAAGCTGTTCGCGGAGGCGCGGCCGAAGGTCAAGCAGGCGCTGATCGCGGCCTACGGCAAGGCGGACGAGCGCAACATCCCGCTGTTCAAGCGCAAGCTCGAGTTCGTGACCTACCCGGCGCAGGAGCTGGCCGAGTTCCGCAAGATCGGCGCGCAGCCGGTATGGGACCAGTGGGTCGCCGACACGACCGCCAAGGGCGCGCCGGCCAAAGAGCTCCTGCAGCTGATCCTCGACACGGCCGCCAAGGCGCGCAGGTAACGGCGCGCGGGTAGCGCGCGATGGCCGGCGCGACCGAGCCCGCGGGCGCCGCGCCGCG
>DATFEJ010000199.1:0-2429 GCA_035251235.1 Burkholderiales bacterium
GTTGATGTGCCCGACCAGCTGCTCGATCTCGGTGCGCAGGCGGTGGTACTCGGGGATGTCCTCGCGGCTGGGCACCACCACCTGGAGGAATGAGACGCGCTCGCGCAGGTCGGGGTAGCGCTCGAGCAGGTTCTCGAACGCCTTCAGCCGCAGCGGGATGCCCTTGGTGTAGTCGAGGCGATCGATGCCGAGGATCAGCCGCCGCTCGGGGAGGCGCCGGTGCAGCTCGGCGGCCATCTCGGTCACCTCGGGGGTGCCGGCGCGGCGCTGGAACGCCGCGTAGTCGATGGAGATGGGGAACGCGCCGACGCGCACCTCGCGCTGCCCGAGGCGCGCCACCAGCACCTGGCCGCGGCCCTCGAACTCCACGTCCTTGACCAGCAGGCGCGCGCACTGCACGAAGTTGCGCCGGTCGTCCGCGGTCTGGAAGCCGACCAGGTCGTACTCGAGCAGCGCCTGCAGCAGCGTCAGCCGCCAAGGCAGCTTCATGAACAGGTCGGGCGAGGGAAACGGGATGTGCAGGAAGAAGCCCAGGCGCGAGTGCACGCCGCGGCGGCGCAGCTCCGCGGCCACGTTCATCAGGTGGTAGTCGTGCACCCAGATGAAATCGCCCGGCCGGGTGTGCGCCAGCACCGCGTCGGCGTACTTGGCGTTCACGTCGCAGTAGGTGCGCCAGTAGGCCGGGTCGAAGTTGCACAGCGACTGCAGGTCGTGGAACAGCGGCCAGATGATCTCGTTGGAGAAGCCGAGATAGAACTTGTCCATCTCCTCGGCGCTCAGCGAGACGCCCTCCAGGCGGTAGCCGGCGCCGGCGCCCGCCTCCGCCAGCGCCTCGCGCAGGGCCGCGGGATCGCCGGCGGCGCCGGTCCAGCCGATCCACATGCCGCCGCGGTTGCGCAGCACCGGCAGCAGCGCCGTCACCAGCCCGCCGCCGCCGGCTTCCGCGCGCCAGCGCCCGTGCGCGTCCTGCCGGAACGTGAACGGCAGCCGGTTGGACACGACGATAAGCCGCTCGCGCCCTCCTCCGTGCGCGCTCATGTTCCCTCCCTAGCGGACCGCAGTGGCGTCCTGCCTAATGTACAGCGTGCGCGTGGGGTAGGCGAACTGCACGCCTTCCTGCGCAAACTTCTCGAAGATCGCCAGGTTGATGGCCTGCTGGCGGTCCATGTAGACGCCGAAGTCGGGGCTCAGCACGTGGTACACGATCTCGAAGTCGAGCGAGGAATCGCCGTAGCTCTTGAAGTGCGCGCGCTCGAAGCGCACCTCGGGCTGCGCCTCGACGGCCGCCTTGAGCCAGCCCGGGATCACGCGCAGCTTCTCCAGCGGCGTCTCGTAAGCGACGCCGAGCGTGAACGCGATGCGCCGCTCCTGCATGCGCTTGTAGTTGCGGATCTGGCTGCCCAGCAGCTGCGCGTTGGCGAACACCAGCTGCTCGCCGGAGAGGCTCTTCACGCGCGTGGTCTTGAGGCCGACTTTCTCCACGGTGCCCGCGTGCTCGCCGACGACGATGAAATCGCCGACCACGAAGGGCTTGTCGAGCACGATGGCCGCCGAGGCGAACAGGTCGCCCAGGATGTTCTGCAGCGCGAGCGCCACGGCCACGCCGCCGATGCCCAGGCCCGCCACCAGCGCGGTGACGTTGAAGCCGAGCTGGTCGAGCGCCAGGAGCAGCGCCAGCGTCCAGATGAAGGCGCGCGCGATGAAGCCGATCAGCGTGACCGTGGTCGCGGCCTCCGGATCGGTGGTGCGCTTCTCGATCATGCGCTGCGCCAGCCAGTAGGCGAGCAGGCGGTTGCCCCAGACCGCGAGCTGCGCGAGCGTGCCGACCATGGCGAGGCTCTCGAGCAGCCGGTCGAGGCGTGCCGGGATCTGCAGCACCGAGGCGCCCGCGAACAGCGCGAGCGGCAGGAACAGCCACACGCGCGTCGCGTTGAGGGCGTCGGCGACCGCGTCACCGGCCCGCGTGCCGGTGACGCGGGCGAAGCGCGTGACCAGGCGCAACCGGCGTACGGCCCAGATCGCGAGCAGCACCGCGACCGCGATCGCAGCGGCGAGCAGCCACGCCTCCGGCGCGTTGTCACGCAACAGCTGATTCCAGAGCTTCATTTGCCTGGCGGGAATTCCGTCGTTGCCGAACGCAATTTTGACACCGATGCGGCGCGAAGTTCCGGCGGATTCGCGCACGGTTTGTTCGATGCGTGTCGCTGTGCTAAAAGAGACGCGAGGATGGCGCCATGACCCTGACCGCGCATGATGCCTATCTTTTCCGCGAAGGCACGCACGCGCGTCTGTACGAGCGCCTGGGCTGCCACCTCGGGGCGAAGGGCGGCGGCGCGCGCTTCGGCGTGTGGGCGCCCAACGCAAGCGCGGTGTCCGTGGTCGGCGACTGGAACGGCTGGCGCGCGGGCGCGGACGCGCTCGCGCCGCGC
>DATFEJ010000154.1:0-23059 GCA_035251235.1 Burkholderiales bacterium
CGCGCCTTCCGGCACAGCGATTTGAAACGCCCGGATGTCCTCGCGCATGGCTCGCGTAGTATCGAGCCATGTCGCGCTTGTGGGCAATGGCCGCCCTTTTTATCCCGCTGTTCGCCGGCGCGTTCGACCTGCAGGGCCACCGCGGCGCGCGCGGCCTGGCGCCCGAGAATACGCTGCCCGGCTTCGCCGCCGCGCTTGCCGTCGGCGTCGACACGCTCGAGCTCGATGTCGGCGTGACCCGGGACGGCGTGGTCGTCGTTCACCACGACCGCCGGCTCAACCCCGACATCGCGCGCGGGCCCGACGGCCGCTGGATCGAGGCGCCGGCGCCGCTGCTGCGCGAGCTGCGCTTCGAGGAGTTGCAGCGCTACGACGTCGGGCGCCTGCGCCCGGGCAGCGCGTACGCCAACCTCTACCCCGAGCAGCAGCCCGCGGACGGTGCGCGCGTCCCGCGCCTTGCGGACGTGTTCGCGCTGGCGCGCAAGGCCGGCAACACCCACGTGCGCTTCAATATCGAGACCAAGATCTCGCCCGCTGCCCCCGAGGAGACGCTCGCCCCGGCGCCCTTCGCGCGCGCCGTGGTCGCGCAGATCCGCGCCGCCGGCCTCGCCGCGCGCGCCAGCGTGCAATCCTTCGACTGGCGCACGCTGCGGGAGGTCGAGCGCATCGCGCCGGAGATCGCCACGGTGTACCTGACCGGGCGGCGCCGCGGCGACGCCTCGCAGGCCAAGGCGGTGCAGGCGGCGGGCGGCAGGACCTGGTCGCCGAACTACGAGGAGCTGGATTCCGCGACGCTCATCGAGGCGCGCAAGCTCGAGCTGAAGGTCGTTCCCTGGACCGTGAACGAGCCCGGGTACATCGAGCGCTTCCTCGACCTGGGTGTCGACGGGCTGATTACCGACTATCCCGAGCGGGTGCGCGCCGAGCTGGCGCGCCGCGGCCTGCCCCTGCCGGCGCCCACCCCGGTGCAGCCCTAGCCATGCCGCCGGTGACCGGCGCGCTGCTCGGCGCCAACATCCTCGTCTTCGTGCTGCAGCTCGCCGGCATGCCGCTGCTCGCGGAGTTCGCCCTCTGGCCGCCGGCCAGCGGGCCGCGCGCCGGCCCGGATTTCGAGCCCTGGCAGCTCCTCACCTACGCCTTCCTGCACGGCAGCCTGCTGCACATCGGCTTCAACATGCTCGCGCTGTACACCTTCGGCCGGGACGTGGAGCGCCTGTTCGGCTCGGCGTGGTACCTGCAGTATTACCTGGTCTGCGTGGTCACCGCGGCGCTCTCGCACCTCGCGGTCACCAGCTGGATGGGCGCGCCGCCCTTTCCCACGGTGGGCGCCTCCGGCGGCGTCTACGGCCTGCTGCTCGCCTACGGCGTGTATTTCCCGCGCCGCACCGTGATCCTGCTCTTCCCGCCGATCCCGCTGCCGGCGCGCGTGTTCGTCGTGCTGTTCGCGGCGCTCGAGCTGTATTTCGGGGTGACCGGCACTGCCTCCGGCGTCGCGCATTTCGCGCACCTGGGGGGCATGCTGGGCGGCTGGCTGCTGCTGCGCTCGCGCCGCCGGCGGCACCGGGGCTAGGGTTCCTGTATAACGTCGAATGATGGCCAAGCCACGCAGAGACCTGCCGCAGCAAAGGCGCTTCACGGTCGGCGCCTACGAGATCGTCGCGCAACCCATCGCCGGCTCGGCGCAGATGCTGCGCTACACGGTGTTTCTCAACCGCAAGCGCATCGGCGCCATGGCGAGCATGCCGACCGAGTCGGATTGCCGCTTCCTGGAGAAGCCGCCCGCCGTCCCGCCCGTCAAGCCGTTCCACCTGTTCTACCGTCCCGGCCGGCCGAAGAAGGGCACGCAGGCCGCCAGCGCGCTGGCCAACGCGGAGCGCGGCCCCGGAGGCGCGACGCTGGACGAGCTCTCGGGCGCGATTTCGCTCCCGGCGCGCGGCTCGACGCCCGACTAGCCAGGGCAGCGCCAGAAACATTCTGTTGCAATTCGGGCGGGTTTTAGGGCGATTGCGCCCGGCCCCGGGGCTATAACGTGGGCGGAGGCTGCCCATGCGCAAACTCATCGCCCTGCTCGCCGCACTCGTCCTCGCCCTGCCCGCGGCCCGCGCCGAGGAGCGCTCGGCCTTCTCGCAGGCCGAGCTCGACCAGATGCTCGCGCCGGTCGCCCTGTACCCGGATTCCCTGCTCTCGCAAGTGCTGATGGCGGCCACCTACCCGCTGGAGGTGGTGGAAGCGGCGCGCTGGTCGCGCGCGCACCCCGGCCTGCTCGGCGAGGAAGCGGTGCGCGCCGCCGGGGACAAGGACTGGGACCCGAGCGTCAAGTCGCTGCTCGGCTTTCCCCACCTGCTCGCCCGCATGGACGAGAAGCTCGACTGGACCCGGCAGCTCGGCGAGGCGTTCCTCGCGCAGGAAGGCGAGGTCATGGACGCCGTGCAGCGGCTGCGGCAAAAGGCGAAGGCAGAGGGCCATTTGCAGCCCGACGAGCGCGTGCGCGTCGTGGAGGACGGGAGCACCGTGCTCATCGAATACGCCGATCCACGCGTCGTCTACGTGCCCTACTACGATCCCTGGGTGGTCTATGGCGGCTGGTGGTGGCCAGCGTATCCGCCGGTCGCCTGGGCGCCGTGGCACGGCTATGCCGTGGTCCGGCCGGGCTTCTGGTGGGGCGTGGGCGTCGGCGTGACCGCCGGGTTCTTCTTCGGCGGCATGGACTGGCATCACCACCACGTGAAGGTGGTGCACCCGTACAACCAGTTCTACAAGCCGCGCAGCTATACGCAGACGTACAAGCCCGTGCAGCCCGGCAAGTGGCAGCACGACCCGTCGCACCGGCGCGGGGTCGGCTATCGCCACCCCGAGGCGCAGAAGCGATTCGGCTATGTGCCGCGCCCGCACGCCGCGCAGCCGGCGCCGTCGCGCCCGATTTACTCGGCCCCAGCGCCAACGCGCCCGCGCTCTTCGCCGCCACAGGACGGTCGCCGCAGCCACGCCATGCCGCCGGCCTGGCGCACCAGCGCGCCGGCGATCGGTTCGCAGCCGCAGCCCCGTCCACCCGCCGCCGTACCCTATGATCGCGGTCGTGGACGCGATGCCCGGCCTGTGGATCGTGCTGACCGTGTGGGCGGCTTTCGCCCAAACGCTGCGCAACACCGCCCAGCGCAGCCTCACGGCTTCGCTCGGGACGCTGGGCGCCACGCTGGTGCGGTTCCTGTACGGCCTGCCGTTCGCGCTGGCATGGCTGGCGATCGTCCACGCATGGGGCGCTGAGCCGCCGCCCGCGCCAGGCTGGACGTTCCTCGGCTGGGTGACGCTCGGCGCGGTGGCGCAGATCGCCGCCACGGCCTTCCTGCTGGCCGCCATGCAGGCGCGCAGCTTCGCGCTCGGCGTGGCCTACTCCAAGACCGAGCTGCTGCAGATCGCGGTGTTCGGCCTCGCTTTCCTCGGCGATCCGCTGTCGCCGCCGGCGATGCTCGCGGTGGCCTGCGGCACGCTCGGCGTGCTGCTGCTCTCGCCCGCCGATGCGCAACGGCCGTTCGCGGCGCTGCTCACGGGCCTCGCCACGCGGCCGGCGCTGCTCGGGCTCGCCTCGGGCGCGGGCTTCGCCTTCGCCGCCGTCGGCTATCGCGGAGCGGCGCTCGCGCTGGACGGATCTTTCCTCATGAACGCGGCCACCGCGCTCGCCGCGGCGCAGCTCATCCAGACGGCGCTGCTCGGCGGCTGGCTGCTGTGGAAGACGCCCGCGGTGGTCGGCGCCACGTTCCGGCTGTGGCGGCCGTCGCTGTTCGCCGGCTTCATGGGCGCCGCCGCTTCGGTGGGCTGGTTCAGCGCCTTCGCGCTGCAGAGCGCCGCGCACGTGCGCACGCTCGGGCTGGTGGAGATGGTGTTCAGCTACGCGGTGTCGAGGAAGCTCTTTCGCGAGCGCCTGACCTGGCTCGAGCTCGCCGGCATGGCGTTCCTCGCCGCCGGCATCGCCGTCATCACGCTGGCGCGCTAGCGCGCGCCGCGACCAGCTTGTCGAACTCCTCGGCCACGGCGGCATCGCGGTCGAGCATCTCCTGGGCGTTCCGGTCGCCGTAGTGCAGCACGCCCATGTCGGCGTACGCGGCCTGCACGCGCTCGCTCCACAGCCCGATGTCCTTCACCGTAGGCACGATGCGGCTGAACAGGCGCTTCCTGAAGCGCACCTGCCCCTCCGAGGCGTAGTGCGCGTCCATGGCGTCTTTCGGCTCGATGCCGATCGCCTCCCACATCTCGGCGGAGTTCAGCCGGTCGCGCAGGAAATAGGAGCCCTCGATGACGAACTCCTCGCGCTCGCGCCGCTCGGCGTCGGTGAGCTGCGGATAGTAGTCGCGCAGCGCGAGGCGGCCGAAGGCGACGTGGCGCGCCTCGTCCTGCATCACGTAGGCGTTGACCGCCTGGCAAAGCGAGTTCTTCGCGTAGTCGCGGATGCGCTGGAAGGCGGCGAGCGCCAGGCCCTCGATCAGCACCTGCATGCCGAGATAGGTGAAATCCCAGCGCTTGTCGGTCAGCGCCTGCTCGAGCAGGCGCTTGAGCGGCGGCGCGATCGGGTAGGCGAAGCGGAACTTGTCCTTCAGCAGCCGGCGGTAGGCCTCGACGTGGCGCGCCTCGTCCATCACCTGCGTGGCGGCGTAGAACTTGGATTCCAGCGTCGGCACGTCCTGCACGATGCGCGCTGCGCAGACGAGCGCGCCTTGCTCGCCGTGCAGGAACTGCGAGAGGTTGTGCACCTGGCTGTGGTAGCGCAGGTCGGATTTCTGGCGATCGGAGAGCCGCTGGTAGAGGGGCGTGCCGTACAGCGGCAGCATCTCTTCGGCGATCTGCATGGGGTCGTCGGGATCCACGTCCTGCGACCAGTCGATGCGCTTTTCCGCGTCCCACTGCTGCTGCTTGCCCTTGGCGTACAGCCGCAGCAGCTCTTCGCTCTGCGTGTCGTAATTCCAGGTGAACGCCGTTTCCGAGGCGCCCTGGAACTTCCAGTGCGTCTCCTCGACCGGCAGAACGTAGTTGAACACGGTGCCCACGAGGACTCCTTACTCGCCCTTCCAGCTGGGCGCGCGCTTGTTGAGGAACGCTTCCATGCCTTCGCGGAAGTCCCGGCTCATGTAGCACTTCAGGATCAGGTCGTCGCCGGCGCCCGGCGGCAGGCTCGGGCGCAGCCGCAGCAGCGCTTCCTTGGCGGCCTGCAGCGTGAGGGGAGCGTGGCTCGCCACCAACGCGGTGACTTCCTCGGCGCGCGCGAGCACCTGCGCGTCGTCCACCACCTCGGTCACCAGGCCGATCGCCTGCGCCTCCTCGGCCTGCACCAGGCGCGCGCGGAAGATCATGTCCTTGACGCGCGCCGGGCCGATCAGGGCCGCGAGCCGCGCGTAGTTTCCGCTCGACAGGGTGTTGCCGAGGGTGCGCGCCACGGGAAATCCCATGCGCAGGGTCTTCGACGCGATGCGCAGGTCGCAGCAGACGGCGATGCCCGCGCCGCCGCCCGTGGTCGCGCCGCGCAGCGCCGCCACCGTGGGCACCCGGCAGCGCTCCAGCGCGCCGAGCACCCGATCGATGCGCGCCTCGTAGTCCAGGGCGTCCTGCGGCTTGTCGAAGGCGCGGAACTGGGAAATGTCGGTGCCCGCGGCGAAGGCCTTCTCCCCGGCGCCGGTCAGCAGCATGGCCTTGATGGAGCGGTCGCGGTTGGCGATTTCGCAGACCTCCGCCAGCCGGTCGTACATGGCGAAGGTCAGGGCGTTGCGCGCCTGGGGCCGGTTGAACGTCACCCGGGCGATCCCGTCGCGCACTTCGTACAGCAGGTCCTGTCCGGCGTCGTTCGCGCCCATGCGGCTCTCCCGTTCCACCTTTTCCGTTCGCAGTTATGGGAGACTATCGCACGAGGAGGAAACAGACCATGACCCTGTCGAAATGGGCGGCCGCGCTCGGCCTGGCCGCCGCTGCGCTCGCCGCGGCACCCGCGAGCGCGCAGCCCTACCCGTCCAAGCGCCTGGACTGGACCATCGCCTTCGGTCCCGGGGGCGGCAACGACATCATGTCGCGCACGCTGATCGCGATCCTGGAGAAGTACAAGCTCTACCCGGAGACCATCGTCGCCGACAACAAGCCCGGCGGCAGCGGCGCGAAGGGCTGGGGCTACGTGTTCGCGCAGAAGGGCAACCCGTACCACATCACCAGCACCAGCGGCAGCTTCATCACCACGCCGCTGCAGGCCAACACGCCCTGGCAGCCCGGCAGCTTCACGCCGATCGCGCTGCTCGCCTCCGACGACATGCTGCTGGTGGTCAACAAGGGCTCGAAGGCCACCACCCTGCAGGAGTTCATCGCCGCCGCCAAGGCAAAGCCACCGTCCATCGGCGGCATCGGCGCGGTCAACATCGACTTCATCGTGCCCAAGCTCGTCTCGGAGAAGGCCGGATTCACGTTCAACTACGTGGCGTTCAACAAGCAGGGCGAGCTGATCACGGCGCTCCTGTCGGGCGCGCTCGACGCCGCCATGTCCAATCCGGGCGAGGTGCTGGGTCTCTTGCAATCAGGCGACATGCGCGCCCTCGCCTACAGCGGCAAGAGCACACCCGCAGCGCTGGGCAAGGTGCCGACCTTCGGCGAGCTCGGCTACGAGATCGGCATCTCGCTGCCGCGCGGCCTGGTGCTGCCGCCCGACGTGCCGAAGGAGGCCCAGGAGTGGTGGATCGGCACGATGAAGAAAGTCGTGGCCACGCCGGAGTGGAAGGCCTACATCGACAAGCAGGTCCTCACCGAGAACATCCTGTACGGCGAGGACTTCCGCGCCTTCCTGCAGAAGACCCAGGGCACGTTCGCCGACATCCTGAGGAAGTCGGGCGCGATCAAGTAGAAGATGCGCGCCGGCTTTCTCGCCGGCCTGCTCGCCGCCGCCTGCGGCTACGCCTGGTTCGCGTTCGCGGAGCTGGCGTGGCTGTCGTCGGCCGGCCGGCTCGGGCCCGCCTTCTTCCCGCGCCTCATCGGCGTCGCGCTGGTCGCGCTCACCGCCTGGAGCCTGTGGGACGAATTGCGCCGCCCCGCGCCTGAGCCCGTCTCCGTGCACTGGCGCGTCACCGCGGCGCTCGTCGTCCTGTCGACGCTGTTCGTCGCGGGGCTCGAGCTGCTCGGCGGGCTGCTCGCCATGGTCGCGTACCTCGCGGCGACGCTCGCGCTGCTCAACCGGCGGCGCACGCTGCACAACGTCCTGCTCGCGCTGCTGCTGCCGCTCGTCATCTACGTGGTGTTCCGTGTCTGGTTGAACGCGGCGGTGCCGCGTGGGCCGTTCGGCTTCTGATGGACCTGTTCGCCAATCTCTGGCTCGGCTTCACGGTGGCCGTGTCGCCGCTCAACCTGGCGTACCTGTTCGCCGGCGTGATGATCGGCATGCTGGTCGGCATCATCCCCGGCTTCGGTCCCGCGGCGGCGCTCGCCGTGCTGCTGCCCATCACCTTCGGCATGGATCCGGCGGGCGCGGTGATCATGCTCGCGGCGATCTACTACGGCTCGCAGTACGGCGGCACCATCACCTCGATCCTGCTCAATACGCCGGGCGAGTCCTCGTCGGTGGCGAGCACGTTCGACGGCTACCCGCTTGCGCAGCAGGGCCGCGCAGGCCCGGCGCTCGTCATGCAGGCGATCGCCTCGTTCGTCGGCGGCACCCTCGGCGTGGTGCTGATCACGCTGCTCGCGCCGCCGTTCGCGCAGCTCGCGCGCAGCTTCGGCCCGCCGGAATTCTTCCTCCTCGTGCTCATGGGGCTCTCGACGCTCATCGTCATGATCGGCGGCAACTGGCGCCTGGGCCTGGTTTCGGCGCTCGTCGGCTTCGCGCTCGGCACCGTCGGCGTCGACCTCGAGACGGGCAACAGCCGCTACACCTTCGGCTCGGCCGAGCTGATCGGCGGCATCGATTTCATTCCGGTGGCGATCGGCCTGTTCGGCCTCGGCGAGCTGTACTACGCCTTCTGGAGCGGGCTGCACGCCTCGGGCAGCGGGGGCATCGTCCGCCTGCAGAAGGGCCGGCGCTTCTGGCCCGAGCTGCGCGACTACGTGGAAACGCGCTGGGCGCTCGCGCGCGGCTCGCTGCTCGGCTTCGTGGTCGGCGTGCTGCCCGGCGCGGGGGCGACCGTCGCCTCGCTCATGTCCTACTCGATCGAGAAGTCGGTCTCGCGCACGCCGGAGAAGTTCGGCAAAGGCGCGATGGCGGGCCTCGTCGGCCCCGAGGCGGCGAACAACGCCGCCTCCTCGGGCGCGATGGTGCCGCTGCTCACGCTCGGCATTCCCGGCTCGGCGGCGACCGCGGTGCTGCTCGCGGCATTCGTCCTGTGGGGGCTGACGCCGGGGCCGCTGCTCATGGCGCAGAAGCCCGAGTTCGCCTGGGGGCTGATCGCCAGCATGTACCTCGGCAACGTCGCGCTGCTCGCGCTCAATATCTTCGCCATCCCGCTGTTCGTGCAGATGATCCGCCTGCCCTACCGGCTGCTCGCGCCGTCGGTGATCGTCATCTGCACGATCGGCACCTACAGCGTGAACGGCAGCCTGATCGAGACCGGCATCATGCTCGCCGCGGGCGTCGCCGGCTTCTTCATGCGCCTCGCCGGCTTCTCGCCCGCGGCGCTGGTGCTGGCGCTGGTGCTCGGGCCGCTCGCCGAGCAGTCGCTCCGGCAGTCGCTCACCATCTCGCAGGGCTCGCTCGCCATCTTCGTGGACCGTCCCGTGTCGCTCGCCATCCTCTGCCTCACCGTGGCCCTGATCACCGCGGGCATCTGGGCGCGCCTGTCGCGGCGCGCCCCGCCGCAGGACTGAGCTCAGCCCTTCAGCCCGCGCACGCCCTCGTACAGCGCCTGCAGCCTCGGCAGGTCGGCCTCGTAGTCGCCGCCCGGCGCGAGCGGCGCAAACAGCCGCACCGCCTTGCGCTCGCCGTCGAAGGCCACGGGCAGGATCGGCACCCTGGCCGCCAGCGCGATGTTGTAGAAGCCGCTGCGCCACCCTGCGCTGCTCCTGCGCGTGCCCTGCGGCGCGATGCCGAGCAGCACCTTCTCCTCGCGCGCGATCATGTCGGCGGCGTCGGCCACCGCGCCCTGCGGCGTCTCGCGCACCACCGGCGTGCCGCCCAGCCAGCGCATCAGCCAGCCGAGCGGCGGCCGGAACAGCGTGTGCTTGCCCAGGAACCTCACGCGCAGGCCGAGCGCGTAGACCACGGCGATGCCGAGCACGAAGTCCCAGTTCGAGGTGTGCGGCGCGACGATGGCGACCAGCTTCGGCCGGTCGGGGAGCGTGCCGTCGACGCGCCAGCCGAAAAGCGTGAGCAGCCCGCGCGCAACGCTGCGCGTGACGGCGTTGCCGCGGCGCGGCAGGCTCGGGGGCAGCTCGGGGAAGCGGCCCGCGCCCACGTCACTTCTTCAGCGGCTTGAAGCGGATGCGGTGCGGGCGCGCGGCTTCCTCGCCCAGGCGCTTCTTCTTGTCGGCCTCGTATTCCTGGTAGTTGCCGTTGAAGAACACCCACTGCGACTCGCCTTCCGCGGCGAGGATGTGCGTGGCGATGCGGTCGAGGAACCAGCGGTCGTGCGAGATCACCAGCACGCTGCCGGCGAACTCGAGCAGCGCTTCTTCCAGCGCGCGCAGCGTCTCGACGTCCAGGTCGTTGGAGGGCTCGTCGAGCAGCAGCACGTTGCCGCCCGAGACCAGCATCTTGGCGATGTGCAGCCGCCCGCGCTCGCCGCCCGAGAGCTGCCCGACCAGCTTCTGCTGGTCGGCGCCGCGGAAATTGAAGCGCGCCAGGTACGAGCGCGCCGGCATGGAGAACCTGCCCACCACGATGTTGTCCTGCCCGCCGGAGATGTCCTCGAACACGCTCTTGTCGGCCTGCAGCGCATCGCGCGACTGGTCGACGTGCGCAAGCTTCACCGTCTTGCCGATCGTCACCTTGCCCGAGTCGGGCTTCTCCTTGCCGGTGATCATGCGGAAGATCGTCGACTTGCCCGCGCCGTTCGGCCCGATGATGCCGACGATGGCGCCGGGCGGCACCTTGAACGAGAGCTTGTCCAGCAGCAGCCGGTCGCCGTAGCCCTTGGAGACGTCCTTGAACTCGATGACTTCGTTCCCCAGCCGCTCGGCCACCGGGATGAAGATCTCCTGGGTTTCGTTCCTCTGCTGGTGCTCGTACTGCGACAGCTCTTCGAACCTGGCGAGGCGCGCCTTGGACTTCGCCTGGCGACCTTTCGGGTTCTGCCGCACCCACTCGAGCTCCGCCTTCATGGATTTGATCCTCGCCTCCTCCTGGCTCTGCTCGACTTCCAGCCGCTTTTCCTTCTGCTCGAGCCACGAGGAATAGTTGCCCTCCCACGGAATGCCGCGCCCGCGGTCCAGCTCCAGGATCCAGCCCGCGGCGTTGTCGAGGAAATACCGGTCGTGCGTCACCGCCACCACCGTGCCGGGAAAACGCTGCAGGAACTGCTCGAGCCACTCCACGCTCTCCGCGTCGAGGTGGTTGGTCGGCTCATCGAGCAGCAGCAAATCCGGGTTGGAGAGCAGCAGCCGGCACAGCGCCACGCGCCGCTTCTCGCCGCCCGAGAGCACGTCGATCTTCTGCTCCCACGGCGGCAGGCGCAGGGCGTCCGCCGCGATCTCGAGCTCCTGGCCACCGCCGGCCGTGTTGACGATCGCCTCGAGCTTCGCCTGCTCGGCGGCGAGCTTGTCGAAGTCGGCGTCGGGTTCGGCGTAGGCGGCATACACCTCGTCGAGCCGCTTTTTCGCCGCGGCGAGCTCGCCCTGGCTTTCCTCCACCGTCGCGCGCACCGTCTTCTGCGGGTCGAGCGCCGGCTCCTGCGGCAGGAAGCCGACCTTGATGTTGGGCATGCGCACCACTTCGCCCTCGTAATTGGTGTCCTCGCCCGCCATGATCTTCAGCAGGCTCGACTTGCCCGAGCCGTTCAGGCCGAGCACGCCGATCTTCGCGCCGGGGAAGAAGTTGAGCGAGATGTTCTTCAGGATCTCGCGCTTCGGGGGCACGATCTTCGCCACCCGGCGCATGGTGTAGACGTATTGGGCCATTACTTCCTCTGCAGGGCGCGCCACACCTTTTCCGGCGTGAGCGGCATGTCGATCTCCTTCACGCCGAGCGCGTCGATCACGGCATTGACGATCGCCGGCGTGGCGCCGTGGCAGCCCGCCTCGCCCGCGCCTTTGGCGCCGAGCGGGTTCATCTGCGTGGGCACCGATTCATCGAAGCTCGTGACCAGGTCCGGCATGTCGCCGGCGCGCGGCATGGCGTAGTCCATGAACGAGCCCGTGAGCAGCTGCCCCGACTCGTCGTACACCGACTGCTCGAAGAGCGCTTGCCCGAGCCCCTGCGCGATGCCGCCGTGCACCTGCGACTCGGCGGTGAGCGGATTGATGACGCGGCCGATGTCGTCCACCGCGCAGTGGCGCGCGACGCGCACCGCGCCCGTTTCCGGATCCACCTCCACCTCGGCCACCTGGCAGCCGTTGGGCCAGGTCTGGCCCTTCACCGTCTCGGTGTGCTCGCGGACGATGCGCTTCTCCGGCTGCTTGCCGGCCAGCTCGGCGAGTCCGATGCCGCGATCGGTGCCGGCGATGCGAAAGCGCCCCTCGCCGTATTCGAGGTCCGCGGTGGCCGCCTCGAGCGCCTGCGCAGCGAGCGGGCGCGCCGTCTCGATGAGCGCAATCGCCCCGGCCATCGCGGCGCTCCCGCCGACCTGCAGCCCGCGCGAGCCGCCCGCGCCGCCGCCGGTCTTCGGCAGATCGCTGTCGCCCTGAACCACGCGCACCGCCTGCGGGTCGATGCCGAGCTTCTCGGCAACCAGTTGCGCATAGGAGGTCCACAGCCCCTGCCCGATCGCCTGCGTGCCGGAGTGCACCACGACCGAGCCATCGGCCGCGGCGGCGACATGCACGGTCTCGTTCAGCTTGGCGCTGCCCGTGATCTCCACGTAGCAGGCGAGGCCGCGCCCGTAGCGCAGGCCGCGCTTCTCGGCCGCGACCTTGCGCGCCGCGTAGCCGTTCCAGTCCGAGGCATCCTGCGCGCCGCGCAGCATGCGCATGAAGTCGCCGCAGTCGTAGGTCAGGCCCGCGGGATTGGCGTAGGGCATCTGCGCCGGCTTCACCAGGTTCTTCAGGCGCAGCTCGACGGCATCCGCGCCGAGCGCCATGGCCGCGCGCTCCACCAGGCGCTCGATCAGGTAGCCCATCTCCGGGCGGCCCGCGCCGCGGTAGGCGTCCACCGGCGCGGTGTTGGTGAACATCATCTTCACTTCGTGATCGAGCACGGGAATGGCGTACACGCCCGTGGGCGCGCGCGCGCCCGACATCGCCGGCACGGCGGCGCCGAAGCTCGAAACGTAGGCGCCGATGTTGGCGAGCGTGCGGATGCGCAGCGCCGTGAAGCGCTGCCCGGCGTCCAACGCCAGCTCGGCCACCGTGAGGTTGTCGCGGCCGTGCACCTCGGACAAGAAATGCTCCGACCGGTCGGCGAGCCAGCGCAGGGGGCGGCCGAGCTTTTTCGCCGCCCAGGCGAGCGCCGCGTGCTCCGGATAGGCGTAGCCGCGCGCGCCGAAGCCGCCGCCAATGTCCGTGCAGACGATGTGCAGCGCCTGTTCCTTCATCTTGAGCGCGCTGGCGACCTGCGCACGCACGTTGTGCACGTTCTGCGTGGGGCACCACAGCGTCGTGCGTCCGGTGGCCGCGTCGTGCTGCGCGGCGAGCGCGCGCGGCTCGAGCGGATTGGCCACCACGCGCTGGTTGACGAGCTTCAGGCGCACCACGTGCTTGGCCGCCGCGAAGGCCGCCTCGCGCGCCGCCTTGTCGCCCATGTGGTAGTACGCGGCGACCAGCCCCTCCTTCGCCGCCGCCTCGACGCCCGCCACTGCCTCGAGCGGCTCCCAGTCGACGTCGACCCGCTCGGCGGCGTCGCGCGCCTGCTCGCGCGTTTCCGCCACCACCATGGCCACCGGATCGCCGACGAAGCGCGCCTCGCCCGCGGTGATCGGCATGCGCGGTGGCGCGACCATGGGCGAGCCGTCCTCGCGCTTGTGCATGCGCGTGAAAGGCATCTCGCCCAGGCCGTCGGCGGCCACGTCGGCGCCCGTGTAGACGGCAATCACGCCCGGCGCCGTGCGCGCCGCCGAGACTTCCATGCGCGCGATGCGTGCGTGGGCGTGGGGTGAGCGCAAAAAGGCGACGTGCGCCGCGCCCTCGGGACGCACGTCGTCGGTGAAGCGGCCCTGGCCGGTCAGCAGGCGCGCATCCTCCAGGCGGCGAAGCGGCTTGCCGATCCACTGGCTGGCGGAGAAAACGGCGTCGTTCATGGCAGATGGCGCAAAGCGGGGGATTCTATACTGCGGGCACGGAGGGTTTCATGAGCGGATCGCACAGCCTCGGCTTCATCGGCACCGGCGTCATGGGCGAGCCCATGTGCCGCAACCTCGCGGCGAGGAGCGGCCGGCGCGTCCTCGCCTGGGACCCGCAAGCCGCGCCGCTCGAGCGGCTGCGCGCGCAGGGCGTGGCGATCGCCCGATCGCCCGGCGAAATTGCAGCGCAGGCCGAAGTGCTCTTTCTCTGCCTGCCCGGAGGCGCTCAGCTCAGGACACTGAGCGAAGGCGGATTGCTCGGCGCAGCGCGGCCCGGCATGACCGTCGTAGACCTCGGCACTTCAGGCGTGGGCCTCACGCGGGAGCTGGCGAGGCGCTTCGCCGAGCGCGGCGCGGACTACGCCGACGCGCCGATCGCTCGCACGCGCGCGGCGGCCGAATCCGGAACGCTCAGTATCACGGTGGGTGCATCGCCCGAAGTGTTCGCGCGCCTCGAGCCGCTGCTGCGCTGCATGGGCAGCGACGTCACGCACTGCGGCGGCATCGGCAATGGCCAGGCGGTGAAGATCCTCAACAACATGGTGCTGTTCCAGACGGTGAACGCGCTCGCCGAGGCGCTCGCGCTCGGGCAACGCGCCGGCGTGGAGCCGGCGCTGCTGTTCGAGGCGCTGTCCAAGGGCTCGGCCGACAGCTTCGCGCTGCGCAACCACGGCATGAAGGCGATGCTGCCGGGCGCCTATCCGGAGCGTGCCTTTTCGGTAGCGTACGCAGCGAAGGACAACGGCTACGCGCTCGAGCTCGGGCGCGAGACCGGGGTGCGGCTGCGCGGGGCGCAGCTGCTGGCCGAAATGCTCGAGGAAGCAAAGGCGGCCGGCTTCGGCGATGCCTACTGGCCGGTTATTGCCAAGGTCGTCGCTAGTCGTTGAGGCGCGCGCCCAGCCCGCAAAGGTAGGTGCGCTCGATCGCGAACTCGCCGTGTCCCGTCTTCACGCCGCAGCCGATGCCGACGCCCGGCGAGAAGATCCAGATCGCGCCCAGCGTCGAGTAGCGCACCAGGCCGGACGGTCCCGGGTCCAGGCTCGACTCGGCGCTGTAGTCGGCCACCAGCTTCAGCGTGGAGTGAATCGTGTAATGCAGCGCCGCCGAGCCGTGGTACAGGTCCTCGCGCAGGCCGAGCACGTTGTCCAGGTGCCGGTAGCCGAGGTCCGCGTGCAATGCGAACGGCTCGGGCTCGTAGGAGCCGATCAGCATGGCGCCGGCATTGACGCGCTCGGTGCTCAGGCCCGCCTTCCCCGTGGGGATGACAATGCCCGGCATGAGCGCCAGGCTGAGCTTGTCCCGCTCGTAGAAGCGCCACTTGAGATTGAGGCGCGTATCGAGCGCGCCCTCGGTCACCGTGCGCCCGGCGGCCGATTCCTCCGTCACGCGCAGGTAGGGCTGAACGATCTGCAGATCGATGTTCTCCGCGAGGCCGTAATTGAGGACCACCGAGGTTTCGGTGCCGCGGTAGGTCACGCCGGAGCGGGTATCGCGCGGCTGCTCCACGGTCAGCTCGAACTGGGCGACGCCCTTGCCCTGCGTCCCGGTGTCCTCGGTGACGAGCGGCGGCGCCGCGTACGCCATGCCGGCGGCGGCTGCAAAGAGGAACGATACGCAAAGGCGCCGCATGGGTGCGGCGCCAGTCTAGACTAGGGGCCTCATCCTCCATTTGCGGAAGATCAAGATGCCCTACGCCATCCAGACCGTGGACAAACCCAACTCGGCCGCGCTGCGCGCCAAGGTGCGCGACGAGCACCTCAAGTACCTCGACGCCCACCTGCACCTGCTGCTCGCCGCGGGCGCGCTCACCGACGACGAGGGCAAGGGCGGCCACGGCGGCATCCTGATCGTGGACACCGACGAGCGCAAGGCGGCCGAGGCCTTCATCGCGGGCGACCCCTTCACGAAGGCGGGACTGTTCGAGAAGGTGACGGTCGCCCGCTGGCGCAAGGCCTACTTCGACAAGCAGCGCCTGGTCTAGCCGAACATCATCCCGCCGCGGCGGCCACCGCGCCGCTGCATGCGCGCGGCGAGCGTCTTGCGCTGCTCGGGCGTCAGCACCTCGGCGAAGTCGGCGAGCGCCTGCGTGAAGCGCTTGGAGGTTGCGTCGGCAGCGCGCATGCTCTCGGCGCGCGCCTTCTCGATGGCGCCGCGGTCGATCTTGTCCGCCGCGAGCAGCTCGACGCTCTTCAGGCGCGCCTCGCGCGACTTCTCGCGCAGCGGCTGCAGGTCCTTCACTGCCTGCTTGGCGATCGGATCGAGCTTGTGCTTCTGCGCCTCGGTGGCGTCGATCTCGACGTACATGTGCTTCAGCATGCGGTCCAGGTGCTCTTCGGCGCGCGCCGGGTCGATCGGGCCGCGGCCCTGGCCCCGGCCGTGCGCCAGGGCGTTCAGGCCGAAGCCGCCGAGTCCGGCGACGGCGGTCGTGGCAGCGGCGAGCTTGAAGAAGCGGCGGCGGGGTTGACGGTCTTCATTGGCAAACATGGCGATTCCTTTGTTCGGGGGTTTGGGTTGGGACGGCGCCAGTGTGGCTGGCGCGCGTAAGCCGCCGATGTCCACCCGTAACAAAATGTAACCTCAGCGCGCGGGCTCGAGGCGCGCGAGCACGGCGCGCGACTCGTCGGTCAGCAGGTACAGGTAGCCGTCGGGCCCGGCGCGCACGTCGCGGATCCGCCCGAGCACGCCCTGCAGCAGCCGTTCCTCGCGTACCACTTTCTGCCCGTCGAGCTCGAGGCGCACCAGCATCTGGTCCTTGAGCGCGCCGACGAAGAGGCTTCCGCGCCAATTGGGAAACTTGTCGCCCGAGTAGAAGGCCATGCCCGAAGGCGCGATCGACGGTACCCACTTGTGCAGCGGCTGCTCCATGCCGGGCTTCGAGGTTCCCTCGCCGATCCTCGTGCCGATGCCGTAGTTGACGCCGTAGGTGATGACCGGCCAGCCGTAGTTGGCGCCCGCGCGGATGACGTTCACCTCGTCGCCGCCCTGCGGACCATGTTCGTGCGTCCACAGCTCGCCCGTCTGCGGGTGCAGCGCCGCGCCCTGCTGGTTGCGGTTGCCCAGCGTGTACTTCTCCGGCCGCCAGCCGAGCTTGCCCACGAACGGGTTGTCCCCGGGCACGCTGCCGTCGTCGTGGATGCGGATCACCGAGCCCGCGTGATCGTCCGGGCGCTGCGCGCGCTCCATTTCGCCGCGGTCGCCGAGCGTGATGTAAAGGTGGCCCTCGCGGTCGAACACCAGCCGCGAGCCGAAGTGCCGCCCCGTCGTGCCGCGCGGGCTCTGGCGGAAGATGACCTGCACGTCCTCCAGGCGGTGCCCCGCGAGGCGGCCGCGCGCGACCGCGGTGCCCACGCCGTCCGCGCCCCGTTCGGCGTACGAGACGTAGACGAGGCCGTTGTCCGCGAACTTCGGATGCAGCGCGACGTCCATCAGCCCGCCCTGCCCGTGCACCGCGATCTCGGGCAGGCCGGCGACCGGCTGCGGGTCGAGCTTGCCTTGCGCGACGATGCGCAGGCGCCCGCGCTTCTCGGTCACCAGCATGCGCCCGTCGGGCAGGAAAGCGAGCGACCAGGGCTGCTCGAGGCCGCGCACGAGCTCGACGACGCGGAACGCGTGCTTCTCGGAATGCAGCACCTGGGCCGCTCCCGGCAGCGCCAGGACGGCGAGCAGCGCCGCCGCTACCAGCCGATGGCCTTGGGCAGCCACAGCGCTATCTGTGGATAGGCATAGAGCAGCGCGACCGCGGCGATCTGCAGCCCGATGAACGGCAGCACGCCCAAATAGATGTCGCGGGTGCGGATGCCGGGCGGCGCCACGCCGCGCAGGAAGAACAGGGCCCAGCCGAAGGGCGGCGTGAGGAAGGACGTCTGCAGGTTCACGCAGATCAGCATCGCGAGCCATACCAGGTCCACATTCTGCGCCGCGAACACCGGCAGGAACAGCGGCACCGCGATGTAGCTGATCTCGATCCATTCGATGAAGAAGCCGAGCACGAAGATCAGCGCCATCAGGAACCAGATATCGGCCGCCAGGCCCCCGGGCAGGAACGCGAACAGGTCCTCGATCAGACCCTCGCCGTGCAGGCCGCGGAACGCAAGCGCGAATACCTGCGCGCAGATGAGGATGAACATCACCATCGCCGTGATCTTCGTCGTGGTCTGCACCGTGTCCTTCAGCACCGCGAACGACAGACGGCCGGCGAAGGCCGTGACCAGGATCGAGCCCAGCGCGCCCATCGACGCGGCCTCGGTCGGCGCGGCGACGCCGCCGATGATCGAGCCCAGCACCGAGAGCACGAGCGCGAGCGGCGGCAGCACCACCAGGAAGAAGCGCTTCCACAGCTCGGCGCGCGGCACGGCGTCGCGCTCGGCCTTCGGCACCGCCGGCACGAGGTCCGGGCGCACGATGCCGAGGATCACCACGTAGGCGCAGTACAGCGCCGCGAGCAGCAGTCCCGGCATCACCGCGGCGGCGAACAGCGTGCCGACCGAGAGCTGCAGGATGTCGGAGAGCAGGATCAGCACCAGGCTCGGGGGAATGATCTGGCCGAGTGTGCCCGAGGCGCAGATCGCCCCGGTGGCCACGCCCGGATGGTAGCCGCGGCGCATGAGCGTCGGCAACGTCAGCAGGCCGAGCGTGATCACGGTGGCGCCGACGATGCCCGTGGTGGCGCCCATCAGCACGCCCACCAGGATGATGCCGAGCGCCATGCCGCCTTTCAGGCCCCCGGCCAGGTGCCCCACCACGTCCAGCAGGTCTTCCGCGAGGCGCGATTTCTCCAGCATCACGCCCATGAACACGAACAGCGGGATCGCGAGCCACAGGTAGTTCGTCACCACGCCGTAGATGCGCGCGGGCACGAGATTGAACAGCCCCGTGCCGAAGCCGAGCAGGCCGAACACGAACCCGGTGGTGGCCAGCGTCAGCGCGACCGGCACTCCCGCCATGAGCAGCGCGAAGAACGCCAGCAGCATCAGCAGGGCGAGGATCTCGGTGCCGCTCATGCGTCTTCCTGGCGCAGCCGCGCCAGGCTGCCCAGCACCCCCGCTACGCCCTGAGCCAGCAGCAGGGCGAAGCCGAGCGGCAGCAGCGCCTTCAGCAGGTAACGGTGCGGCAGGCCGCCGGGGTCGGGCGAGCCTTCGTCGATCACGTACGCCTGCTGCACGTAATGCAGCGAGAACCAGATGAAGAGCGCGGCGATGGCGACGACGAGCAGCGACGAGGCCAGGTCCACCGCAACCTTGGTGCGCGGCGCAAAGCGCCCGTAGACGATGTCCACGCGCACGTGCTCGCCGTGGCGCAGCGCATAGGAGCAGCCGAACAGGATCAGCGGCACGAGCAAGTGCCATTCCAGCTCCTGCGCCCAGACCGAGCCGATGCTGAACAGGTAGCGCAGTACCACGTTCACCGACATGAGCACGACGATGACCAGGGCCAGCCAGGACACGGCCTGGCCGACCCGGTCGACGAAGCGCTCGATGCGGGCCTGCAGCCCGCGCTCAGCCACGGACCACTCGGTGGTACACCGCTTCGCTGTAGCCCGCCCAGCTGTCGTACTTGGACTTGAACGCCATGTAGGACTCGTGCACCTTCTTCGTGAGCGGATCCTTGGCGACCGCGTCCGCGAGCACCTCGCGCGTCACCTCGCGCAGGCGCCGCACCACCGCGTCGGGCAGCGGCTTGGCGGTCACGCCCTGGTTCTTCACCAGGTCCTCCATGGCCTCGGCGTTGGTGCGCTGGCACCACGCCTCGCTCACCACGTTGCAGGCGGCGCAGGCATTCTCGACGATGGCCTGCAGGTCCTTCGGCAGCTTCTCCCACGCCGCTTTGTTGATGAGCAGCTCGGACACGGTCGCGGTCTCGTGCCAGCCGGTGGTGTGGTAGAACTTCGCCGCCTTCTGCAGCCCGAGGCGCCGGTCCTGGTAGGGCCCGACGAACTCCGCGGCGTCGATCACGCCGCGCTCCAGCGCGGGGAAGATTTCGCCACCGGGCAGGAGCTTCACGTCCACGCCGAGCGTCGCGTAGACCTTGCCCGCCAGCCCTGGGATGCGCATCTTCAGGCCCTTGAAATCGCCGATCGACTTGATCTCCTTGCGGAACCAGCCCGTCATCTGCACGCCGGTGTTGCCGCAGGGAAAGGCCACCATGCCGAACGGCGCGTACACCTCGTGCCAGAGCGGGATGCCGCCGCCGTCGTAAAGCCAGCCGTTCATGCCCTGGAAGTTCAGGCCGAAAGGCACGGCGGTGAAGTACTGGGCGGCAAAGGTCTTGCCGGTCCAGAAGTAGCTGTTGGCGTGGTTCATCTCCACCGTGCCGGCGCGTACGGCGTCGAACCCCTCGAAGGCCGGGATCAGCTCCCCGGCGCCGTACACCTGGATGCGCAGGCGCCCGCTGGACATCGCCTCGATGCGCCTGGCGAGGTCGGTGGCGCTGCCGGGCCCGTCCATGTAGAAGGGTGCCCCCTTCGGGTAGGCGCTGGTCATCTTCCAGCGGAACGTCTGCTGGGCGCGCGCGATGTGCGGAAAGCCGATCGCTGCGGTGGCGGCGCCGGCGCCGACGCCGGCCTTGAGGAACTTTCTGCGTGCGCTGCTCATGGCGGGATCTCCTCTGGTGGTGGACCGTGGATCTGCGGCAAGAGGCGTTCCAGCCCGGCGATGCCCGTCTTCGCGCGGGCTGCAGGTCGGGGCCCCGAGCACTGCACGATTCTAGTGCACCCTGCATGCAGCCAGCACACCGCCGGAGCGAGCAGAGATAATGAAACCCGTGAAGCAGGCCGTCGTCATAGGCGCCCAGGGCGTGATCGGGCGGTACATCGTGGAAAAGCTCGCCGCGCTCCCGGATTGGGAGGTCGTCGGCCTTTCGCGCCGGCGTGGCGTGGACGGGCCCCGGGTACGCCATATCCCGGTGGATCTCCTGGACGCCGGCGAAGCGCAGGAGAAGCTCGCCGCATTGCAGCATGTCACCCACGTCTTCTTCGCCGCCTTCCAGCCGGGCAGCGGCCCCGCGGCGGACTACGCGAAAAACGTCGCGGCGAACCGCGACCTGCTCGTGAACTCCGTTGCCGCCATCGACAAGGCCTCGAGCAGCCTCGAGCGCGTCGTGCTGGTCACCGGCACCAAGTACTACGGCTCGCACCTCGGCCCGTTCAAGACGCCCGCGCGCGAGGACGATCCGCGCCACCAGGGGCCCAACTACTACTTCGACCAGATCGATTGGCTGACTGAGTTCCAGAAGGGCAAGCGCTGGACCTGGAGCGAGCTGAGGCCGCAGACCCTGTGCGGCTTCGCGCCGGGTACGGCCATGAGCATCATCCCGGTGATCGCGGTGTACGCGGCGATCCGCAAGGCGCTGGGGCTGCCGCTCGCCTTTCCCGGCAAGGCGTGGACGTCGCTCTACCAGGTGACCGAGTCGACGCTGTGCGCCGACGCTGCCTGGTGGGCCGCGACCGACCCGCGCTGCGCCAACCAGGCCTACAACATCACCAACGGCGACTATTTCCGCTGGCAGCACGTCTGGCCCGCCATCGCCAAGGTGTTCGACATGCCGATGGCCGAGCCGCAGCCGCACCCGCTGGTCGAGTTCATGCGCGACAAGGCGCCGCTGTGGGATGCGATGGTGAAGCGGCACGGCCTGCGGCCGTTCCGCTTCGAGGAGATCGTCGCCTGGCCGTTCGGCGACTACGTGTTCAACTGCGACTGGGACGTCATGACCAACGTCACCAAGTCGCGGCTGCACGGCTTTCACGCCGTGGTGGACAGCCTGGAGATGTTCCAGCGGCTGCTGGCGCGCTTTCGCGCGGAGAGAATCGTCCCCTAGAAGCGCTCGGCCCGCAGCCGCTCCACGGCGAAATCGAGGAACCGGCGCACGCGCGGCGCGGCGCGCCGGCCCTCCAGGGTCACGAGGCTCACCGGCACCGGCGGCGGCTCGAATTCCTCGAGCACGAGACGCAGCTCCCCGGCGCGCAGCTGCGGAGCGATCTGGTAGGAGAGCACGCGCGCGAGCCCGTGTCCGGCCACCGCGCCCGCGATCGCCACGTCGTTCGAATTGACGAGCAGCTGGCTCCGCGGGCGCACGGATTCGCCCGAGGCGAAAGCCCAGGACTCGGGCGCCTCGCCGCCGATCGAGAATGCGATGGCATTGAGCGGCGCGAGGTGCGCGGGCTCGCGCGGCTCGCCGTGCGCGGCGAGGAACGCCGGGGACGCGCAGACCACCCGGCGCACCGTGCCCACCGGAATCGCGTGCAGCGTCGAATCGGGGAGCGGCGCGATGCGCACGGCGAGGTCGAGCCCCTCGTCGATCAGATTGGCGATCCGGTCTACGAACAGCGTGCGCGCGGTGACGCGGGGGTGCTGCGCGAGAAAATCGAAGAGCAGCGACGCAACATGCATGCGTCCGAAGAGGACCGGGGCCGTGATCCCGATCTGCCCACGCAGCTCGGCGTGCGCGCCCGCTGCCGCGGCCTCGGCGGCCTCCAGCTCGGCGAGGATCCGCCGGCACTCGGCGAGGAAGCGCGTGCCCGCGTCGGTCAGGCGCACACGGCGCGTCGTGCGGTGGAATAGCAGCGCGCCGAGGCGCCGCTCGAGGGTCCCGATCGCGCGGGTCACCGCAGGCGGCGACAGGGACAGGCGACGGCTCGCGCGGGCAAAGCCGCCCTCATCGGCGACCGCCACGAAGGCCTGCATGGCTTCCAGCCGGTCCACAGCATTATTTCATTCCCAGGAACAGTGTGTTGTCAAATTTGAGTATTGGGTATTCAAAGGATGGCAATTAGGCTTTCTGCACTGCATTCAGAGGAGCCCAGACGATGAACGCCCGGCAGATCTCCGATACGTGGGAACGTGGCAGCCCCTATGAGCGGTACGTCGGCCGGTGGAGCCGCCGCGTCGCACCTGCGTTCCTGTCCTGGCTCGGCGCCCCCGTAGGCCGGCGGTGGGTCGACGTCGGATGCGGGACCGGCGCACTGTGCGCGGCGATCCTGGACCGGTGCGCGCCTTCCGCGGTGACCGGGATCGAGCCCTCGGAGGGCTTTCTGAAGACCGCGCGCGAGAATCTTGCGGGTCGCGCCTCGCTGCATCCCGGCAACGCGGCCGCCATCCCCCTGGGCGACTCGTCGGCCGACGTCGTGGTCTCGGGGCTGGTGCTCAACTTCGTGCCCGATGCGCACCTCGCCCTCCTCGAGATGGCGCGGGTGACGGGCAAGGGGGGCACGATCGGCGGGTACGTCTGGGATTACGCCGGAAGGATGGAGCTCATGCGCGCCTTCTGGGACGCCGCTGCCGAGCTCGATCCGGGAGCCGCGAGTCTGGATGAAGGCGTTCGTTTCCCGCTGTGCCGCCCGGACGCGCTGACGGCGCGATTCGCCGGCGCGGGCCTGAAGGACATCGACGTCCAGGCGATCGACATCCCGACGCCGTTCGCGGATTTCGAGGACTTCTGGCAGCCCTTCCTCGGGGGCCAGGGTCCCGCGCCCGCCTACGCCATGTCGCTCGAGGAGCCGGCGCGGATGCGGCTGCGGGAGCGCATCGCGCAACGTCTGCCCGCACAGCCGGACGGCTCGATCGCGCTCACCGCGCGCGCGTGGGCGGTGCGGGCCGTCGTCGGGTCCTAGGCGATGGGCGAAGCGGGCTCGCCGTTCCACCCGGGAGAGCAGGCGCTGCAGGCGCGCGCTGGCCGGCGCGCGGCAA
>DATFEJ010000106.1:0-11715 GCA_035251235.1 Burkholderiales bacterium
TTCGCGGCGAACCTGGCGACGCTCGTCCTGTTCGGCGCGCTGCTGACCGGCCTGCGGCGGCTGCGCGTCGCGTTCCTTGGCGTGGCGGCCGGGCTGCTGGCGGTGGCGCTGGCCGCCACCTGGCTGCTCGCCGGGACGCTCGAGTTCCTGCCCGGGGGCATCGTGCAGGGCAGGGCGTGCGTCGCGCTGCTCGCGCTCTATCTCGCCGGGCTCGGCACGTGGGCGCTGGCGCCGCCGATGTACTGGCCGCGGGCCGCCGCCGGCGTGTTTGCGGCACTCAAGGTGCTCGTGTACGTGTTCGGCGCTCGCCTATAATCCGGCGCGCAGGCCGTCGCGGCAGAATCCACGGAGGGGGAATGGCGCAAGGGGAATTGGGGAAGCTCGCGCGTTTCGTCGCGCAGGAGCGCGGGCTGTTCGTCGGCGCGCTGATCCTCGGCGGCGTGGCGGTGGAGTTCGGCGTGCCGATGGACTTCGTGCTCTTCGGCCTGACGCTCGCGGGGGTGGCGCTGTTCCATCGCCACGTGCTGTGGGTGGCGCTGACCGGCCTGGCGGTGATCGTCATCTACAAGATCGGCTTCACCGGCTTCAAGACGGGGCCCGGCGTCGCGGGCTTCGCCCTGCACTTCGCGCACGAGTGGGTGATCCTCAGCAACCTGCTCGGCCTGCTGCTCGGCTTCGCGCTGCTCTCCAACCATTTCGAGAAGTCGCACATCCCGGCGGTGCTGCCGCGCTTCCTGCCCGACGACTGGAAGGGCGCGTTCGCGCTGCTGGTGATCATCTTCGTGCTCTCGGGATTCCTCGACAACATCGCGGCGGCCATCATCGGCGGCACCATCGCCGCGACCGTGTTCCGGCGCAAGGTGCATATCGGCTACCTGGCGGCGATCGTCGCGGCGTCGAACGCGGGCGGCGCGGGCAGCGTGGTAGGCGACACCACCACCACCATGATGTGGATCGACGGCGTCAGCCCGCTGGTGGTGATGGAAGCCTACGTCGCCGCGTTCGCGGCGCTGGTCGTGTTCGGCATTCCTGCGGCACTGCAGCAACACCGGCATTCGCCGATCATCAAGGATGCGAAGGTGGAGGGCCGCGTGGACTGGGCGCGCGTCGCGATCGTGCTGGTCATCCTTGCGGCGGCAATCGTCACCAACATCCTGATCAATGTCCACATCCCGGACACGGCGGGCGCCTTCCCCTTCATCGGCGCCGCGGTCTGGGTCGCGATCCTCGCGTGCACGCCGTGGCGCAAGCCGGACTGGGGGCTGCTGCCGGAAGCGTTCAAGGGGTCCCTCTTCCTGCTGTCGCTCATCCTGTGCGCGTCCATGATGCCGGTGGAGAAGCTGCCGCCCGCGTCCTGGCAGACGGCGTTCGGCCTGGGCTTCGTCTCCTCGGTGTTCGACAACATCCCGCTCACGGCGCTTGCGCTCAAGCAGGGCGGCTACGACTGGGGCTTTCTCGCCTACGCCGTGGGCTTCGGCGGCTCGATGATCTGGTTCGGCTCGAGCGCCGGCGTGGCCATCTCCAACCTCTACCCCGAAGCGAAATCGGTCGGCGCCTGGCTGCGCCACGGCTGGTTCGTCGCCGTCGCCTACGTCGTCGGCTTCTTCGTCCTGCTGGCGGTCCTCGGGTGGCACGCCGACGAGCAGCACAAGCACCGCCGCACCCCGAAGGCCGCGGTCGAGGTGCCGACCGCCCATTTCGCATCGTGAAGTCTCCTTGCGGCGGCCGATTGCAGGGGGTTAGAATGGCCCGGCAATTCACGAACGGGGCCCGAGCCCCGCACAGGATCCACACCGATAGAGGAGACCCAAATGAGTAACGAACAAGTCAAGCCCACGGCTTCGCGCCGCAAGTTCCTGACCGGCGCCGCGGCAGCGACCGCCGGCGCGGCGACGCTCGGCTTCCCGATGATCGCCAAGTCGCAGTCCCCGATCGTGATCAAGATGCAGGGCTCGTGGGGCTCGGCAGACATCTTCAACGAGATGGCCCAGGAGTACGTCAAGCGCGTGAACGAGATGGCGGGCGGGCGCCTGCGCATCGACTACCTGCTCGCCGGCGCGGTGGTGAAGCCCTTCGAGGTGATGGACGCGGTGTCCAAGGGCGTGCTCGACGGCGGCCACACCGTACCCGTGTACTGGTACGGCAAGTCCAAGGTGGCGTCGCTCTTCGGCTCCGGCCCGATCAACGGCTGCGATGCGCCGCAGACGCTCGCGTGGATCTACCGCGGCGGCGGCCTGGAGATGTACCAGGAGCTGCTGAGCAAGCTGGGCCTGAACGCGGTCGGCTTTTTCGCCATGCCGATGCCTACCCAGCCTCTGGGCTGGTTCAAGAAGCCGGTGAAGTCCTCCAAGGACATGAAAGGCCTCAAGTACCGCACGGTCGGATTGTCCGCCGACTTGAACCAGGAAATGGGGCTGCGTGTCACGCAGCTGCCGGGCGGCGAGATCATCCCGGCGCTGGAAAAGGGCGTGATCGAGGCCTTCGAGTACAACAACCCGACTTCCGACTCGCGCTTCGGCGCCCAGGACGTGGTGAAGAACTACATGCTGGGCAGCTTCCACCAGGCGATGGAGTTCTTCGAGATCATCTTCAACAAGCGCAAGTGGGACTCGATCCCGAAGGACCTGCAGGCCATCCTGCGCTACGGCGTCGAGGCTGCCTCGTCCTCCAACTGGTGGACGGCGATGGACAACTACTCTCGCGACCTGCAGACGCTGATCCACAAGCACAAGGTCAACGTCATGCGCACCCCGCAGTCGATCTTCCGCGACCAGCTCAAGGCGTGGGACACGGTCACTGCGCGGCTCGAGGCGGAGGACCCGTTCTTCAAGAAGGTCGTCGCCTCGCAGAAGGACTGGGCCAAGCGCGTCGCCTACTACATGTTCCTGAACGAGGCCGACTACCGCATGGGCTACGAGCACATCTTCAAGACCAAGCTGCCGGCCTGAGCGGGTCGCGAAGCAGTCAGGTGCTCGAACTGGGGTGGTGCCTTCCGGTGCCGCCCCAGTTTTTTGCGGCTTCCCTCGGATAGCACATGGTGCAGAAAGTCATCTACGCGATCGACCAGCTGAGCAAGACGATCGGGCACGTCTTCGCCTGGTGCATCATCATCCTCACGCTCGGCACCTCCTACGAGGTGTTCGTGCGCTACGCGCTGAACGACCCGACGAGCTGGGCGTTCGACTTCAGCTACATCATGTACGGGGCGCTGTTCTACATGGCGGGCGCGTACACGCTTTCGCGCGGCGGCCACGTGCGCGCCGACATGTTCTCGCGGCTGTGGCGCCCGCGCACGCAGGCCACGGTCGAGCTGGTGCTGTATTTCCTCTTTTTCTTCCCCGGGATCATTCTGATGATCTTCTCGGGCTGGGTCTACGGCACCGAGTCGATGAAGATCTTCGAGAAGAGCATCAACAGCCCGGTCGGCATCCCGATCTGGCAGATCAAGATGCTGATTCCGGTGGGCGCGGCCCTCATCGGGCTGCAGGGCTTCGCCGAGGTGCTGCGCTGCATCCTGTGCATCAGGCAGGGGACGTGGCCGCCGCGGCTGCATGACGTGGAGGAGCTTGAGAAGCAGCTGCTCGAGGAAGCGGCCCGCAAGGGCCGCGAGGCCGTCGAAGGAGGCGCACGGTGAGCCCGGGCATCATCGCGCTCGTCATGCTGGGCATCCTGGTCATCACGATCATGATCGGCTTTCCGGTCGCCTTCACGATGATGGCGCTCGGCGTCGCCTTCGGCTACTACGCCTATTACCTTCCCGGCCAGGAGTTCTTCGACAACCGGGTGTTCTTCCTGCTCACGCAGAACACCTACGGCGTCATGACCAACGACGCGCTGGTCGCGGTGCCGCTCTTTCTGCTCATGGGCTACATGGTCGAGCGGGCCAACATCCTCGACCGCCTGTTCTTCAGCCTGCAGGTGGCGCTGCGCTTCCTGCCGGGCGCGCTCGCCGTGGCTACGCTCGCGACCTGCGCGCTCTTCGCCACGGCGACCGGCATCGTCGGTGCGGTGGTCACGCTCATGGGGCTGCTCGCGTTCCCGCAGATGATCAAGGCGGGCTACGATACCCGGCTCGCCGCCGGCGTGACCTGCGCCGGCGGCTGCCTCGGAATCATGATCCCGCCTTCGATCCTGCTGATCGTCTACGGCGCGCAGGCCGGCGTGTCGGTGGTCAAGCTCTACGCCGGGGCGCTCCTGCCCGGGTTCCTGCTGGCGGGCATGTACATCATCTACGTCGTCGTGCTGTCGCTGCTCAGGCCGCACTACGCCCCGCCGCTCGCTGCGGAGCACAGGAACGTCTCGTTCGTGCGCACGGTTGCGCTGCTGTTCACCTCGTTCTTTCCGCTCGCGTTCCTGATCCTCGCGGTGCTCGGCTCGATCATGTTCGGCCTGGCGACGCCCACCGAGGCGGCGGCGGTCGGTGCGTTCGGCTCGATCCTGCTCGCCGCGGGCTACCGCGCGCTGAGCTGGTCGCGCCTGAAGGAGGCCGTCTACCTCACGGCGCGCACTTCGGCGATGGTGTGCTGGCTGTTCGTAGGCTCCTCCACTTTCGCCTCGATCTTCGCCTACCTCGGCGGCGAGGAGATCATCAAGGACTTCGTCATCGGTCTGGAAATGTCGCCGCTGATGTTCATGTTTCTCGCGCAGGTCATCATCTTCATCCTCGGCTGGCCGCTGGAATGGACCGAGATCATCATCATCTTCGTGCCGATCTTCCTGCCGCTGCTGCCGCATTTCGGCGTCGACCCGCTCATCTTCGGCATCCTCGTGGCGCTCAACCTGCAGACCGCGTTCCTCTCGCCGCCGATGGCCATGGCCGCGTACTACCTGAAGGGCGTCGCGCCTCCCTCGGTGATGCTCACGCAGATCTTCCGGGGCTGCATGCCGTACCTGTTGATCATCGTCGCGTGTATGTCAATGGTCTATATGTTCCCGGGGATCGTGACCTGGCTGCCCGGCTTGATCTACGGCTGACGAGGCATGGACCCAACCAAGCTCAACTGGCTTTCGGCGACCGACGCGGCGCGTGCGATCGCTGATGGTGCAATCACCTCGGAGCAGCTCGTTGCCGCCTGCTTCGAGCGCGTGCGTGAGATCGAACCCCAGGTGCAGGCCTGGGCGTACCTGGACCACGAGCACGCGCTCGCGCAGGCGCGCGCGCGCGACGAGGAGCGCAAGGACGGCCGGTCGGTCGGCCCGCTGCACGGCGTGCCGATCGGCATCAAGGACATCATCGATACCGGCGACATGCCCACCGAGGACGGCACGGTGCTGCACGCGGGGCGCACGCCCGAGCGCGACGCGACGGTCGTGGCTCGGCTGCGCGCCGCGGGGGCGGTAGTGCTCGGCAAGACCGTGACCACCGAGTGCGCATACTTCCATCCGGGGAAGACTCGCAACCCGCACAACCCTGAGCACACTCCCGGCGGGTCCTCCAGTGGGTCGGCCGCAGCGGTCGCCGCTGGCATGGTGCCGGCCGCGCTCGGCAGCCAGACCAACGGCTCGGTCATCCGGCCGGCATCGTTCTGCGGGGTGTACGGGTTCAAGCCGACGCACGGCCTGCTGCCACGCGGGGGCGTGATGCGGCTGTCGCGCGCGCTCGATCACGTGGGACTGTTCGCCCGCACCATCGAGGACGTCGCCCTGCTCGCCGAGGAGCTCGTCGCGCACGATCCGCTCGATCCCGATACCCGCCCGCGCGCCCGCATCCCGTTCGTCGCCACCGCGTCCGAGGATCCGCCGATGCCGCCGCGCCTCGCGTTCGTCAAGACGCCGGCCTGGGAGCGCACCGCCGAGGATACGCGCGAGGCCTTCGCCGAGCTGGTGGCGGACCTGGGCGAGCACGTGACGGAGCTGGAGCTTCCGGCGACGGCGGCGGCCGCGCTCGACTGGCATCGCACGATCATGGAGGCCGAGATGGCGGCGAGCCTGGATCTGGAGTGGGAGCGAGGCCGGGACCGCCTGTCCGAGCAGTTGCGCTCGCTGCTGGAGCGCGGGCGGCGGGTCACTGCGTTCGAATACCAGCAGGCGCTGGCACGCGCCGCGCTCATGGCCGAAGGTCTCGAGGAGATCTTCACGCGCTGCGACGCGATCCTGACGCCCGCCGCGCCGGGGACGGCGCCCCGGGGACTCGAGTCGACAGGAGATCCCTCCTTTTGCACGTTGTGGACGCTGTGCGGCATGCCGGCGCTCAGCATGCCCCTGATGCAGGGCGAGAACGGCCTGCCGCTCGGGGTGCAGCTCGTCGGGCAGCGCCATCGCGACGCGCGGCTGCTGCGCACGGCGCGCTGGCTGGCGGGGCGGACATGATCTACAAGATCATCGCGGGCGTGATCGCCGCGGCGCTGCTGATCGCCTACATGGCCCCCGTGGTGTGGCGGCTGCAGGACGTCGCCCTCTGGATCGTGGCGCTCGTCGGCGTCGGCATGATGCTCGTCGACCTCTGGCAGTCGCTGCAGTCGAAGGACGACTGAAGCGCTGCCCTCAGCCGGCGGCGCGCAGCGCGTTCAGCCGGTCGCGCAGCAACTCGAGCTCGGAGCAGTCGGCGAACGACAGCACCCAGTGCGTGACGATGCCGTCGCTTGCGCGGATCACGCCGACCGACACCTCGACGTGCACCTCGGATCCGTCCTTGCGCCGCGCGCGCAGCGTGCGCGGCGCCGCCGGCTCGCGGAACAGCGATTCGGCGTCTTGCGGCTCGCGCAACAGCAGCGTCGCCGCCGGCCGGCCGAGCGCTTCCGCGGCCCGGTAGCCGAAGAACGCCTCGAATGCCTGGTTGACGTAGCTCAGCGAGCGCGAGGCCGAGGCGGCGTCGGCGAGCGCCATGGGGGTGCCGCAGGCATCGAGCGCGGCGCGGGAGAGCGAGGCTTCCGCCAGCAGGCGAAAGAGCGCCGGCGCGACCTCCGGTCGGGTCGCGTTCGGTCGGATTCTTTCCGTGACGGCCATGAGGGACCTTGTGCCACGCCCGCCCGGGCGCTGGCAAGCGCCCGGCGTCCGATTTTCGCTGGAACGTGACAAATGCCGCGCCCGGCGGGCGCGTTCAGGCGACCCGGGCTTCCCTGCGGGAGAGCGAGTAGCAGAAGCGGCGCAGCCGCCGCAGGTCGGCCTCCTCGATCGCGGACTTGAGGAACGCCATGTTGCGGTCGATCTCGGTCTGGTAGAGGTTGGGGCCGTCGAAGTGCGCTTCGGCGAAGCGGTCCACGCCGCCGAGCTTGGTCTGCATGCGCGCGCGCGCCACGTACTCGTAGAAGCCCGGCGTCTTCAGCATCAGATCGTCGGGCGAGGCGTAGCGCACGATCTCGCGGCCGTCGGCGAGCGTCTCGCGCGCCACGCGCCCCCACACGAACTCCTGGTAGAGGAACTCGCGGCACTTCTCCAGGTACATGCGGTCCGACATCTGCCCGAGCAGGTCCGCCGTGCCCACCAGGCAGCCCAGCAGCCGGTCCCTGGGGTCGTGCAGCAGGATGTCGTCGATGTCCATCTCGTAGCCGGTGAAGTGCACGAGCTTCGCGGCGGCGCCCGCCTCGTCGGCGAAGCCCAGGCGGGGCAGGTAGCGGGTGAGGAAGTCGGCGCTGCGGCTGACGTGGATCTTGGTGAACACCGCGCCGTTCTCGACGTGCGCCTCGGAGGCGCGCTTCACGTAGCCGGAGTCGTGCAGCAGGGCGACGATCATGCCGAGCATGGCGCGCCGGGCGCCGATGCGGTCCGCCGGCGCGCACGCGCGCTCGTGCCCGTCCAGCAGCCGCGCCATGGCGAGCGTCATGTCGAGCGTGTGGCGCAGGTCGTGGTACGGCGTGTCGCAGGGCAGGTAGCCGGGAAAGGTGCCCAGGAACAGCGCCTTCACGTCGTCGAAGGCCCGCCGCAGGGGCGCCAGGCTCTCGCCCGTGTAGCGCGCGGCGAACATCGCCAGCACGGCCTCGCGGACCGCGTCCGGATCCTCCACGTCGATCTTGTTCGTGACGTCGTTCTGGTTGAGGCGGTCGTGCACGGCGCAGCCCTGCGGGCCTCGAGGCCCGTTCTTCCCCCGGGTCGTTATCAGCATGCATTATGTCGTCGCCGTCGCGCGGAACGCAAAAGATATTTGCCTCCGCGGCGCACAACGGCGATGGAAAAAACGGAGACGGCCGATAAGCCGGGTTCTGTGCGGCGGGAGGTCCCGCCGCGGCAGCCATTCCTCTGGGCCCCAGGTCGCCCTGGAGCTCTAGCCACCTACCCGCAAGCTTGGCCGGGCCGGCCTCGAACGCTTGCCTATTTGGTGTTGCTCCGGATGGAGGTTGCCCGTTTCACCCCTCGGCTTTGACCCCGAGGACTCGTCTCTGTGGCCCTGTTCGTCGCCTTCATCTATACGCGCCGGGGTGTTACCCCGCATCCCGCCCTTCGGAGCCCGGACTTTCCTCTGTGTCGCCACAGCGGCTGCCTGGCCGTCTCGACCGCCATTCTACGCGTCCCGCACCCGTTCTCCGGCCGCCGGCCTGAAGAAACGCGCGTCGTCGTAGAACTCGCCGCGCTCGCCCTCCGGCAGCCAGCCCGGATAACCGAAGACGGGCAGGGGCGCGAGCAGCCGCGGCGAGGCGTCGGCCGGCAATCCGGCCAGCCAGGCCTCGGCCTGCGCGTCGGCGTCGCGCCCCGGGTCGATGAACAGCGCCTTGCAGGTGATTCCCGGCCAGGGCGCGAGCGCCTGCTCGAGCGTCGCGTGGCCGAGAACCACGAAGCGCATCGCCGCGCGCACGCGCGCGCGCTGCTCCCAGAACAGCGCCTTCCAGCGGAACTCGCGCAAGAGCGCGATGAGCGACTGGTCGGCGCAAGCGACCAGCGCGCCGCCTTCATCGAAGATCGTGAGCAGGTCGCGCAGCCGGCCGCGCTTTCCGCCCTCGCGCGGGATTTCGGCCGCGTGCAGCGCGTTGATGCGCGCCTTGGTGCGCGGAAAGGTGAGCCAGCACAGGGCGTTGAAGAGATCGTGGCGGTTGCCGGGGCGCGTCTGCACCCGCCCGGTCTCGTACAGATGCACCTCGTAGTACGGGTCGCTGCCCGCGGGCGGCACGAAGCGCACCGGGCGGCCGCTCGCCGTGCGCAGCCCGGCGCGCTCGGCGGCCGCGTTGAGGGCGTCGTGCGAGGGCGCGCTGCCGAGCGTCTCGAGCCAGGGCCGCAGCGGCTCGAAGATCGGGTGGGCTAGGCGATCTTCCAGGGCAGGGTCTCGCCGGCGCGCAGCGGCACGAGACGCTCCAGGCCGAAGGGCAGCGTCTCGGGCACCTTCCACGCCTCGCGCACGAGCGTGATCGTGCCGGCATTGGCGGGCAGGCCGTAGAACTGCGCGCCGAAGCGGCTGGCGAAGGCTTCGAGCCGCTCGAGCGCATGCGCTTCCTCGAAGGCCACCGCGTACAGCTCGAGCGCCGCGTGCGCCGTGTAGATGCCCGCGCAGCCGCAGGCGGTCTCCTTGGCGTTGCGCGCGTGGGGCGCGCTGTCGGTGCCGAGAAAGAACTTCGGGTTGCCCGAGGTCGCGGCCTCCACCAGCGCCTCGCGGTGCACCTCGCGCTTCAGGACCGGCAGGCAGTAGTGGTGCGGCCGCATGCCGCCCTGGAAGAGCGCATTGCGGTTGAGCAGCAGGTGGTGCGCCGTGATGGTGGCGGCCACGTTGGCCCCGGTCACCTCCACGAAGTGCACGGCCTCGCGGGTCGTGATGTGCTCGAGCACGATCTTCAGGCCGGCAAAGCGCTCGACCAGCGGTCCCAGCACCTCCTCGAGGAACACGGGCTCGCGGTCGAACACGTCCACCTCCGGGTCGGTGACCTCGCCGTGCACGAGCAGCGGCATGCCGAGCTCCTCCATCTTCTCCAGCGCATGGAAGCAGCGCGAGATGCGCGTCACGCCCGAGTCGGAGTGCGTGGTCGCGCCCGCCGGGTAGAGCTTGACGGCGTGCACCTGGCCGGAGCGCCGCGCCAGGGCGATTTCCTCGGGCGGCGTGTCGTCGGTGAGGTAAAGCGTCATGAGCGGCTCGAACGAGGCGCCCTCGGGCAAAGCTGCCAGGATGCGGTTGCGGTAGGCGAGCGCTTCCTGCGTGGTGCGCACGGGCGTGCGCAGGTTCGGCATGACGATGGCCCGCGCGAAGCGGCGGGCGGTGTCGGGCAGCACGTCGGCCATCTGCGGGCCGTCGCGCAGGTGCAGGTGCCAGTCGTCGGGGCGCGCAATCGTCAGCCGGTCCATGCGCGGATTCTACTTGGGACGCGCGAGCGCCTTGCGATAGAGCGCGTTGCGCGGCGCGCCGGTGATGCGCGCGGCGAGCCGGGCTGCCTCGCTCGCCGGCAGCGCCTCGAGTAGCACGCCGAGCACGCGCTCGGCCTCGGCGGCCGAGGGCGCGGCGCTTGCCCCCGGGCCCAGCACCAGCACGAACTCGCCCTGCTGCCTGTGCGCGTGCGCCTGCAGCCAGTCTTCGGCGCCCGCGAGCGGCAGGCGCACGGTCTCCTCGAACTTCTTGGTCAGCTCGCGCCCGATGAACAATTCGCGCTCGCCGCCGTAGCGCACCGTCAGGTCGCGCACGCACTCGAGCACGCGGTGCGGCGCCTCGTAGAAGATCATCGGCCAGGGCAGGTCGAGCACCTCGAGCGCCTTGCGGCGCGCCGCGGGCTTGGGCGGCAGGAAGCCGACGAACAGGAACCGGTCCGCCGTGAATCCCGCGGCGGACCAGGCGGCGATCGCGGCGCTCGGGCCCGGGATCGGAACCACGCGCACCCCGGCGCCATGCGCGGCCGCGACGAGCAGCGCGCCAGGGTCCGACACGCCCGGCGTGCCGGCGTCCGTGACCAGGGCGACGTTGCGGCCCGCGCGCAGCTCTCGCAGCAGTTTCTCCCCGGCCGCGCGCTCGTTGTGCGCGTGCAGCGCGAGCGTGGGCCGCTCGATGCCGTGCCGGGCGAGCAGGGTGCGCGTGGTGCGCGTGTCCTCGCAGGCGACGATGTCCGCCTGGCGCAGGACCTCGAGTGCGCGCGCGCCGGCGTCGGCGAGGTTGCCGATCGGCGTGGCGACGACGTAGAGGGTTCCGGGGGTCACGGTCAACGCGCTGCGGGGCAGCGGCGTTAAGGGTGCCATGAACCAGGCGGGCGCGCGAGCCGAAGACCTGTGCGCGGCGCTGTTGCGCCGCGCAGGGCTGCGCATCCTGGCGAGGAACTGGCGCTGCCGGCACGGCGAGATCGACCTCGTGGCCGAGGAAGGCGGCACGCTGGTATTCGCCGAGGTGCGCCTGCGCCGCGACGCCGGTTACGGCGGGGCGGCCGAGAGCGTCACCGCCGCCAAGCGCGCGCGCCTGCTGGCCGCCGCGCGGCTCTACCTCGCCGGGCGGCCGGAGGCGAGCTGCCGCTTCGACGTGCTGTTGCTCGATACGCTGGCGCCCGAGCGCATTCGCTGGATCCGGGACGCCTTCGGCGAGTAGCCGCGGCCGGCGCGCGCTCAGCGTGTAGAATCCCGCGCACATGGGGCACGCCGACCAGAGCGCCGCGCTCGCCGAGCGCATCGCCGCGCACTTCGCCGACAGCGCCAGGCTCAAGGTGGCGGCCGCGCAGCCGCTCGCCGGCCCGATCGCGCGTGCGGTGGAGGCGATGAGCGCATCGCTGCGCGCGGGCGGCAAGGTGCTCGCTTGCGGCAATGGCGGCTCGGCGGCCGACGCGCAGCACTTCGCCGCCGAGCTGGTGAACCGCTTCGAGCGCGAGCGCCCGCCGCTCGCCGCGC
>DATFEJ010000231.1:0-10361 GCA_035251235.1 Burkholderiales bacterium
CGGGCGCGCGGCAGGAAGGCGGCGGCGGCCCACAGGAGCGGCACGGCGAGCGCGACGCGCCAGAACGCGCTCGCCGTGGGGCCGACGTCCGCGACGCGCACCCAGATCGGCGAGAGCGCGATGCATGTCGCGCCGGCGAAGAGGGCGGCGAGGGCCGGGGCGCGCATCGGCGGATGGTAAACTTTCGCCGCTTCCCATGCCTGCTCCTCGCTTCGTCCACCTGAGGCTGCACAGCGAATACTCGGTGACGGACGGCATCGTCCGCATCGACGCGGCGGTGCAGCGCGCGGCGCGCGACGGCATGCCCGCGCTGGCGCTCACCGACAGCGCCAACGTCTTCGGCATGGTGAAGTTCTACCGCGAGGCGCGCGCCGCCGGCGTGAAGCCGATCGTCGGCGCGGATTGCTGGATTCGCAACGACGCCGACGCCGACAAGCCGGCGCGGCTGCTGCTGCTGTGCGCGTCGCGCGCGGGCTACCTGCGGCTCTGCGAGCTGTTGTCGCGCGCCTGGCTGACGAGCCAGCGCCGCGGACGCGCCGAGATCGCGCGCGAGTGGCTGCGCGAGGACGCCAACGAGGGCCTGATCGCGTTGTCGGGCGCGGCGGCGGGCGAGGTCGGTCAGGCGCTCGCCGCGGGCAATGCCGCGGCGGCGGAGCGTGCGGCGCGCGACTGGGCGGCGCTGTTCCCGGGGCGCTACTACCTGGAGGTGCAGCGCGCGGGCTTCGCCAATGGCGAGGCGCTCGTCGCGGGCACGGTCGCGCTCGCCACGCGCCTCGCGCTGCCGGTGGTGGCGACGCACCCCGTGCAGTTCCTCGCGCCGGAGGATTTCAAGGCGCACGAGGCGCGCGTGTGCATCGCGCAGGGCTACGTGCTCGGCGACCAGCGCCGTCCCCGCCTGTTCACGCCGGAGCAGTACTTCAAGTCCCAGGAGGAGATGGCGCGCCTGTTCGCCGACCTGCCGCAGGCGCTCGACAACGCGGTCGAGATCGCGCGCCGCTGCAACCTGCAGATCGATCTCGGGCGCAGCCGCCTGCCCGCCTTCCCTACGCCGCCCGGCGTCACCCTCGACCAGTACCTGCGCCAGCAGGCCGAGCGCGGGCTTGCCGCGCGCCTCGACAAGCTGTTCGCGGACGAGACGGCACGCGAGCGCGCCGCGCCCGGCTACCGCCAGCGTCTGGACTTCGAGATCCGCACCATCATCCAGATGGGTTTCGCCGGCTACTTCCTGATCGTCGCCGACTTCATCAACTGGGCACGGTCGAACGGCGTGCCGGTCGGGCCGGGGCGCGGCTCCGGCGCGGGCTCGCTGGTGGCCTACTCGCTGGGCATCACCGATCTCGATCCGATCACCTACGACCTGCTGTTCGAGCGCTTCCTCAACCCGGAGCGCGTGTCGATGCCGGATTTCGACATCGACTTCTGCCAGGACGGGCGCGACCGCGTCATCGACTACGTGCGGCACAAGTACGGCGCGGACAGCGTCTCGCAGATCGCCACCTTCGGCACCATGGCCGCGCGTGCCGTGGTGCGCGACTGCGGCCGCGTGCTCGACCTGGGCTACAACTTTTGCGACCAGATCGCGAAGCTGATCCCCGTGCAGCCCGGGCGCACCATCACGCTCGCCGAGGCGCGCGACATGGAGCCGCTGCTCGCGCAACGCGAGCGGAACGAAGACGAGGTGCGCGAGCTGCTGGCGCTCGGCGAGAAGCTGGAGGGCCTGACGCGCAACGTCGGCATGCACGCGGGCGGCGTGCTCATCGCGCCGGGCAAGCTCACGGAATTCTGTCCCCTGTACGCGGCCGAGGGCGGCGTCAACGTCATCTCGCAGCTCGACAAGGACGACGTCGAGGCCGTCGGCCTGGTGAAGTTCGACTTTCTCGGTCTGACCACGCTCACCATCCTCGACTGGGCCGAGCGCTACGTGCGCGCCATGGGCGAGGCGCAGTTCGCGCTCGAGCGCATCCCGCTGGACGACCCGGCCACCTACCAGCTGCTGTCGTCGGGCAATACGACGGCCGTGTTCCAGCTGGAATCGCGCGGCATGCGCGACCTCATCAAGCGCGCGCGGCCCGACCGCTTCGAGGACGTGATCGCCCTGGTCGCCCTGTATCGCCCCGGGCCCATGGACCTCATTCCGGACTTCATCGCGCGCAAGCACGGCCGGGAGCGCGTCGAGTATCTCGATCCGCGCCTGCAGCCGATCCTCAGCCCGACCTACGGCATCATGGTGTACCAGGAGCAGGTGATGCAGATCGCGCAGGCGATCGGCGGCTATACGCTGGGCGGCGCGGACCTCCTGCGGCGGGCTATGGGCAAGAAGAAGCCCGAGGAAATGGCCCAGCAGCGCGACGTTTTCGTCTCCGGCGCGGAAAAGAACGGCCTGTCGCGTGGCAAGGCGACGCAGCTCTTCGACCTGATGGAGAAGTTCGCCGGCTACGGCTTCAACCGCTCGCACGCCGCGGCCTATGCGCTGCTCGCCTACCAGACCGCGTACATGAAGGCGCATCACCCGGCGGCGTTCATGGCGGCCAACCTGTCGCTCGTCATGGACGATACCGACAAGGTGCGCCTGTTCCACGACGACGCCGTCGCCAACGGCCTCGCGGTGCTCGCCCCGGACGTCAACGCCTCGGAGTACCGCTTCGTGCCGGTGGACGCGAAGACGATCCGCTACGGGCTAGGGGCGGTGCGCGGCACGGGTGAATCGGCGATCGGCGCGATCCTGGCGGCCCGGCGGGACGGACCGTTCACCGGGCTGGGCGACCTGTGCCGGCGCGTCGACAAGCGCATCGTCAATCGGCGCGTCATCGAGTCCTTGGTGCGCGCCGGCGCGCTGGACGCGCTCGCGTCGAACCGCGCCAGCCTGCTGGCGAGCGTCGGCCGCGCGCTGGAGGCCGCCGAGCAGGTGGAGCGGCAGGCGTCCCAGGTCAGCCTGTTCGGCGACGTCGATCTGACCGCGGGTGCCGGCGACGCGCTGATCGACGCCAAGCCGTGGGACCTGCGGCACCAGCTGATGGAGGAAAAGGCCGCCCTCGGCTTCACGTTGTCGGGACACCTGTTCTCCGTCCACGAGCGCGACATCGCGGGCTTTCCGCGCGTGCCGCTGGCGCGCTTGCAGCCCGCCGAGCATCGCGTGTGGCTGGCGGGGGTGGTTGCCTCGGCGCGCGTGCAGATGACGCGTCGCGGCCGCATGATGGTGGTCGTGCTGGACGACGGCGGCGCGCAGATCGAGCTTTCGGTGTTCAACGAGCTCTTCGAGCGGCACCGGGACAAGCTCAAGGAAGACGCCCTGCTCGTCGTCCAGGGCAAGGTGCAGCGCGACGAGTTCGCCGGCGGCCTGCGCGTCACCGCCGAGGAGCTCTACGACCTCGCCGGCCTGCGCGCGCGGTTCGCCAGCCGCCTGCGCCTGGAGATGAACGGTCGGTCCGATGCGGGGCGCCTGCGCGAGCTGCTCGCGCCGTACCGCGCCCAGGGCGCCTGTCCGGTGGTTGTGCACTACGAGAACGCCGCGGCGAGCTGCGAGGTGGCGCTGGGCGACGACTGGCGCGTGCGCCCCGACGGTCAGCTGCTGGAGCATCTGGGCGACTGGCTTGCGCCCGAGAACGTCCAGGTGGTGTACGCCGGGACGGCCTAGGACTTGCCGAAGCGCACGCGGCACGGCGCGGCGCGCCAGGCCCGGCAGACGCCCCGGTACCAGGGCGAGGTGATGCGTTCCGCCGGATCGAGCCTGCGCTTCTCGGCGATGAACTGCGCCAGCATCGGGTAGCAGGCTTCGGCCTGCGCGCGCGAGGCGACCGGCAGCAGGGACGGCTGGAACGAGCCGCCGGCCTGGATCGCGAGATCGAGCAACCGGCCGCAGAGCTGCGCCGCCCCCACGCTCGCGCCCAGCGTGGTGCGCGACTGGTACTCGATGCGCAGGGAAACCCACTCGCGCCGCGCCCAGCGCAGGGCGGTCACGTCCTCCGGCTGGACCCGTCTGGCTTCCATGCGCACCAAGGCACATCGCCGTTCGGCGACCAGATCGCGTGCGCGCTCGGCCAGGGCGTCGCTTTGCTCGGGCGGCAGCAGCAGTTCGACGTCGTGGCGCGTGCCGCTGTCCGACGGCGGCAGCTCGAGACATGCGGCCGCGCTGGGTGACGCCGCCGCCCGCGACCATGAGGCGAGGTCGAGCGTCACGCTGTAGAAGGGGCCGAACGCGCCGAAGCCGCCGACGGCCAGCCGGAACAGCTCGGGCGAGTGCTCGCGGCTGGCGCGCCGCAACTGGCCGTCCGCCGTGGCGATCGTGAGCGCGCGCACGTGCGCGACCACGGGTTGCCCGTCCGGGCCGCGGCGGTTCTCGGCCACGCTCTCGCCCACGGTCCCGCATAGGCCATCAGACCTGGAATACCGCGCCAACGCTTGCCAGGGGACGCTCGCCTGGACTTCGAGCAGCTCACGGCCCGCGTCGTGGTGCAGCACGCGATCCAGGCCGCGCGACCCGGCGCGCCATGCCTCGGCCGAAGCGGCGCGCACGGCTCGGCACAAGTCGTCCGCGGAGTACAGGGCGGGAGGCGAAAGAACATCGCTGGGGGCGGCGGCGAGCATGTCGGTCTCCCTTGATGGGGTGCCGCGATTCTTGGCGCGCCGATTGCTGCATCGCAATACCAAAACTGCGAAGTCTCGCCTTACGATACCGGCCGTACCGCTGCCGGATACTTGGGGACCCGGACTGCGCCCATGCCGCTTGCCGCGCGATTCGTCGACGCGCTGAAGAAGTGCCTGCGGGCGCGCGGCATGACCTACGCCGCGCTCGGCCGCGAGCTGCGCCTCTCGGAGGCGAGCGTCAAGCGCATGTTCTCGCGCGGCACGTTCACTCTGTCGCGCATCGAGGGCATCCTGCGCGTGCTGGAGCTGGACCTGGTGGAGGTGGCACGCATGGCGCGCGGCGGCGACGACCAGGCGCGCGAGTTGAGCCTCCCCCAGGAAGAGCTGCTGGCGAGCGACGAGCGGCTGCTGTCGGTGTTCTGGCTGCTGCTCAACGGCTGGGGCTTCGCCGACATCGTCGAGGATTTCGAGATCACCCGCACCGAGCTCACGCTCGCGCTCGCCAAGTTCGATCGCGCCCGCCTGATCGACTGGGACGCGGGCGAGCGGGTCCGCCTGCGCGTGGCGAAGGACTTCGTGTGGCGGCCCGGCGGCCCGGTGAAGAAGGCCTACGGGCTGCGCGTCACGACCGAGTTCCTGCGCTCGCCCTTCCGCGGTGCGCTCGAGCTGCTGCGCTTCGAGGCGCGTGACCTGTCTCCGGGCTCGGCGGCCATGCTGCGCCGCCGCCTCGAGCGCCTGGCGGCGGAATTCAACGAGCTCGCGGAGGTGGACTCGACCTTGCCGGCACGGCGTCGCGAGGGCGTCGGCCTGCTGCTCGCCTGCCGCCCTTGGACGTTCTCCGCGATGATGGCCCTGCGGCGGCGGGATCAGGCCGTCGGCCAGCGCTCGAAGCGGGCGTAGTCGCGCAGGTGCTCCTGCGGCGCTGGACCGCGCTCGACGTGCTCGACGCGCGCCGCAGGCGGTCCGCGGCGCGCCCAGGACTGCAGTGCCTCGAGCGCGGCCTCGCTGCCTTGCGCAAGCGCCTCGACTTCGCCATTCGAGCAGTTGCGGACCCAACCGGTGATGCCCAGCCGCGCCGCCTCCCGGCACAGCGCGTCGCGGTAGCCGACGCCCTGCACGCGGCCACGGATGCGCAGGCGCATTGTGCGAACTTGCAAAATCTCCTCCGCGACGAGTCCAGTGTCGTGAAAGCCCCGGGACTCCATGGTAAGCTCGCGCAAATTTTATCCTTGCATCCTGCACGGATAGGACTTCGGCACACTTGGAGATTTCCCGATGCGCGCCACGTTGATCGTCGTCGCGATTCTTGCGCTTGCCGGATTCATTGCCGTCGCGGTGGTATTGCCGCAGATGGCGGGCAGCGAGGCCCGCGAGGCGGCGCAGGCGCTGATCACGGGGGCGGACGCGGCGCGCCAGCAGGTTGCGGCGGCGGCGCAGCAATCCGGCAAGCTGGCCGGCGCCGGCAAGGACATCAAGGTGCCCTCGCGCACGGACCCGAAGCATGGCGAGCTCAAGTGGATCGTGGAGCTGAACGGCGCGATCCGCGGCTGGAACGAGAAGAACGCGATCGAAGTGTCGATCGTCCCCAGCCAGCAGGGCGGCACGCTCACGTGGAGCTGCCGTGGCTACCCGATTACGGCGATGCCCGCCAGCTGCGGCGGGAAGTCCTGACCTAGAGCAGCACGATCGCCGCCGCGGCGAGCAGCCCGGCGAGCGCGCCCGCGGCCACCACCATCGTATCGCGCGGCTTCCATCCGCCGGCGAACGCCGCCGTGGTCTGCATGCTGAGCGGCATCGTGCTGGCCGAGGGGTCGGCGCCGCGCGTCGCATCGCTCAGCGCCACCAGCCGCTGCGTGGCCTCCAGCGAGTCGAAGGTGCGCGACAGCCCGCGCGCGGGCGCGGGCTCCGGCGTCGCGTCCTCCCGGACGCGGCGCGAGCGCTCCACGGTCTGCGACAGCACCGCCGACTTCACGTCCGTGTCGACGATCGCCGTCGTCGCGCCGGGCGCCAGCGCGCCCAGCGGCAGCGTGGAGGTCGAGCTCAGCACGCCCTGCGTCTGCAGCTCGCACTCGCGCAGTCCGCGCGCCACTTCGGCGGCGCTGCGGTAGCGCTCGTCGAGCGATTTCGCCAGCATGCGCGCGACGATCGCATCCAGCGCCGCCGGCGAGGCGGGGTTGACGGCGCTGGGCGCCGGCGGCACGAAATTGACGATCTGGTACATGACCGCGTTGACGCTCTCGCCCGTGAACGGCGCGGCGCCCGTCAGCATCTCGTACAGGATGACGCCGAGCGAGAAGAGGTCGGCGCGATGATCGGCGCGCTTGCCGATCACCTGCTCGGGCGACATGTATTTCGGCGAGCCCATCATCATGCCGGTCTGCGTCTGCACGCTGGAGGTGCGCATGCGGGCAATGCCGAAATCGGTGATCTTCACGGCGCCGCTCTCGGGCACCATGATGTTGGCGGGCTTGATGTCGCGGTGCACCACGCCGCGCTCGTGCGCGTAGGCGAGACCCTCGGCCACCTGGGCGGCGATCGACAGGGCGCGGGCCACCGGCAGCGGCTTGCCCGGCAGCAGCAGTGAGCGCAGCTCGGCGCCCTCGATGAACTCCATCGCCATGTAGCATTCCGTCTCCGTCTTGCCGATGTCGTAGACGGTGACGATGTTCGGGTGATTCAGCCCGCCGGCGGCCCGCGCCTCCTGGTAGAAGCGCTTCTCGTACATCTCGGCGCCGTCGCGATCCATCGCCATGTTGATGGTCTTGATGGCGACCGTGCGCTCGAGCATCGGGTCCTTGGCCTTGTAGACGATGCCCATCGCGCCGCGGCCGATTTCGGCGAGCACCTCGAAGCGCCCGAGCGTCTGCGTCGCCATCGCCTCTAGCGGCCGGCCTTGACCGAGCGGAACACGGGCCCCCAGCTCGGGTGGCCGGCTTCCGCGGCGCTGAGCTCCAGGCTCGGATCGAGGCTGAGCGCCTTGCGAAACTCCTCCCGGCAAGAGGCGATGCGGTCGGACACGCAGTGGATGAAGGCCAGGTACTTGCGCGCGCGCACCTCGTCGGGCGTGCTCAGCCCCTGGCTGATCGCCGACTGCAGCTGGCGCGCCGCCTCGGCGTAGCGGCCCTCCTCGTACTGCTGGATGCCGGCCTTCAAGGCCGGCTCGCCCTTGGCGCCGGCGAAGGCGCGCTTGAAGTCCGCGTGGATGGTGCGAAACGGCTCGGTCTGGCAGCCCGCGAGCACCAGCGCCGCCGCCAAGAAGGCGATGGCCGTCGGCCGCATCATGGCGCGTTGTTCCAACTTGCGTGGTCGTGTTTGCGCATGGTCCCCCTGGGGCCTCGGGCGGAAGATACCGCGAGACCCCGATCAGCGAAAGCGATGGCTGATGCGGACCGACTGGCCCGAGCGCACTTCGACGCGCCGGGTGTGCGCGGGGAACGAGGTATTGCGCACCTCGATGGTGTGGGCGCCGGCCGGCATTTCCAGCGAGCGCAGCGGCGGGCTCACGCCGCGGCTCTTGCCGTCCACGAACACCTCTCCCCAGGGCAGGATCGACAGTTGCACCGTGCCCGTGGCCAACGGAGCTGCCGCCGCGGCGCTCCTGGGTTCGGCGCGCGCGGTCTGCACCGGCGCGGGCTCGCGCTTGGGCGGCTGCTGCTTGGCCGCCGGCGCGGCCACGAGCTTTGCCGGCGAGGCGACGGGGGCCCTGGCCGGCCCCGCCGCGGGCGGTGGCTGAAGGACGAGCGACGGCGAAGCCATCTGGGCGCGCACGGCGACACCACCCCCGACCATGAAGACGAAGGCGAGCGGCGCGGCGAGGAGCGCCACCCGGTGCAGGCCAAAGGGCCGCGCATTGGCCAGCTCGCCGATCAGCCGCGTGCGCCGGTGCCTGGGCGCCATGCGCCGGGTGCCCGTTTCGATCACGCGCCGCGCGGCCTCGGTGCCGATGCCCACGGAGTACACCTCGTGCTCGCGCACGTGCTTGTCGGTGCGCGCGCCGACGTAGCTGAACAGGCTTGCGTAGTCGAGCGACAGGCAGGAGACCACTTCGTAGAAGGAGCGCGACACGAGCAGTTGGCCGGATTGCGCGAAGCTCATCACCCGCTGGGCGACGTTGATGCCGTCGCCGATGATGTTCATCTGGCCGTTGATGTCCTTGACCACGCGCACCGGGCCCAGGTTGATGCCGATGCGGATGGCGATTGCGCCGGTGGCCTCGGCGCGGGCGGCCGCGCGCAGCGACATCGCCACGAACAGCGCGTCCTCCGGGTCGCCGAGGAACGTGATGCCGGCGCCGTCCCCGGTGTCGAGGACGACGCGATCGCGCGACGGCACGTGCTCGAGCGACGCGCTCAGGAGCTTGTTGAACGCCTGCTTGAGCAGCAGCTGCTCTGCGACCGGCTTCGTCGAGTAATCGACGATGTCGAGAAAGACGATGCTGCAAACGAGCGTGCGGCTGGGCTGTTCGATCATGCGTCGGGAGGGATGCAGCGCGCCGCGGTCATTTTACGCGCATGCCCGGAGCGGCCCCGGCGTCCGGCGAGACGAGGAAGATGGCGGCGCCTTCGCCGGAGGCGGCGAGCACCATGCCCTCGGACACGCCGAACTTCATGGTGCGCGGCGCGAGATTGGCGACCAGCACGGCGAGCCGCCCCTCGAGCTGCGCGGGATCGTAGGCCGACTTGATGCCGGCGAACACGGTGCGCGTCGCGCCGCCGACGTCGAGCGTGAGCTTGAGCAGCTTGTCGGCGCCGTCGACGCGCTCCGCCGCGGCGATGCGCGCCACGCGCAGGTCGAGCTTGTTGAAGTCCTCGAGGGTGATGGTGTCGCTCACGGCGTGCTCCTTGGCGGTGTGCTGCTGCTTCTCGGCGTGGCGCGGCGGGGCGGCGGGCTGGGGGACGGAGGTAGTGTCGAACAGCGCGTCGAGCTGCCTCGTTTCGACACGCGTCATCAGGTGTGAGTAAGTCCTGATCGTATGGCCCGTGTCCAGCAGTACCTTCGCGTCTTTCCAGGCAAGCGCTTGGACGTTCAAGAAGGACTCGGCGTCAGTCGCCAACTTTGGGAGCACGGGCTTCAGATAGATGGTCAACAAGCGAAACAGGTTGATGCCAACTGTGCAGACGTGCAGAAGCTGTTCCTCGCTATCTCGATTCTTCGCTAGCTCCCAGGGTTTGCGGGCGTCCAGAAACTGGTTGGCGTAGTCCGCCAGGGTCATGATCTCTCGAAGGGCTTTACCGAACTCTCGTGCGTCGTAGAAATCCTTAATTGCATCTCCTTGCTCTTGAAATTCAGCTAGCAGTGAGTCCTTCTCGAGCCCAAACTTTCTTGCCCCGTACTCGAATGTGGCAGGCGGCAATTCCAGCCTCCCGCCAAATTTCTTCAGCAGGAAACTGGCGCACCGGCTCGCGATATTCACGTACTTCCCCACCAGGTCGCTGTTCACCCGCGCGACGAAGTCCTCGGGATTGAAGTCGATGTCCTCGACGTTGGCATTGAGCTTGGCGGCGATGTAGTAGCGCAGCCATTCCGGATTCATGCCCAGCTCGAGGTAGCGCAGCGGGCTGATGCCCGTGCCGCGCGACTTGGACATCTTGTCGCCCGACACCGTGATGAAGCCGTGCACGTACACGTGATCGGGCACCTTGTAGGGCGGGCCCGCGAACTCGAGCATCGCCGGCCAGAACAGCGTGTGGAAATAGATGATGTCCTTGCCGATGAAATGGACCTGCTCCGTGCCCGGATCCTGCAGGAAGGCCTCGAAGTCGAGCCCGGTCCTGGCG
>DATFEJ010000111.1:0-2691 GCA_035251235.1 Burkholderiales bacterium
CAGCAAGCGCTCAACGAGCATCCAGGCGAGCGCGGCGCCGAGCGCGGAGAAGCCGGCGAGCAGGCCGAGCGCGCGCCAGTCCTGCAGCTCGCGAAGCGGCACCCCGGTGCGCTGCGCGAGGCGCCTGAGCGTCACCGCCGCGTCGAGGTACACCGCGGCGGTGCTGCCGAGCGCCGCGCCGGGCAGGCCGAAGGCGAGCGCGCCGAGAACGCTCAGGCTCGCCGAGAGCGCGAGCGCGGCGAGCGAGAGGCGCAGCACGAAACCGCCCTGCTGCAGGAGGAAGGTGAGGCTCGCCAGCTCGACCACCAGCGCCGCGAGCCCGACGATGTACACGCGCATCACCGGCGCGGCCTCGAGGTAGCGCGGGGTGAACACGAGCGTCACCGCGTCCTCGGCGAAGGCGAAGGCGAACGCGAGCAGCGGCAGGGCGAGCGCGCCCACCATCACGTTGGCGCGGCTGTTCAGCTCGAGCATGCCTGGCACGTCGCCCGCGGCCTGGCTGCGGCTCATGCTCGGCAGGAAGGCGTGGCTCACCGACTTCCGGAGCACGGTGATGAGCGGCGCGAGCATGGCGCCGATCGAGAACGCGGCGAAGCTCGCTACCGTATGCAGCGCGGCGGCGACCCACAGGTCGGCCTGCAGGCGCAGGCTGTAGAGCGCGGACGCCACGCCGAACGGCGCGACGAAGCGCACCTGGTGCGCGAGCGCGCGCCAGCGCACAAGCGGCCCGCGCAGACCGTGGTGGTGCGCGATGTAGCCGAGGAGGAGCACCACCTTGCCGGCGACGAAGGCGAGCAGCACGGCGAGCACCGGCGCGAGCTCGCCGGTGAGCGCCGCGGCAACCGAAAGCGAGACCGCGCGCAGCGCCGCGAGCCCGGCGGTGGCGCGCGCCTGGAACGCGATGCGCTCCTCCACCGTCGGCAGGAGATCCAGCAGCGAGGCGACCACCCACAGCAGCACGAAGGCGGGCACGACCGCGCCGTGGCGCGCGAGCGCGGCGAGCTTCTCCGGCAGCCACGGGTTCCACGGGCTCACCGCCCAGGCGGCGAGCGCGCCCGCGGCCGCGAGCACGACGAGCGCCTGGTTGATGTACAGGCGCTTGCCCTCGGCATCGGCGCGCGGCAGGAAGTAGTACAGGCTCCCGGGCATCGCCTGCGTGAGGATTGCCATCACCGTGCCCACTGCGAGCCACAGCAGCCGGTACTCGCCGAAGGCCTCGGGCTCGAGGCAGCGCACCAGCACCACCGGCAGCAGGAACTGCAGCGCGACCTCGAGGGCGTTGGCCGCGCCGAGCGAGACCGCGCGCGCGCCGAGCGTGCTCATGGCGCCCCCCGGCGCGCGCGCACGCCGTACATCAGGCCGATCGCGAACCAGAGATAGACGTGCTCGGCGCGCGGCGCGAGGCTGCTGTCGAAGAAGGCGACCGCGAGCAGCGCCGCGAGGCCCGCGGCCGCGCCCTGGAAGAAGCCGGCGAGCCGCGGATCGAGGCTCGCGTCGGCGCCGAGCGCGCGCAGGCCCCGGTACGCGTGCAGGTAGTACGCGAGGACGAGGGCCAGCCCGGCGACGCCCATGTCGAGCAGGGCCTCGAGGTAGGCGTTGTGCGGATGCGTCGCGCCGATCACCCGCGTCGGATCGACCGCCGCGACGTGCATCGCGTCCGACCACAGGATCGAGGCGAGGCCGTGGCCGAAAACGGGGCTGGCGAGCGTCTCCGGCAGCAGCGGCAGCCACAGCGCCTCGATGCGTCCCGCGCTCACCGCGTTCGCGCCTGTGCCGAAGCCCGTGCCGAGCCGCTCGAACACCGCTTCGGGCACGAGCAGCGGCGCCGCCAGCGCGAGCAGCGACCCCAGCAGCAGCAGCTTGCCGCTGCGCCGCCAGGCGAGGAACAGCACGTTCACCACCATGAAGCCGAGCAGCGCGCCGCGCGAGAACGTCAGCACCAGCGCGACCACCACCATCCCGGTCGTGGCGAGGAGCAGCGCGCGCGTCCCGCCCGGTGCGCACGCCGCCCAGGCGAACAGCAGCAGCGCGTAGGCCGAGACGTACAGCCGCCCGAGGTCGTTGGCGTGGATGCCGAGCGGCGACAGGAAGCTGCGCGCCCCGCTCGAGGCGAGCTGGCCGAGCCCCGCGCCCGAGAGCGCGACGAAGCCGAGGACCAGCGCCGCCATCACCCAGACGGACAGGCACGCGGGCGCGAGGAAGGCCTCGGGCCGCGCCGAGCGCGCGGCGGCCGCGGCGACCAGCAGCGCGAACACCACGAGCAGCAGCGGCTTGAACAGCATGTCGCGCAGGTAGCCGCCGGCGTCGTGGAACTGGATCAGCCCGTACTGGTAGAAGCCGGGAACGATGTCCTCCACGTGGCGCAGGCCGAGCGCCGCCGCCGCGACGAGCGGCGCGAGGTACAGCCACAGGAGCGGCCGCGGCACGAAGCCGCGCAGCTTGCCGCCGCCGAGGCTCTGCAGCACGCAGGCGCCGAGCGTGCCCGCGAGCAGCAGGTTCACCGGATTGAGGCCCGTGACGCCGAACATGGCGTGCGGGAACACGGCGCTGCGCGAAAGCGGCATCAGCACCACGAGCAGCACCACGCCGACGCGGAACTCGAGCAGGATGAAGGCGCAGCCGAGCAGCGCCGCGCACAGCACGAGCGCGTTGGCGCCGGCGAGCGCGACCGCGGCGCCCGCGAGCACGCCC
>DATFEJ010000092.1:0-19534 GCA_035251235.1 Burkholderiales bacterium
CGGCGTGCCCATCGAGCGCTGCACCTCGCTCGAGCAGGCGGTGGCGCGCGCCGCGGCGCTGGCGCAGGACGGCGACGCGGTGCTGCTCTCGCCGGCCTGCGCCAGCTTCGACATGTTCCGCGACTACCGCCATCGGGGCGAGGTGTTTGCCGCCGCGGCGCGCGCGCTGGGCGGCTGACATGGGCGCGACCTACGTCTTCGCCAAGGATGCGGCGGAACCCGAGTACGACCGCTCGCTCGCCTGGGCCGGGCTGCTGCTCATGGCGATCGGCGTGGTGATGGTCTATTCGGCGTCCATCGCCACCGCGGAGGCGAGCCGCTTCACCGGTGCCAACGCGGCCTACTTCCTGCTGCGCCACGCGCTGTTCCTCGGCGCGGCGCTCGCCACCGCGCTCGTCGTGTTCCTGCTGCCCGTGCGCTTCTGGCAGAAGGCGGCGCCGCTCGGCTTCCTTGCCTGCCTCGCGCTCCTCGTGCTGGTGCTGGTGCCCGGCGTCGGCCGCGAGGTGAACGGCGCCCGGCGCTGGCTCGATTTCGGCGCCTTCACGCTGCAGCCCTCCGAGCTGGTCAAGCTCGCCGTGGTGCTGTATGCGGCCGACTACACCGTGCGCAAGCACGCCGTGCTCAAGAGCTTCCGCCGCGGGCTGCTGCCGATGCTGGCGGTGATGATGTTCGTGTCGTGGCTCCTGCTGCGCGAGCCCGATTTCGGCGCGCTGGTGGTGATCGCCGTGACGGCCTTCGGCATCCTGTTCCTCGGCGGCATGAACGGCCGGCATTTCGCCGCGCTGGTCGCCATGCTCGGCATCGGCTTCGCGCTGCTGGTGCTCACCTCCGAGTACCGCATGCAGCGCATCTTCGGCTTCATGGACCCGTGGACCGACCCGTTCGGCCGCGGCTACCAGCTGTCGCACGCGCTCATCGCCTTCGGCCGCGGCGAGTTCCTCGGCGTGGGCCTGGGCGCGAGCGTGGAGAAGCTGTTCTACCTGCCCGAGGCGCACACGGATTTCCTGCTCGCGGTGATCGCCGAGGAGCTGGGCTTTCTCGGCGTGGCGGCGGTGATCGCGCTCTTTGCCTGGATCGTGCTGCGCGCCTTCGCCATCGGCCGCCTGGCGGCGCTGCGCGACCGGCACTTCGCCGCGCTCGCCGCGCAGGGGCTGGGCATCTGGCTCGGCTTCCAGGCGCTCATCAACATGGGCGTGAACATGGGGTTGCTGCCCACCAAGGGGCTGACGCTGCCGCTCATGAGCTTCGGCGGCACGGGGCTGCTCGCCAACAGCGTGGCGCTGGCGCTGCTGCTGCGCATCGACTGGGAGAACCGGCAGCTGGCACGGGGGCTGCGCGCGTGAGGACAGCCCTCATCATGGCCGGCGGGACCGGCGGGCACGTGTTTCCGGGGCTCGCGGTGGCCGAGGAGCTGCGCGCGGCCGGCTGGGACGTCGTGTGGATGGGCGCCAGGACCGGCATGGAGGCGCGCCTCGTGCCGGCGCGCGGCTACCGCATGGCGTGGATCCGCGCGGCCGCCCTGCGAGGCAAGGGCGTGCTGGCCGCGCTGCTGCTGCCGCTCAACCTGCTGGTCGGCTTCGCGCAGGCGGCGCGCGCCATCTTCGCCTTGCGCCCGGACGTCGTGCTCGGCATGGGCGGCTACGTCGCCTTTCCCGGCGGCATGATGGCGTCGCTCCTCGCGCGGCCGCTCGCGGTGCACGAGCAGAACGCGATCGCCGGGCTCACCAACCGCGTGCTGGCCAGGCTCGCCGACAAGGCGATGACCGCGTTTCCCGAGGCGCTCATCGGCGCCGAATGGACCGGCAACCCGGTGCGCGGCGACATCGCCTCCCTGGCGCCACCCGAGGCGCGGTTTGCCGGGCGCGAGGGGCCGCTGCGGCTGCTGGTGGTCGGCGGCAGCCTCGGCGCGCAGGCGCTGAACGAATGCGTGCCCAGGGCCCTCGCGCTCCTCGACCCGCGGCCGCGCGTGGTGCACCAGGCGGGCGAGCGGCACCTGGAGGCGCTGCGCGCCAACTATCGCGCCGCAGGCGTCGAGGGCGAGCTCGTGCCGTTCATCGACGACATGGCGCGCCGCTACGCGGAAGCGGACGTGGTGGTCTGCCGCGCGGGCGCGATCACCGTGGCCGAGCTTTCGGCGGGCGGCGTGGCGAGCGTGCTGGTGCCGTTTCCATACGCCGTGGACGACCACCAGAGCGCGAACGCGCGCTTTCTTTCCGCGCAGGGCGCCGCCGTGCTCATGCCGCAGGCCGAGCTCAGCCCGCAATCCCTCGCCGCCACGCTGCGCGCCCTCGACCGGCCGCGCCTGCTGGACATGGCACGCAAGGCGCGCGCGCTCGGCAAGCCCGAGGCGGCGAAGCTGGTCGCCGCGCGCTGCATGGAGCTCGCCGGATGAAGCACAAGGTCCGGCATATCCACTTCGTCGGCATCGGAGGCTCCGGCATGTCCGGGATCGCCGAGGTGCTGCTCAACCAGGGCTACCAGGTGAGCGGCTCGGATCTCGCCGAGAACGCGGCCACGCGGCGCCTGCGCGAGCTCGGCGCGCAGGTGTCCACGAGCCACGCGGCCGCGCACATCGACGGCGCCGACGCCGTGGTCGTTTCCAGCGCGGTGCAGGCCGACAACCCCGAGGTGCGCGCCGCGCGCGCGCGGCGCGTGCCGGTGGTGCCGCGCGCCCTGATGCTCGCCGAGCTGATGCGCCTCAAGCAGGGCGTGGCCATCGCCGGCACGCACGGCAAGACCACCACCACCAGCCTCGTGGCGAGCGTGCTCGCCGAGGGCGGGCTCGACCCGACCTTCGTCATCGGCGGGCGGCTGAACGCCGCCGGCTCGAGCGCGCGCCTGGGCGCCGGCGAGTTCATCGTCGTCGAGGCCGACGAGTCGGATGCCTCGTTCCTGCACCTGCAGCCGGTGATCGCCGTCGTCACCAACATCGACGCCGACCACATGGACACCTACCAGCACGACATCGCGCGCCTCAAGCAGGCGTTCGTGCAGTTCCTGCAGAACCTGCCGTTCTACGGCAGCGCCATCCTGTGCGCCGAGGACGCCAACGTGCGCGAGATCCTGCCATTCGTGTCCAAGCCGGTGCTCAGCTACGGCTTCGGCGCGGACGCGGCGCTGCGCGCCGCCGACCTCGTGCACGCGGCGGGCGCCATGCGCTTCAAGGCGCTGCGCGAGGGTCGGCCGCCGCTCGCGGTGACCCTCAATCTGCCGGGCGCGCACAACGTGCTGAACGCGCTCGCCGCCATCGCCGTGGCGAACGAGCTGGGCGTCGCCGACGACGCGATCCTCAAGGCGCTCGGCGAGTTCCGCGGCGTCGGGCGCCGCTTCCAGCGCTGCGGCGACGTGGCGCTCGCCGGCGGCGGGCGCTTCACCCTGGTCGACGATTACGGCCACCACCCGGCGGAAATGGCCGCGACGCTGGCAGCAGCGCGCGGCGCCTTCCCCGGCCGCCGGGTGGTGCTCGCCTTCCAGCCGCACCGCTACACGCGCACGCGCGACCTGTTCGAGGACTTCGTCAGGGTCCTGTCGACGGCCGACGCGCTGGTGCTGGCCGAGGTCTATGCGGCCGGCGAAGCGCCGATCGTGGCGGCCGACGGCCGTTCGCTCGCGCGCGCGGTGCGCGTGGCGGGCAAGGTCGAGCCGGTGTTCGTGGAGGAGGTCGGGCAGCTCGCCGCGGCGATCCGTCGCGTGGCGCGCGACGGCGACGTCGTGGTCACCATGGGCGCGGGCTCCATCTCCGGCGTTCCGGCGCAGCTGGCATGAACATGACCGACGCCCTGAGACTGACGGACCTGCGCGGCGTGCTGAAGACCGGCGAGCCGATGGCCCGGCACGTCAGCTGGCGCGCCGGCGGCCGCGCCGCGCGCTTCTATGCGCCGGCGGACCTCGAGGACCTGCGGGCCTTCGTCGTGCAGCTGCCGCCGGCGGAGCCGCTGCTGTTCGTCGGCCTGGGCTCCAACCTGCTGGTGCGCGACGGCGGCTTCGCCGGCACCGTCGTGCTGACGCACGCAGCGGGCCTGCACCCGCAGATGCTCGCCGGCCGCCTGTACGCCGAGGCCGGCGTAGCCGCGCCGAAGGTGGCGCGCTTCGCCGCGCGCCACGACCTGGCGCAGGCCGAATTCCTCGCCGGCATTCCCGGCACGGTCGGCGGCGCCCTGGCGATGAACGCCGGCTGCTACGGCGGGGAGACCTGGGACCTGGTCGAGCGCGCCGTGACCATCGACCGGCGCGGGACGCTGCGCACGCGCGCGCGCAACGAGTTCGACATCGGCTACCGGCACTGCGCGCTGCGCGACGGCCGGCGCCTGGGAGAGGACGAGTGGTTCGCGGCCGCCTGGTTCGCGCTGCGCGGCGGGGACGGCGACACGGCGCGCGGGCGCATGCGCGAGCTGCTCGTGCGGCGCATCGCCTCGCAGCCGCTCTCCCTGCCCAATGCCGGCAGCGTGTTCCGCAATCCGCCGGGCGACCACGCCGCGCGCCTCATCGAGGCGTGCGGCTTGAAGGGCCTGGCGCGGGGCGGCGCGCGCGTCTCGGACAAGCACGCCAACTTCATCGTCAACGCCGAGCGCCGGGCGAGCGCGGCGGACATCGAGGGGCTCATCCAGGAAGTGCGGCGGCGCGTGCTCGAGCAGACGGACGTCGATCTGGTGCCGGAAGTACGCATCGTGGGGGACGCCGCATGAGCTTCGGCAAGGTCGCCGTGCTGATGGGCGGCAAGTCCGCCGAGCGCGAGATCTCGCTGATGAGCGGCGGCGGCGTGCTCCTGGCGCTGCGCGCCAGGGGCGTGGACGCGCACGCATTCGATCCCGCCGAGCGCGATCTGTGCGAGCTCAGGCGCGACGGATTCGCGCGCTGCTTCATCGTCCTGCACGGGCGGGGCGGCGAGGATGGCACGGTGCAGGGCGCCCTCGAGACGATGGGCATTCCCTACACCGGCAGCGGCGTGCTCGGCTCCGCGCTCGCGCTCGACAAGTGGCGCACCAAGATGGTGTGGCTGGCGCGCGGCCTGCCGACGCCGCGCTACCGCGTCCTCGGGGAGCGCGACGACTGGGACGCCGTGACGCGCGACCTCGGCCTGCCGCTCATCGTCAAGCCGGCGAACGAGGGCTCGACCCTCGGCCTGAGCAAGGTCACCGCGGCTGCGCAGCTGCCGGCGGCCTACGAGCTCGCGGCGACGAAGTACCGCGACACCGCGCTGGCGGAGAGCTTCATCGCCGGCGACGAGTACACCGTCGGCATCCTCGGAGAGGCGGCGCTGCCGCTCATCCGCATCGAGGCGCCTCAGGGCAACTACGACTACCAGCACAAGTACTTCAGCGACGACACGAAGTACGTTTGCCCTTGCGGGCTGCCGTCAAGCGAGGAAAGGGCGCTGCAGGCGCTGTCGCTGGAGGCCTTCCGGCTGCTGGGCTGCTCCGGCTGGGGCCGCGTGGATCTCATGCGCGACGCCGCTGGCAAGCCCTGGCTGCTCGAGGTCAATACCGCGCCAGGCATGACCGGGCACAGCCTGGTGCCGATGGCCGCGCGCGCCGCGGGCCTTTCCTACGAGGACCTCTGCGTACGAGTCCTGGAGGGCGCGCATGTGGGATAACCCGCGCTTGCTCAACGCCTGGGCCGGCGCCCTCACCGCGCTCGCGCTGATGGTGTTCGGCGTGGCGCTGGCGCAGCTGCTCGCGCGCTCGCCGCTCTTTCCGGTGCGCGAAATGCAGCTCACGGGCGCGCCCGCGCACACCACGCGCGCGCAGATCGAGTCCGTCGTGCAAGGTCGCGTGGCGGGCAATTTCTTCGCCGTGGACCTGGACGAGGTGCGCGCCGCGCTCGAGGCGCTGCCCTGGGTGCGCCGCGCGCACGTGCGCCGCGTCTGGCCCGACCGGCTCGAGGTCGCGCTCGAGGAGCACGAGGCCCTGGCGCGCTGGGCGGAAAGCGGCCTCGTGAACGTGCAGGGCGAGCGCTTCGCCGGGACCACCGACGCGGCGCTGCCGCTGTTCGCCGGCCCGGCGGGCAGCGAGGGCGAGGTCGCGCGGCGCTACCAGCGGTTTCGCGAGATCCTCGCGCCGCTGCAGGCGATGCCCGAACGCCTGATGGTGTCGCCGCGGCACGCCTGGGTCCTGCGGCTGGACGACGGCCTGACCATCGCGCTGGGCCGCGACGCGGCGAACGACCCGGTCGAGGCCCGCCTCGGGCGGCTGGTGGCGGCCTACCCGCAGACGCTCGGCCGCCTGGCGCGCAAGGCCGAGCACGTCGACCTGCGCTACCCGAACGGCTTCGCGCTGCGCCTGCCGGAGCACAAGGGCGGATAGGCGATGGCGCGCGAAACCAAGAACCTCGTCGTGGCGCTGGACATCGGCACCTCCAAGGTGGCCGCGCTGGTGGCCGAGCTGCGGCCCGACGGAACGATCGACATCCTCGGCATGGGCGCGCACGAATCCAAGGGCCTGAAGAAGGGCGTGGTGGTCAACATCGAGTCGACGGTCAACGCCGTGCAGCGCGCGCTCGAGGAAGCCGAGCTGATGGCGGACTGCAAGATCGCTTCCGCGTTTACCGGCATCGCCGGCAGCCACATCAAGAGCTTCAACTCTACCGGCATGGTGGCGATCAAGGACCGCGAGGTCGGCCCGGTGGACGTCGAGCGCGCCATCGAAACCGCCAAGGCGGTGAACATTCCCACCGACCAGCAGATCCTGCACGTGCTGCGCCAGGAATTCATCATCGACGGGCAGGAGGACGTGCGCGAGCCGATCGGCATGTCCGGCGTGCGCCTCGAGGTCAAGGTGCACATCGTCACCGGTGCGGTCTCCGCGGCGCAGAACATCGTCAAGTGCGTGCGCCGCTGCGGCCTGGAGGTGAACGACCTGATCCTGCAGCCGCTCGCCTCGGCGCGCGCCGTCCTGTCCGAGGACGAGAAGGACCTCGGCGTATGCCTGGTGGACATCGGCGGCGGCACGAGCGACGTCGCGGTGTTCACGCACGGCGCCATCCGCCATACCGCGGTCATTCCCATCGCCGGCGACCAGATCACCAACGACATCGCCATGGCGCTGCGCACGCCGACCGCGGACGCCGAGCTGATCAAGGTGCGGCACGGCGTGGCGCTGCGCCAGCTGGCCGACCCGAACGAGATGATCGAGGTGCCCGGCATCGGCGACCGCGGGCCGCGCGTGATGTCGCGCCAGACGCTCGCCGAGGTGATCGAGCCGCGCGTCGAGGAGCTGTTCTCGCTCGTGCAGCAGGTGCTGCGCGAGTCCGGCTTCGAGGAGCTGCTGTCCTCGGGCGTGGTGCTGACCGGCGGCAGCTCGGTGATGCAGGGCATGGTCGAGCTCGGCGAGGAGATCTTCCACATGCCCGTGCGCGTGGGCGTGCCGAAGTACGCGGGCGGCCTCGCCGACGTGGTGCGCAATCCGCGCCACGCCACGGCGGTCGGGCTGCTGCTCGAGGGCGTGCAGCAGGTCCGGCAGGGACAGCTGTCGCGGCAGGACGGCTCGATGCGCGCCGTCCTGGCACGCATGCGGGAGTGGTTCCAACGCAATTTCTGACGTCGTTCCAACTGGCAAGGAGGAAAACATGTTCGAGATCGTGGATAGTCAGGCGGCGGGACCGATCATCAAGGTGATCGGCGTGGGTGGGGCCGGCGGCAACGCCGTGAACCACATGATCGAGCACGGCGTCGAGGGCGTGGAGTTCATCGCCGTCAATACCGACGCGCAGGTGCTCTCGCGCAACCGGGCGCGCAACCAGATCCAGCTCGGCTCGAGCGGCCTGGGCTCGGGGGCGAAGCCCGAGGAGGCGCGCGCGGTGGCCGTCGCGGAGCGCGAGCGCATCGAGGAGGCGCTCGCCGGCGCGCACATGGTGTTCATCACCGCGGGCATGGGCGGGGGCACGGGCACCGGCGCCGGTCCCGTGATCGCCGAGGTGGCGCGCACGCTCGGCATCCTGACCGTGGCGGTGGTCACCAAGCCGTTCTCCTTCGAGGGCTCCAAGCGCATGAAGATCGCCGAGCAGGGCCTCGCGGAGCTTGCGCCGCACGTCGACTCGCTCATCGTCATCCTCAACGACAAGCTGGAGGAGGTCCTGGGCGAGGACGTGACGCAGGAAGAGGCGTTCCGCGCTGCCGACGACGTGCTAAACGAGGCGGTCGCGGGGATCGCCGAGATCATCAACCAGCCGGGCCTGGTCAACGTGGACTTCCAAGACGTGCGCACGGTGATGAGCGAGCAGGGCATGGCCATGATGGGCTCGGCGAGCGCCTCGGGCCTGGACCGGGCGCGCATCGCCGCCGAGCAGGCGATCGCCTGCCCGCTGCTCGAAGGCGTGAACCTGGCCGGCGCGCGCGGCGTGCTCGTCAACATCAGCGCCTCGCGCACGAGCCTGAAGCTGCGCGAGACCAAGGAGGTGATGAACACCATCCGCGCGTTCGCCGCGGAGGACGCGACCATCATCTATGGCGGCGTCTACGACGACGCCCTGAGCGACGAGCTGCGCGTGACGGTGGTGGCCACGGGTCTGGGTGCACCCATCGTGGCGCGCCAGGGCAAGCCGCAGCTGGTGATCTCGCAGAAGACCGGCACGGACGATCAGCCGCTCGCGCCCGCGGGCGCCGTCGACTATCAGCAGCTCGATGCCGTGCCCGCCGTGATCCGTCGGAATCGCGCCTCGACGGTGGAGGCGCTGCAGCAAAGTGGCGTCGACAAGTACGACATCCCGGCGTTTCTGCGCAAGCAGGCGGACTGAGCGCCAGGCCGGGCGCGCAGCGGGGCGGCCCTCCCTCCTCCTTGCCGGAGGGTGCCCCGCCGCGCACCTCTGTTAGAATTCCCGCCCGCTCAAGAAGTTAGGCATGGTCAAGCAACGCACGCTCAAGTCCCTGGTCCGCGCAAAAGGCGTGGGCCTGCATACCGGCCAGCAGGTGAACATCACGCTTCGGCCGGCGCAGCCCGACACCGGAATCGTGTTTCGCCGCGTCGACCTGCCTTCGCCGGTCGATATTCCGGCGCGCGCCGACCTGGTCGGCGAGACGCGGCTGTCGTCGTGTCTGGTCCACCAGGGGGCGAAGGTCTATACCGTCGAGCACCTGATGTCGGCGCTGGCGGGACTCGGCGTCGACAACGCCTACGTGGACCTGGACGGGCCGGAAGTGCCGATCATGGACGGCAGCGCGGCGACGTTCGTGCTGCTCCTGCAGCAGGCCGGGCTGGAAGAGCAGCCGGCGCCCAAGCGCTTCCTGCGCGTCAAGCGCAAGGTGCAAGTGCAGGATGGCGACAAGTGGGCGCGCCTCGAGCCCTACGAGGGGCTGCGGCTGCAGTTCTCCATCGATTTCAAGCACCCGGTCATCGACAAGACGCGCCAGTCCGTCAGCGTGGATTTCGCCAATACTTCGTACCTGAAGGAAATCGCGCGCGCCCGCACGTTCGGATTCATGCACGACGTGGAGCGCCTGCGCGAGGACGGGCTGGCGCTGGGCGGCGGGCTGGACAATGCGCTGGTGCTGGACGAGTTCCGCCTGCTGAACGCCGACGGACTGCGCTTTGCAGACGAGTTCATCCGCCACAAGCTGCTGGACGCGATCGGCGATCTCTACCTGCTCGGCCGCCCGCTGCTGGGCGCTTTCACGGCGCACAAGTCGGGCCACGCGCTCAACAACCAGCTGCTGCGCGCGCTGGTGTCCGACACGAGCGCCTGGGAGATGGCGAGCTTCGAGCACGCGGCGCAGGCCCCCGCGGGCATCGCCGGCCTCGTGCGCCTGCCGGCCTAGGTGCTGCTGGCGCGGATCGTCGGCCTGCTGGCGGCGGTCGCGCTGGCCGGCTGCGTGCTGGCGTACCTGTGGACGGGCGAGCGCAGGTACCTGCGCTACGCCTGGCACGTGTTCAGGGTCGTCCTGTTCTTCGCCTTGCTGGTGCTCCTGCTGCTTTTCGGGGAGCGACTTGTGAACTATTCTTAGGACTCTGGCGGTCCAGCAGGCGGCCGAGCGCCTCCCGCGCGGGAGAATCCGGCGGCAGGCGCGCGTAAAGGGCTGATAATTCAGCCTTTCCTGCCTGGGAGAGCGACACCCGCTTCCCCGCTGGCTGAATTGGCCCATGTGACCGAGTTGGTTGCACCCTCACGGAAACTGAATTAACCTTCGAACCCTGTTGTAACAAGAACTTACGCAAACTCTCGGCGACGAGTTTGAGCTTCGCCGCCGCCGCGGGGTTAGAGGCAAGCAGTGCGAGTTCACCGTCCTTCATCTGCGCTGCCAGCAGTTGCCGCGACAGCGACGGCGGAAGGAAACTGGCACAGGATCGGGTCAGCGTACGGATGTCCCGGGTCTTCGCGACGAGGGATTCCAGGCCCCGGTCGGCGATCAGGAAGTGGTCCGCTTTGGCAGGGTGCAAGGGGAGTAGGGGAAAAAGGGAGCTGCGCTTGCAGATTATCGTCATCCCGAACCGTCTGGCCAAGGCCAGGACGTTGAACGTGTCGACGCGGCACCTGCTCGCGTCGCTCGCCGGCGCGCTGGTGCTGCTGGTCGGCATGACGGCCGGCCTGTATTGGGTGACGTTCCGCTTCGCGGCCGACATCAAGGTGCCGCTGGTGCAGGAGCTGGTGCTTTCCGCGCAGCAGGGCGAGGCCGAGCGCGCGCGCCAGTTCGTGCAGCAGAACCTGAATGCCATGGCGGTCAAGCTGGGCGAGATGCAGGCGCAACTCGCGCGCCTCGACGCGCTCGGCGACCGCCTGTCCGCGCTGGCGGGCATCCGCCCGCAGGAGTTCCGCTTCTCCGAGACGCCCGGACTGGGCGGCGCCCAGCCCACGGCCCTGCCGCCGCAGAACCTGTCGCTGGCCGAGTTCGGCGAGAAGCTCTACGCGGTCTCGCGCCACATGGAGAACCGCACGGACATGCTGGGCGTGCTCGAGGCGCAGCTCTTCGAGCAGGCGGTGAAGAAGAAGCTAATCCCGACCATGATGCCGGTGAATGCGCCGTTCAACGCTTCAGGCTTCGGCATGCGTATCGACCCGTTCACCGGGATGCAGGCCATGCACGAGGGCATCGACTTCCTCGCCGATTCCGGCTCGCCAATCCGCGCAGCCGCCGGCGGGGTGGTGATCTTCGCGGGCTTCCATCCCCAGTACGGCAACGTGGTCGACATCGATCACGGCAATGACCTCGTCACGCGCTATGCGCACGCCTCCAAGCTCCACGTGCGCGAGGGCGACGTGGTGCAGCGCGGTCGCCACATCGCCGACGTGGGCACGACCGGCCGCTCTACCGGCCCGCACCTGCACTTCGAGGTGCGTTTCAAGGGCGCGGCGCAGAATCCGGCGCGCTTCGTCTTGGGCTCGCCGGCGACCCAGCAGACCGCGCGCGCCGGCCGGTAGCTTCGCGTCGCCGCCGGGGCCCCCGTTCCGGCGTGATAAAATTTTGAGTTTCAAGGGTATTTCCGCGCGTCCGTCGCCCGGGCGGCGACACCGCTAGATGGCCAACGTCCTCACCAAGATCTTCGGCAGCCGCAACGAGCGCCTGCTGAAGCAGTATGCGCGCGTCGTCGCGCGCATCAACGCCCTCGAGTCCGGCATCGCGGCGCTGTCCGACGAGGCGCTGCGCGCCAAGACCGCCGAGTTCAAGAACCGTCTTCAGCAGCGCATCGAGGCCGCGCCGCAAGGCGGCCGGGACGCCGCCGAGCAGGCCGGCCTCGAGGAACTGCTGCCGGAAGCGTTCGCGGTGGTGCGCGAGGCCTCGCGGCGCACGCTGCGCATGCGCCATTTCGACGTGCAGCTGATCGGCGGCATGGTGCTGCACGACGGCAAGATCGCGGAGATGAAGACGGGCGAAGGCAAGACGCTGGTGGCCACCCTGCCGGCTTACCTCAACGCGCTCGCCGGACGCGGGGTGCACATCGTCACGGTCAACGACTATCTCGCGCGCCGGGACGCCGACTGGATGGGGAAGATCTACGCTTTCCTCGGCCTGACGGTGGGCGTCAACATTCCGCAGATGGAGCCGGAGGCAAAGCGGGCGGCCTACGCCGCGGACATCACCTACGGCACCAATAACGAGTTCGGCTTCGACTATCTGCGCGACAACATGGCGATGCGGGTCGAAGAGCGCTTTCAGCGCAGCCTGCGCTACGCCATCGTCGATGAAGTGGACTCGATCCTGATCGACGAGGCGCGCACGCCGCTCATCATTTCCGGCCAGGCGGAGGACCGCACCGAGGTCTATGCGCGCATGAACGAAGTGCCGCCGCTGCTCGCGCGGCAGAAGGAGGAGAAGGGCGAGGGCGACTTCTGGGTCGACGAGAAGAACCACCAGATCACATTGTCCGAGTCCGGCCACGCCCGCGCAGAGGAGATCCTGGCGCGCATCGGCATGCTGCCGCCGGGCGCGAGCCTGTACGAGCCGGCGTACATCAATCTCGTCCACCACCTGAACGCGGCACTGCGGGCGCACCACCTGTTCCACCGCGATCAGCACTACGTGGTGCAGGCCGGCGAGGTGATCATCGTCGACGAGTTCACGGGACGCCTGATGCACGGCCGGCGGTGGTCGGACGGATTGCACCAGGCGGTGGAAGCCAAGGAGAAAGTGGCGATCCAGAACGAGAACCAGACCCTCGCCTCGATCACCTTCCAGAACTACTTCCGCATGTACCGCAAGCTCGCGGGCATGACCGGCACGGCCGACACCGAGGCCTACGAATTCCAGGAGATCTACCGCCTGGAGACGGTGGTCATCCCGACGCACCAGCCGATGATCCGCAATGACCGGCTCGATCTCATCTATCGCACGGCCGCCGAGAAGCACAGGGCGATCGTCGACGACATCAAGGACTGCTATGCGCGCGGCCAGCCGGTGCTGGTCGGCACGACGTCGATCGAAAGCTCCGAGCTGCTGTCGTCGCTGCTCACCAAGGAAGGTCTTCCGCACCAGGTGCTCAATGCCAAGCAGCACGCGCGCGAGGCGGAGATCGTGGCGCAGGCCGGGCGGCCGAAGGTCGTCACCATCGCCACCAACATGGCGGGCCGCGGCACCGACATCGTGCTCGGCGGCAACGTGGAAAAGCAGGTCGAGCTGATCGAGGCCGACGAGCGCATCGCGCCCGAGGAGAAGCAGGGGCGCACCGCGACGCTGCGCAGCGAGTGGCAGGCGCTGCACGACCACGTGATCAAGGAAGGCGGGCTGCACATCATCGGCACCGAGCGGCACGAGTCGCGCCGCGTCGACAACCAGTTGCGCGGGCGATCGGGGCGGCAGGGCGATCCGGGAAGCTCGCGCTTCTACCTGTCGCTCGAGGATCCGCTGCTGCGCATTTTCGCCGGCGAGCGCATCAACAAGATCATGGTCATGCTGCGCATGCCCGAGGGCGAGGCGATCGAGCATGGCATGGTCACGCGCTCCATCGAGGGCGCGCAGCGCAAGGTCGAGGCGCGCAACTTCGACATCCGCAAGCAGCTGCTCGAGTACGACGACGTCGCCAACGACCAGCGCAAGGAGATCTACGCGCTGCGCAACGAGATGCTCGACTCGCACGACGTGTCGGCGACCATCGCGCGCCTGCGCGCGGGCGTGATCGCCGACCTGTTCCGCGTGCACGTGCCCGAGGAGAGCGTCGAGGAGCAATGGGACGTGAAAGGCCTCGAGGCGGCGCTCAAGACCGAGTTCAACCTGCCGCTGCCGGTGACGCGCTGGCTCGAGCAGGAGCCGGAGCTGGGCGACGAGGCGCTGCTCGCGCGCATTACGGAAAAGGCCGGCGAGGCCTATGCGGCCAAAGTGCCGGCGGGGGCGGAGGAGTCCTTCCGCCAGTACGAGCGCTACGTCATGCTGCAGATCCTGGACGCGCACTGGCGCGAGCACCTGGCGGCGCTGGATCACCTGCGCCAGGGCATCCACCTGCGCGGCTACGCGCAGAAGAACCCGAAGCAGGAGTACAAGCGCGAGGCATTCGAGCTGTTCGGCGCCATGATCGAATCGGTGAAGCTCGAGGTGACGCGCACCCTGGTGGCGGTGGAGATCCGGGCGAGCGACAGGGTGCCGGAGGCCGACGTCGCGCCGCACGTGGAGAACGTGCGCCTGCAGCACGCCGACTACGATACGGCGCTCGGCAAGGACGACGAGGCGCCGAAGCCGCAGCCGGCGCGCGCCGGCCAGAAGGTCGGGCGTAACGATCCCTGCCCCTGCGGCTCCGGCCGCAAGTACAAGCACTGCCACGGCAAGCTGAGCTAGCCGCATGGCGGTGAATCTGCAGGCGCCCGATCCGGCGCAACTGCTCCCGGTGGTCGGCATAGAGCTGGGCGTCGCGCAGGCGGGCATCCGCAAGCCGGGTCGCAAGGACTTGCTGGTCATGCGGCTCGCCCCGGGCACCGTGGTGTCGGGCGTATTCACGAAGAACCGCTTCGCGGCCGCGCCGGTGGCGCTGGCCAAGGCGCACCTGCGCCACCCGGTGCGCGCGCTCGTGGTCAACACCGGCAATGCGAACGCCGGCACGGGCCGCGATGGACTGCGCCGGGCCCTTGAAGTCTGCAAGGCGGTGGCAGCAGGGCTCGATTGCCGGGCGCAAGGGGTTCTGCCGTTCTCGACCGGCGTGATCATGGAGCCGCTGCCGACCGAGCGCATCGTCGCCGGTCTGCCGCAGGCGCTCAACGACCTGCGACCCGACAACTGGGCCTCAGCGGCCGAGGCCATCATGACGACCGACACGGTGGCCAAGGCCTGCTCGCGCAGATTGCGTCTCGCCTCGGGCGAGGCGGTGGTGACCGGCATCGCCAAGGGCTCGGGCATGATCCGCCCGGACATGGCGACCATGCTGGGTTTCGTGGCGACCGATGCGCAGGTGCCTGCGACGGCACTGCGGCGCATCACGCGGCAAGCAGCGGATGCGTCGTTCAACGCCATTACGGTCGATGGCGACACGTCAACGAACGACGCCTTCGTATGTCTCGCGACCGGAAAAGGCCCGGTCGCGGGATCAGGTAAAGACCTCGAGCGCCTGCGGACGGCGATCACCGAGGTGGCGCAGACGCTCGCGCAGGCCATCGTGCGCGACGGCGAGGGCGCGACCAAGTTCGTCACGGTGCGCGTCGAGGGCGGGCGCAGCGTCGCCGAATGCCGAAAGGTCGCCTATGCCATTGCGCATTCGCCGCTCGTCAAGACCGCGTTCTTCGCCGGCGATCCCAATCTGGGCCGCATCCTGGCGGCGATCGGCAATGCCGGCGTGGCCGGACTCGACACCTCGAGGGTGGATCTTTACATTGACGCCGTGCGCGTCGCGCGCGGCGGCGGGCGCGATCCTGCCTACCGCGAGGAGGCGGGCGTGGCGGCCATGCAAAAGCCCGAGTTTGCAGTGCGGGTACTGCTGAACCGGGGGCGCGCCGCAGCGACGGTCTGGACCTGCGATTTGTCGTATGACTACGTGAAAATCAACGCGGAATACCGATCGTGAGCGAGGACCTGAAGATCCTGCTACAGCGCCTCGAGCAGTTGCTGCCGCCCGCGCCGCCGCCGACCGACTGGAATGCGAGCATCGCCTTCCGCTGGCGCAAGTCCGCGGGACTGAACGCGCGCGGCTGGCTGCAGCCGGTGCGCCATGTGCACCGCATGCGCCTCGCCGACCTGCAGGGGATCGGCGCGCAGATCGCCAGGGTCGAGCAGAACACGCGTCAGTTCCTCGACGGGCGCCCGGCGAACAACGTCCTGCTCACCGGGGCGCGGGGCACGGGCAAGTCCTCGATCGTCAAAGGCTTGCTGAACAAGTATCACAAGCACGGGCTGCGGCTCGTCGAGGTGGAAAAGAACGACCTGACCGATCTGCCCGCCATCACCGACCTGGTCGCCGGGCGGCCGGAGCGCTTCCTCGTCTTCTGCGACGACCTGACGTTCCACGGCGCGGAGGACGGCTACATCGCGCTCAAGGTCGCGCTCGATGGCTCGATCTCGACGACGTCCGAGAACGTGCTGATCTACGCCACGTCGAACCGCCGCCACCTGATGCCCGAGTATATGCAGGAAAACCTCGAAACCAAGTACGTGGGCGAGGAGATCCATCCCGGCGAGACCGTGGAGGAGAAGATCTCCCTGTCCGAGCGCTTCGGCCTCTGGGTGTCGTTCTACCCCTTCGATCAGGACGAGTACCTGGAGATCGTGGCGCACTGGCTGAGGACGTTCGGCTGCGGGCCGAAGGAGGCGGAGGCGGCGCGCGAGGAGGCCCTGCAATGGGCCCTGCAACGCGGCTCGCGCAGCGGCCGGGTCGCGTATCAGTTCGCCCGCGACTGGGCCGGCAAGCACGCCAAGAAGAGGTAGCGTGGCCCTCGAAGTGGCGGCGGCGGTGGTCCAGCGCGCCGACGGCGCGTTTCTCCTGGCGCGGCGTCCCGCCGGCAAAGTGTACGAGGGGTACTGGGAATTTCCGGGCGGAAAGATCGAGCCTGGCGAGCCCGCCGAGCAGGCTCTGGCGCGCGAGCTGCGCGAGGAGCTCGGCATCGAACCCGAGATCGCCTATCCGTGGCTGACACGCGCGTACGTCTATCCGCACGCGGCAGTGCGGCTCAATTTTTTTCGCGTCACCTCCTGGCGGGGCGAACCCCATCCGCGCGAGAATCAGCAGATTGCCTGGCAGCGGCACGGCGAGCCGCTCGTGGCGCCGATGCTGCCGGCCAATGCGCCCGTGCTTGCCGCGCTCGCGCTGCCGCACGAGTACGCGGTGACCGATGCCGCGCGCCTCGGCACGGCGGGCATGCTGCAGAGGATCCGGGACCGCCTCGAGCAGGGCTTGCGCCTGATCCAGGTGCGCGACCGGGGCCTTGCAGGCCGTGACGCGTTTGTCCAGAACGTCGTCGAGCTTGCGCATGCCCACGGCGCCAAGGTCCTGGTGAGTGGGGGTCACCGGCTGGCCGACGGCGCGCATTACACCGCGGCGCAGCTGCGGACGATGACCAGGCGCCCGGACGAGGGACTCGCTGCGGCGTCCTGTCATGAGGCCGGGGAACTGGCGCGTGCGGCGGACCTGGGCCTGGACTTCGTCGTTCTCGGCCCGGTCAAGGCAACGGCCACGCACCCGGGCGCAGCGTCCATGGGCTGGCAGCGATTTGCCGAGCTGGCGCGCGGCGCAGCCATGCCGGTCTATGCCATCGGTGGCCTGAAGCCCTCCGACCTGGAGCGTGCGTGGCGCGCTGGCGCCCATGGCCTGGCGATGGTGCGCGGCTCGTGGGGTGAAATGCGGAACGTCGTTTGACCGGCTGTACCCCCCCGTTTACATTTCCACACACGAGGGCGCCGCGGACAATGGCGTCATTAGGCCGATCGATGCAGCCCGGCACGCGACCGTGTTCCTGAAGAACCCTTACGACGGACGGACAAGAGCTGACACTGGGCCGTGCGCGCCGGCGTACAGTCTGAGTCTGGGACCATCACGGAAAGCGAGGTCGGCGTCGCCATGGAAAACGCGCTAGCGATGGAGCAGGCCGGCGGCCAGGAGTTCCTGACGTTCCGCCTGGGCGGCGAGGAGTACGCCATCGAGATTCTCAAGGTGCGCGAGATCCGCAGCTGGGAGGTGCCCACCGCGATCGTCAACGCGCCCGAGCACATCAAGGGCGTGATCAACCTGCGCGGCACGATCGTGCCGATCGTCGATCTGCGCGTGAAATTCAAGGGCGAGGCGAAGTACGATGAGTTCACGGTGGTGATCATCCTGAGCGTAGCCGAGCGGGTACTCGGAATCGTGGTGGACGCGGTGTCGGACGTGATGACGCTCGCGCCCGAGCAGATCCGGCCGGCGCCGGCACTGGGCGGGGAGGCAGACACGCAGTTCATCACCGGGCTGGGGACCATCGGCAAACGCATGCTGATCGTGACCGACATCGAGCGCCTGCTGGGCGCCCGCGACCTGCAGCTCATGCAAGTCCACTGACGGGCGGGAGGGGTATCAATGAGATTCGCGAACCTCAAGGTCGCCACGCGCCTCGCGCTGGGCTTCTCGATCGTGGTGCTCGGGGCGCTGGTGCTCGCGGGCGCCGGCTGGTACGGCATCCAGCGCCAGTCCGAGGTCACGTCGGTGGCGCTCGACCGCGACATGGAATTCGCGCGCTCGGTCGCCAAGATGCGCACCAGCGTGCAGATGATGCGGCGCTTCGAGAAGGAGATGCTGCTCGGCGTCGGCAACCCGGAAGCCCTGCAGGAGGCGCGCAAGAACCATGGCACGAGCCGCGGGGAAATCGACGAGCTGCTGGCGACCACCCACATCAACGCGACTTCGGACGAGGAGCGCGACCGCCTCGACCAGCTGGCCTCGATGCTGCAGAACTACGACGGCGGCATCGAGACCGTGTACGCGCTGATCGCGCAGAATGTGATTTCCACGCCAGACCAGGCACACAAGAAGATCGAGGAATTCAATAGCGTGATCCGCGAGACGGAGACGGTCATGGACAACCTGTACGCGGGCGCCAACACGCGCATCGAGTCGGTCAAGCCGGCGCTCGCCAGGATCCAGAACGAGGTCGTGCTCACGCTGCTGATCGTCGCGGCGGTGGTGCTGGGCAGCGCGCTGGTGGTGAGCGTGCTCACGTCGCGCTCGATCGCCGGCCCCGTCGCCATGGCGGTGCGCGTCGCGGAATCGCTGGCCAAGGGCGACCTCGCCGTCAAGGTCGAGCCGCGCTCCAGGGACGAGATCGGGCGCCTGATGTTCGCGCTGCGCGACACGGTGCAGCAGCTGGCGACCATCGTCGGACGCATCAAGGGATCGAGCGACATGGTGGCCACCGCCTCGCGCGAGATCGCGCAGGCCAACTCCGACCTGTCGTCGCGCACGGAGCGCCAGGCGAGCGCCCTGGAGGAGACGTCGTCCTCCATGGAGGAGATGACGGCGACGGTCGGACAGAACGCGCAGAACGCGGAGAAGGCGAACGAGCTCGCCGCCCAGGCCTCGAGCGTGGCCACCCGCGGTGGCGAAGTGGTGCGCGCTGCGGTGAACACGATGAACGGCATCACCGAGTCCTCGAAGAAGATCGCCGACATCACGAGCGTGATCGACGGCATCGCCTTCCAGACCAACATCCTGGCGCTCAACGCCGCGGTCGAAGCGGCGCGCGCCGGCGAGCAGGGGCGGGGTTTTGCGGTGGTGGCCTCCGAAGTCAGGAGCCTGGCGCAGCGCTCCGCTGCGGCCGCCAAGGAGATCAAGCAGCTGATCAACGAATCGGTTTCCAAGGTGGACGCCGGCTCGCGCCAGGTGAACGATGCCGGGCGCACGATGGACGAGATCGTCGATTCGGTGTCCAAGGTCAGCAGCCTCATTGCCGAGATCACGGCGGCGAGCCGCGAACAGGCCCAGGGCATCGCGCAGGTGAGCGAGACGGTCACGCAGCTGGAGAAAGTGACCCAGCAGAACGCCGCCATGGTGGAGGAAGCGAGCGCCGCCGCCGGCAGCCTCGAGGACCAGTCCCGGGCGCTGGGGGACGCGGTGTCCGCGTTCCGCCTTGCCAGTGACGCGCAGGACGGTGGCACGCGCCGGCCGGTCCCGGAGCCCACGCAGGCGCCGCCACAGCCACAGGCGCAGCCGCAGGCGCCCATGCTCGCGCG
>DATFEJ010000360.1:0-9210 GCA_035251235.1 Burkholderiales bacterium
GCTGGCGGTCAACCAGATCACGCGCGACAAGGGCAAGGCGTTCCTCGTGTCCGGCGCGGCGACCTCGGACCTGACCGGCAAGGCCTGCTCGCCGAACACCATCCACTGGACCTACGACACCTGGATGCTGGCCAACGGCACCGGCAGCGCGATCGTCAAGACGGGCGGCGACTCGTGGTTCTTCCTCACCGCCGACTATGCCTTCGGCCACGCGCTGGAGCGCGACACCGAGGCGGTGGTGCTGAAGAACGGCGGCAGGGTGCTCGGCAAGGTGCGCCATCCGTTCCCCGGGAGCGACTTCTCCTCGTTCCTGCTGCAGGCGCAGGCCTCCAAGGCGAAGATCATCGGGCTGGCGAACGCCGGCGGCGACACCATCAACTCGATCAAGCAGGCCTCGGAGTTCGGCATCGTCAAGGGCGGCCAGAACCTCGCCGGCCTGCTGGTGTTCCTCACCGACATCAAGGCGCTCGGCCTGCAGACCGCGCAGGGCCTGATCTTCACCGAGACCTTCTACTGGGACCAGAACGACGCGACGCGCGCGTTCGCCAAGCGCTTCTCGGCGCAGGCGCCGCGCAACAACTACCCGACGATGATCCACGCGGGCGTGTACTCCGCGGTGCTGCATTACCTGAAGGCGATCGAGGCGGCGAAGACCGACGACGGCACCAAGGTGATCGCGCAGATGAAGGCCATGCCGACCGACGACCCGCTGTTCGGCAAGGGCTCGGTGCGCGCCGACGGCAGGAAGCTGCACGACGCGCTGCTGGTGGAAGTGAAGAAGCCGAGCGAGTCGAAGGGACCGTGGGATCTCTACAAGATCCGCGCCACGATCCCGGCGAGCCAGGCGTTCCGCCCGGTCGCCGAAGGCGGCTGCCCGCTGGTGAAGTAAGGGGGCAGGGAGCATGACCGAGATCTTCGGCGTCCCGACGCAAGCGCTGTTCGGGCAGCTGCTGATCGGCCTGATCAACGGCTCGTTCTACGCGCTGCTCTCGCTCGGGCTCGCCGTGATCTTCGGTCTGCTCAACATCATCAACTTCACGCACGGCGCCCAGTACATGATGGGCGCCTTCGTGGCCTACCTCCTGCTGAACCATTTCGGCGTCGGCTACTGGTGGGCGCTGCTGGTGGCGCCGGTGCTCGTCGGCGCCACCGGCATGCTGATCGAGCGCACGATGCTCGCCCGGCTCTACAGGCTGGACCACCTGTACGGCCTGCTGCTCACCTTCGGCCTGGCGCTGATCATCCAGGGACTGTTCCGCCACGAGTACGGCTCCGCGGGCCTGCCTTACCAGATCCCCGCGCAGCTGCAGGGCGGCCAGAACCTGGGCTTCATGTTCCTGCCCAACTACCGCGCCTGGGTGATCGTCGCCTCGCTCGCGGTGTGCCTGGGCACCTGGTTCGTGATCGAGCGCACCAAGCTCGGCGCCTACCTGCGCGCCGCGACGGAGAACCCGGCGCTGGTGCAGGCCTTCGGCATCAACGTGCCGCGCATGGTCACGCTCACCTACGGCTTCGGCGTGGCGCTCGCCGCGCTGGCCGGCGTGATGGCCGCGCCGATCTACCAGGTGAGCCCGCAGATGGGCGCCGACCTGATCATCGTGGTGTTCGCCGTGGTGGTGATCGGCGGCATGGGCTCGATCATGGGCGCGATCGTCACGGGCTTCGGCCTGGGCGTGATCGAGGGCCTGACCAAGGTGTTCTATCCGGAAGCGTCCAACACCGTGATCTTCATCATCATGGCGATCGTGCTGATGATCCGGCCGGCCGGGCTGTTCGGGACCGCCAGGTGAGCCACCAGCGCGCCGCCTTCCTGGTGATGCTCGCCTTCTTCGCGCTGGCGCCGGCGGTCGTCTACCCGCTGTTCCTGATGAAGGTGATGTGCTTTGCCCTGTTTGCCTGCGCCTTCAACCTGCTCATCGGCTACGGCGGGCTGCTGTCCTTCGGCCATGCCATGTTCTTCGGCTTCGCGGGCTACGTCTCGGCGCACGCGGCGAAGGTCTGGGGCTTCAACCCGGAGTTCGCCATCCTCGCCGCGGTCGGCGCGGCGGCGCTGCTCGGCGCGGCCGCGGGGCTGATCGCCATCCGCCGCCAGGGCATCTACTTCGCCATGATCACGCTGGCGCTCGCGCAGATGGTGTTCTTCTTCTGCCTGCAGGCGCCGTTCACGGGCGGCGAGGACGGCATCCAGGCGGTGCCGCGCGGCAAGCTGTTCGGCGTGCTCGACCTGCGCGAAGTGGCGAACATGTATGCGCTCGTGTACGCCATCTTCGTCGGCGGCTTCCTGCTCATCTACCGCGTCATCCAGTCGCCCTTCGGCCAGGTGCTGAAGGCGATCCGCGAGAACGAGCCGCGCGCCGTGTCCCTCGGCTACGACACCGACCGCTACAAGCTGCTGGCCTTCGTGCTGTCGGCGGCGCTCGCCGGGCTCGCGGGCGGCACCAAGGCGCTCGTCTTCCAGCTCGCTTCGCTCACCGACGTGCACTGGACCATGTCGGGCGAGGTGGTGCTGATGACCCTGGTCGGAGGCCTGGGCACCATCTTCGGCCCGGTGGTGGGGGCGCTCGTCATCGTGGCGATGGCCAACTACCTCGCGCAGCTCGGCGCCTGGGTGACGGTGGTGCAGGGGATCATCTTCGTCATCTGCGTGCTCACCTTCCGCCGCGGCATCGTCGGCGAGCTGGGGCACTGGCTGAAGAAGCCGCTCTGAGCTAGATGTACCCCGGCCCCTCGATCGCCGGGTGCTTCGCCAGGAAGTCCTCGTCGACCTCGAGCCCGAGGCCGGGCTTGTCCAGCGGCCAGACGTTGCCGTCCTTGTCCACCGTGCCGGGGTTGGACACCAGATCGTCGCGGAACTTGTTCGACCTGGAGACGTCGCCCTCGAAGTAGCCGCCGTTGTCGATGGCGGCGAGGAAATGGATGGACGCGGCGTGGTTCAAGCCCGTCATCGAGCTGTGCGGATGGATCGGCAGCTTGTACGCGGAGGCCATGGCCGCGATGCGCAGCGCCTCGGTGATGCCGCCCGTCTTCGACAAGTCGGGCTGCAGGATGGTGATCGCGCCATCCTCGATCACGCGATTGAACTCGAACCTCGTGTAGTGGTTCTCGCCCGCGGCGAGCGGCGTGCGGCCGAAGCCCTTCGCCATGCGGTAGCTGCGATAGTCGTGCGCGGGGAAGGGCTCCTCCAGCCAGGCGACGTTCAGCTCGTCCATTCCCGGCATCACCTGCCGCGCGTCTTCCACGCCGTAGCCGATGTTCGCGTCGGTAAGGATCACCAGGTCCTCGCCGCAGGCCTTCCTCACGGCACGGATGCGCTCGAGGTCGCGCTTGGGCGAATCTCCCACGCGCAGCTTCACCGCCTTGTAGCCGGCGGCGAGGCTCTTGTGCAGCTCCTCGATCAATTGCGCCGGCGGCTGGTAGCCGAGCGAAACGCCGCCGGCATAAGCCGGAACGCCCCGGCGCGCGCCGCCGAGCAGCTTGTACAGGGGCATTCCGGCGGCCTTGCCGCGAATGTCCCACAGCGCCATGTCGATGCCGCTCATCGCCAGGCACGTCCCCGCGCCCATGCCGTGGCTGGCGAGCTGCTTGTCGTAGATCTTCTTCCAGACCCCTACGACGTCCGCCGCGTCCATGCCGAGCACCAATTGCTTCAGCGTGGTCTCGATCAGCTTGGCCACCGCGGTGTGCGCGCGCCCGTGGTGCGATTCGCCCCAGCCCACCAGCCCGCCCGCGGTCGTGACCTTCACGACGACGGCGTCGCGCTTGATGGCCGTGCCGATGCCGAGCGCGACCCGATGCTCCGGCGGCACGGGAAACGAGGTGGGGTAGGCCTTGAGGTCAGCGATCCTGAGGTCGGCGGGCATCCCAGCACTCCGGGTTGACGAAATTGACCGGCTTCTCGCCGGCGAGCATGCGCAGCGTCTCGTCCGCGGCGCGCACCGCGGCGCGCGCGCGCGACTCGCGCGTGCTGCCCGCGAGGTGCGGCGTGAGGATGACGTTGTTCAGGGCGAACAGCGGGTGCCCCTCCTGGATGCGGTAGTGCTCGTAGACGTCGAGCATGGCGCCGGCGATGCGCCGCTCGTGCAGCGCCTCGACGAGCGCCTTCTCGTCGACCACGGGGCCGCGCCCCACGTTGATCAGCCAGGCCGAGGGTTTCATCGCCGCCAGCCGCCCTTCGCCGATCAGGTGGTGCGTGTCCGGCGTGAGCGGGCAGGCGAGGACCACGAAGTCGGACTGCGCGACCAGCGCGTCGAGCTCGGCGCCTTCGGCTTCCGCCGGCAGCCGGTCCATGCGCCGCTGGTTGCCCAGTACGCGCATGTCGAAGCCCTGGCGGCAGATTCTCGCCACGCGCCTGCCGATCTCGCCCACGCCGACGATGCCGGCGGTGAGCCCGGCGAGCTCGCGCGCCTCGAAGGCGAGGGCGCGCGCCTCGTCCCAGGGCCGCGCGCGGATGGCGGACGCGATCGCCGCGATGTTGCGCGCGAGCATGAGCATCGCCATCACGCAGTATTCGGCGACCGACTGCGCGTTCGAGCCGGGGAGGTTCGCGACCGGCACGCCGCGCGCGCTCGCCGCGGCGAGCGGCACGAGATCGATGCCCGTGCCGTGGATGGTGATCGCGCGCACGCGCGGCGCCGCCTCGAAGATGTCCTCGGGCAGCTTGGAGCGGATGATGAGCGCGTCCGCCCCGGCGGCGAGGCGCTTGACCGTCTCGGCGCTGCCCTCGGGAACCAGCTCCACCTCCACGCCGCGCGAGCGCAGCAGCTCTTCGCCCGACGGATCGATCGGGTCGGTCAGCAGGACGCGGTTCATTGCAGCAGCGCTTCGGCGAAGGCGTCGTTCACCGGCGCGAGCGGGTCGCGCGGCTCGAGGCGGTGCCGGCGCACGAGCCTCGCCAGCAGCGGCCTGCTTTCGCGCTCGTGCAGCGCCGCGGCGCAGGCGTAGTACAGGCCCGTGGCTGCCTGGCGCGCATGCGGCTCGTCGGCCGAGCGCGCGAAGTCCGCCGCCTTGCCGAGGTCGAGCTCCATCGCCTCGAGCGAGCCCTCCTTGCGGATGGCGCGCAGCACGTCGAGCGCGACGATGTTGGAGGCGCCCTCCCAGATCGAGCCGAGGTGCGCGTCGCGCAGCAGGCGCGCGTCCGACCATTCCTCGGTGTAGCCCACGCCGCCGCGCACTTCCATCGCGTCTCCCGTGACGCGGCGCGCGTCGCGGCAGGCGCGGAATTTGAGCAGCGGCGTGAGCAGGCGCACGCGCCGCCGCGCGGCGTCGTCGCCCGCGTCGGCCTTCGCCAGCTCGAGCGCGGTGTAGAGCATCACCGAGCGCGCGGCTTCCGTGGGCACCATGAGCTTGAGGAGCTGGCGGCGCATGAGCGGCAGCTCGATCAGCGGCTTGCCGAAGGCGATGCGCCGCTTGGCGACGAACAGCGCTTCCGTCAGCGCTCGGCGCATCATGCCGGCGGCGCGCATGCCATTCGAGAGGCGCGACATGTTGATCATGTCCGCCATCTGCACGAAGCCGCGCTGCGGGTCGCCCACGAGGAAGGCAAGGGCGCCCTCGAGCCGGATCTCGCCGCTCGGCATGTCGCGCGTGCCCAGCTTGTCCTTCAGGCGCACGATGCGATAGGCGTTGGGCGAGCCGTCGGGCAGCAGCTTCGGCAGCAGGAAGAGAGACAACCCCTTCGTTCCCGCCGGCGCGCCGTCGGGGCGTGCAAGCACGAGCGCGAGGCCTGCGTCCGCGTTCGAGCAGAACCACTTGTCGCCGTACAGCCGCCAGTGCTCGCCGTCCCTGAGCGCGCGCGTGGCGGTGGCGCCGACGTCCGAGCCCGCGCCCTGCTCGGTCATGAACATCGCGCCTTGCGTGAGCGCGTCGAGGTCCTGCTGGGTGAGCCCTGGCAGGTAGCGTGCGACGAGGGCGGGATCGCCGAACTTGCGGATCGTGCGCGTGAGCGCGTCGGTCATGGAGAGCGGGCAGCAGGCGCCGAATTCCGCCTGCACGTACAGATAGGTCAGCGCGTACTTGGCGATCGGCGGCAGCGGCTCGGGCCAGCCGAGCACGCCGCCACGATGCGACATCGCGGCGAGGCCGTATTCGCCGAAGGCGATCTCCTCGAGCCGCCGGTAGGCCGGGTGCTTCTCGATTCGCTGGCGGTCCTCGCCCGCGCGCGTCCGCTGGTGGAGCACCGGGGGATTGCGGTCGGCGGTCGCCGCGAGCCGGTCGAGCTCGTCGCCCGCCATGGCGCCCAGGCGCTCGAGATGCGGCCGCAGGTGCGCGAGGAGCTTCGGCTCCATGTAGTGCGCGAGGAGCCGGGCGTACTCCGGGTCGGCGTGAAATAGGTTGAGGCCCCGGCTGTCGGGGAGCGCCGCCTGCGACAGCGGCTCGTCCGGTTTCATTACTCCCGGAAGGACGGATCGCGCCGGTCGAGCATCCTGAGCAGCGCCGGCCACTCGAGCTCGGTGATCTTCCTGCGCTTGCCGGGGGCGTAGCGCTCGTTCGTGACGCGAATCACGTCCGCACCAGGATGATTGAGCCCGGTGTTGCACGCCATGGCCATCAGCTGCGCCTGGCAGGCGCGCTCCAGCCAGTGCAGCACGACGAACGCCTCGCACACCGTGCTCCCCGCCGTCAACAGTCCGTGATTGCGCAGGATCATCGCCGAGGCCGATCCGAGATCCTTCACCAGACGCTGCTGCTCGTCGAGGTCGATCGCCGGGCCTTCGTAGTCGTGGTACGCGATCTGGCCGAAGAACATGGCGTTCTGCGTGAGCGGCAGCAACCCGCACTTCAACGCGGACACCGCCATGCCGGCGGGCGAATGCGTGTGGATCACGCAGCCCACGTCCTCGCGGCCGCGGTGCACGGCGCTGTGGATGACAAACCCCGCCTGGTTGATGCCGTAGCCGGTGCCCGAGTCGAGCACCACCTTGCCGTCGAAGTCGATTTTCACGAGGCTCGAGGCGGTCACTTCCTCGTAGGCATAGCCGTAGGCGTTGATGAGGAAGTGGCCTTCCTCGCCCGGCACGCGCGCGGTGGCGTGGTTGTAGATGAGGTCGTTCATGCCGAAGTGCGCGATCAGCCGGTAGCAGGCGGCGAGGTCGACGCGCGCCTGCCACTCCCCGGCGCTCACCTTGCTGCGCAGGGACGGGATATTGACGTGCGAGAGGTCGGTCATAGCGTGTCCTTCGATCCGAGAATCGCGGTGATCTGGCTGGAGAGCACTCCGCCGTTGCCGTGGGCGAGGGCCACCGCGGCGTCCTTCACCTGCCGCGCGCCGCCTTCGCCCCGCAATTGTCGCACCGCTTCGACCAGCAGGAAGATGCCGTACATGCCGGGGTGCACGCAGGACAGCCCCCCGCCATTGGTGTTCACGGGCAGCGCGCCTCCCGGGGCGATGCGCCCGCCCGAGACGAAGGCGCCGCCTTCGCCTTTTCTGCAGAAACCGAGGTCCTCGAGGAAAAGCAGCGTATTGATGGTGAAGGCGTCGTACAGCTCGAGCACGTCCACGTCGGCGGGCTTCACCCCTGCCATGGCGAAGGCGCGCGCGCCGGACTCGGTGGCGGCGGTCACGGTGAGATCGGGCATCGAGGAGATCTGCCGGTGCCAGTGCGCCGCGCCCACGCCGAGGAGATAGGCCGGCGCCTTGGGAAAGTCCTTCGCCCGCTCGGCGCGCGTCAGCACGTAGGCGCCGCCGCCGTCGGTCACCAGGCAGCAGTCGCGCACCGTGAGGGGGTCGCACACCATCCTCGAGCCGAGCACGTCATCTACCGTCAAGGGTTCGCGCGCGAACGCCTCGGGGTTGAGCTGCGCCCACTTGCGCGCCGCGACCGCGATCTCGGCCAACTGCGCGCGCGTCGTGCCGTACTGGTGCATGTGGCGCGCGGCGGCGAGCGCGTAGGAGGTGGGCGGGTTGAAGGGCTTGTACGGGTGCTCGAAAGGCTGCGGGTCGAGCGCCATCTTGTGCTTGCCGGCCTCCGCGCGGCCCACGCCGGTGCGCTGGTTGGAGCCATAGGCGACCAGCACGACGTCGCACAGCCCGGCGTTCAGCGCGAGCGCGGCGGGGAGGAGGTGGCCTACGAAGGACGAGCCGCCGACCATCGTCGATTCGGTGAACGTCGGGTGGATGCCCAGATGCTCGGCGAGCGCGAGCCCCGACATGAAGATGCTGGTGCTCGCGACCACGAGTCCGTCCACGTCGCGCGTGCTGAGCTCCGCGTCGTCGAGCGCATTCTTCGCCGCGGCCGCCGCGATCTCGATCTCGCTCCAGCCGGGCGCCTCGCCGCAGCCGGCGAGGCCCACGCCCGCGATGGCGACCGAGCCCCTCATGCGGCCGTGAACTCCACCAGGCCGTCCGCGATGCGCGCCCTGACCGCCATGCCGATCTTCACGTCCTGCGGCGCGATGCCGGCGACGCGGCTCATCATGCGCACGCCCTCGGCGAGATCCACCAGGCACACGTGGTAGTCGCCGCCGTCGGCGGGTTTCCTGCGCACCACGGTCGTCGAGTACACCGTGCCGCGGCCGCTCGGCGCGACCCAGTCGAGCCGAGCCGAGCCGCAATGCGGGCAGACCACGCGCGGGTAGAACACATGCTTGGCGCACGCCGCGCACTTCTGGATCTCGAAGCGCCCGGCGGCGAGCGCCTCGAAATAGCGCTTCTCAGGCCCGGAGGGTGGCGACATGCTGGCCTTCGGCGACCTGCTCGCCTTCCGCGACGTGCAGGGCCTCGAGCACGCCGGCGGCGGGCGCGGGCACCGGGATCTCCATCTTCATGCACTCGACGAGCAGCAGCGTGTCCTCGGCGGCCACGCGGCTGCCGGCGCGCGCCTCGATGCGCACCACCTTGCCGGCCACCTCGCAGCGGATTTCGAACGTCGCCATGGGCGCGCCGATTATTGCAGATGTCCTGTGCAACAATCGAGTGCGAAAGTCGAAATGAGAGCGCACCCGGCACCGGTGGTTCGCGGCATGCTGTGGATGGCGGCCACCGGGCTGCTGTTCATCCTGCTCAACACCACCATGAAGAAGCTCTCGCACGAGATCGACCCGTGGCTGGTGGGCTTCCTGAGGTACCTCCTCGGCGCGGCGGTCATGATCCCGCCGGCGCTGCGCCTTGGCGCGCGCGCCCTGTGGCCGAAGGCGCCGAAGCTGCAGTTCCTGCGCGGCCTGTTCCACGCCGGCGGCATGATGCTGTGGTTCGCCGCGCTGCCGCTCGTCACG
>DATFEJ010000193.1:0-3842 GCA_035251235.1 Burkholderiales bacterium
GGCTCGGAGACGATCCACTATCTGAGGGAAGGGGCCGGGGCCACGGAGACGATCAGCCGTGTGCTGCCTGACCCGGACGCGGTCTACGAGCGGACGATCTCGCTCGACGTCGCCGGGCTCGTGCCCCAGGTCGCCTGCCCGCACGCCGTCGACAACGTGAAGCCGATCGGCGCGGTCACGGGGGTCAAGGGGGCTGCGCGGCCTCGATGCCAGCCGGCGGCAGCTCGCGCAGCCGGGCGCGCCCGTGGCGCGCCTGATTCGAGAATACGAGCTCCCCGAGCAGCTGTTCCGCGACCTGCTCGACGCGTTCGCGCAGGACGTGACCAAGCACCGCTATGCAAACTACGGCGAATTGCTCGACTACTGCCGCCGCTCCGCCAACCCGGTCGGGCGGCTGCTGCTGCATCTTTTCAAACGGACGTCTGAAGCGGATCTCGCGCAGTCCGATGCCATCTGCTCGGCGCTGCAGCTCGTCAACTTCTGGCAGGACGTCGCGCCCGACTACGCCAGGGGCCGCATCTACCTGCCGCAGGACGAGATGGCGCGGCACGCGGTGAGCGAGCGCCACATCGCGCAGGCCGTGTGCGACGACGCCTGGCGCGCCCTGATGCGCTTCCAGGTGCGGCGCACGCGCGAATTGATGCTGTCGGGCGCGCCGCTGGGCCGCTCGTTGCCGGGACGTCTCGGCCTGGAAATTCGCGCCACGGTGCAGGGCGGCCTGCGCATCCTCGAGAAGATCGAGCGTGCGGGCTTCGACGTGTTCCGCCGCCGGCCCGTTCTTGCCTGGTTCGACTGGCCCCTGCTCCTGGCGAGAGCCCTTTGACGCCCGACCAGTATTGCCAGCGCAAGGCTGCCGCCAGCGGCTCGAGCTTCTATTACTCGTTCCTGTTCCTGCCGCAGGAGCGCCGGCGCGCGATCACGGCGCTGTACGCGTTCTGCCGCGAAGTGGACGACGTGGTGGACGAGACCGCGGACGCGCAGCTCGCTGCCACCAAGCTCGCCTGGTGGCGCCAGGAGATCGCCCTGCTGTTCGACGGCCGGCCGCAGCACCCGGTGAGCCGCGCGCTGCAACCGGCGCTCGCCCCCTACGGCATCACCGCCGAGCGGCTCAACGAGATCATCGATGGCATGGAGATGGACCTCACGCAGACGCGCTACCTCGACTTCACGGGCCTGGAGCGCTACTGCTACCGCGTCGCGGGGGTCGTCGGCATGCTCGCCGCCGGCATCTTCGGCTATGCGGACGCGCGCACCCTCGAGTACGCGAAGACGCTCGGCACGGCGTTCCAGCTCACCAACATCATCCGCGACGTGGGCGAGGACGCGCGCAAGAACCGCATCTATCTGCCGATCGAGGATCTGCAGCGCTTCGGCGTGAGCGCCGCCGAGCTCCTGCAGGGCCGCCATGGCGAGGCGTTCATCGCGCTGATGCGCTTCCAGGCCGCGCGCGCGCGCGACTTCTACGCGCGCGCCATGGCCGACCTGCCGGCCGCGGACCGCCGCGCGCAACGGCCCGGCCTGATCATGGCCGCCATCTACCGCACGCTGCTCGACGAGATCGAGCGCGACGGCTTCCAGGTCCTGCGCCAGCGCACCTCGCTCACGCCACTGCGCAAGCTCTGGGTGGCCTGGAAGACGTGGCTCTTCGCGTAGCCGTGGTCGGCGCCGGCTACGCCGGCATGGCGGCCGCCGTGACACTCGCTACGCGCGGCGCGCAGGTGACCGTGATGGAGGCCGGACCCGTGCCCGGTGGGCGCGCAAGGCGCGTAGCCACGCAGGGCCGCACACTGGACAACGGCCAGCACATCCTCGTCGGCGCCTATACGACGCTCTTCTCGCTGATGCGCACGGTCGGCGTGCCGTCGGACGCGGTGCTGCGCATCCCGCTCGAGCTGCGCTACGCCGACGGCTTCAGCCTGCGTCGCGCGTTCCTGCCGGGCCAGCTCGGCCTGCTCGGCGGGCTGCTCACCGCGCGCGGCCTGCCCTGGCGCGAGCGGCTGGGCGCGGTGCGCTTCATGGTCGCGCTGCGCAGGCTCGGCTTTCGCCTCGCCGAGGACCGCAGCGTGCAGCAGCTGCTCGAGGAGCACGGCCAGCACGGGCGCATCGGCCACTACGTGTGGAAGCCGCTCTGCGTCTCGGCGCTCAACACGCCGCCGGAGCGCGCCTCGGCCAACGTGTTCCTCGCGGTGCTGCGCGACACGCTGGGCGGCGAGGAAGGGGCGAGCGACCTGCTGCTGCCGCGCGTGGACCTGTCGCGGCTCTTTCCGGAGCCGGCGGCCGAGTGGCTCGGCGCGCAGGGCGGAGAGCTGCGCTGCGGGACGACGGTGCGCGACCTCGGCGCGCTGCGCGCGCAATTCGACGCCGTGATCCTCGCCGTGGGACCGCATCAGATGAAGGCGATCGCGCCGGCGCTCGCCGTGGACTTCGAGTACCAGCCGATCACCACCTGCTACCTGCAGTACCCGGCGAAGGTGCGGCTGCCTTTCCCGATGCTCGGGCTCGCCGCGGGCATCGTGCAGTGGGTCTTCGACCGCGGCGCGCTCGCCGGCGAGAAAGGCCGGCTCGCCGCGGTGATCAGCGCGCAGGGCGACCACCAGCAGATGACGCAGGAGGAGCTCGCGCAAACCTGCCATCGCGAGCTGGCGGACGCGCTGCGCGCGCTGCCCGAGCCGCAATGGTCGCTCGTCATCTCGGAGAAGCGCGCCACGGTCGCGGTGGGCGCGGGATTGCGGCGGCCCGCCGTGCACACCCCGCTGGCCGGCGTCTACCTCGCCGGCGACTACACGGATCCGGAGTATCCGCCGACGCTGGAGGCCGCGGCGCGCAGCGGCGTGCGCGCCGCCGAGCGCGCGCTGGCCCGGGACTGAAGCGCGGGACGCGCGCCGCTCACAGCTCCCGGAGCAGGCGCACCGCCTGATCCACGCGCTCCACGGCGATCACCTCGAGCCCGGCGATCTTCGCCCTGGGCGCGTTCGCCTTGGGCACGATCGCGCGCTCGAAGCCGAGCTTGGCGGCCTCCTTCAGCCGGTCCTGGCCGCGCGGCGCCGGGCGCACTTCGCCCGCGAGCCCGATCTCGCCGAAGGCCAGCACCTTGCCGGGGATCGGCCGGTCGGTGAGCGAGGAGACGACGGCGAGCGCCACGGCGAGGTCCGCCGCCGGCTCGCCGATGCGCACGCCGCCCACGGCATTCACGAAGACGTCCTGGTCCATCGTGGCGATGCCGGCGTGCCGGTGCAGCACCGCGAGCAGCAGGGCCAGCCGGTTCTGCTCCAGCCCGACGCTCAGGCGCCGCGGATTGGGCGCATGCGCCGCATCGACCAGCGCCTGGATCTCGACCAGCAGCGGCCGCGTGCCTTCCAGCGTCGCCAGCACGCAGGAGCCCGCCACGTCCTTCTCGTGGCGCTGCAGGAAGAGCGCCGAGGGGTTCGCCACGCCGCGCAGGCCGCCGTCGGTCATGGCGAACACGCCCAGCTCGTTGACCGCGCCGAAGCGGTTCTTCACCGCGCGCACCAGGCGGAACGCGGAATGCGGGTCGCCCTCGAAGTACAGCACCGTGTCGACGATGTGCTCGAGCACGCGCGGGCCGGCGATGGCGCCCTCCTTGGTGACGTGGCCGACGATGAACAGCGCCATGCCCGCCTTCTTCGCATGGCGCGTAAGCTGCGCCGCGCATTCGCGCACCTGCGCCACCGAGCCGGGCGCCGACTGCAGCGTGTCCGACCACAACGTCTGGATCGAGTCCACCACCGCCACCTCGGGGCGCGCGGCCTGCAGCGCGCCCAGCACGCGCTCCAGCTGGATCTCCGCGAGCAGCCCCACGCGCGCGCCGCCCACGCCCAGGC
>DATFEJ010000326.1:0-4062 GCA_035251235.1 Burkholderiales bacterium
GTGCCGATCGTTCGCGGCATGCGCGCCGGCGAGGCGCTGCGCACGACGGTGTTCGTCGGCGAGTCGCAGACGCTCGCCGACGCCGAGCAGCGCCTGCTCGCCTACGAGCGCAGCACCTTGTTCGAGGGCGCGGCCTACCGCATGCGCACGCGGCTCCTCGGCCTGGAGACCGAGACCTGGCTCGACGCGCTCGGCAAGCCGCTCCTCGAGACGGCGATGCACGGCGCCATGATCTCGGCGCTGGAAGACCCGGCGCGCGCGCGCGCCTACCTGGTGGAAGCGAGCCTCAACCGGCAGGAGTCGCTGCTCGAATTCAGCCTGCTGCCCGCCGCGGCGCTGCCCGAGGCGCGGCGCATCGCGGCCCTGTCCATCGCCGTGGACGGCGTGCCCGCCGCGCTCGAGGTTCCCGACACCGCGGGCCAGCATTGCCTGCGCCGCGATCTGCGGATCGATTGCCGCATCGACCGGCGCGCGCCCGCCGCGCGCGGCGACGCGCGCGCAGCGCAGGCCTATCTGCGCCCGACGCTCGCCGCACCGAGCAACGAGCGGCAATTCATCGAGCTCGCGCAGACGATCGTCGCCGGGGCCACGGACGCGCCGGCGCGCATTGCGCGGCTGCTCGAGTGGATCGACGCCAACATCGCCAAGGAGGCCGTCGACGCGTTCTCGGCGGCCGACGTGCTGCGCGAACGGCGCGCCGAGTGCCAGGGCCACGCCTACCTGTTCGCGGCGCTCGCGCGCGCGGCCGGGCTGCCGACGCGCGTGGTGAACGGCGTGGTGTACGCGCCCGAGCACGGGGGTTTCCTGTATCACACGTGGAACGAGGTGTGGCTCGCCGGCGAAGCCTGGCGGGCGGTCGACCCGACGTTCGGCCAGGCGCACGCCGATGCCACGCATCTGGCGCTCGCCGTCGGCGAGAGTCCCGCCGCGCTCGCGCCGCTCGCCGCCATGGTAGGCCGCGCGCGCGTGCTCGAGGTGGGCTCGGTCGCGCACTGGTAGAATGCTGCGCCTGCGATGAAGTTTCTATTCGACCTGTTTCCGGTCATCCTCTTTTTTGCCGCCTTCCAGTTCTGGGGCATCTTCGTCGCCACCGCGGTCGCCATCGCCGCCAGCTGCGCGCAGATCGGCTGGCTCGCGCTGCGCGGGCGCAAGATCGACAAGATGCTGTGGGCGAGCCTGGCGATCATCGTCGTCTTCGGCGGCCTGACGCTCGCGCTGCGCGACAAGACCTTCATCCAGTGGAAGCCGACGGTGCTCTACTGGCTGTTCGGCGCCACGCTGGCGGGCGGCGCGCTCGCCGGCCGCAACCTGATCCGCGCCATGCTGGGCGAGCAGATGCAGCTGCCCGAGCGCGTCTGGGCGCGCCTCAATTGGAGCTGGGTCGCCTTCTTCGCCTTCATGGGCGCTGCCAACCTGTACGTCGCCTACAACTTCTCGGAAGGCGCCTGGGTGAACTTCAAGCTGTTCGGCGGCATGGGGCTGATGTTCGCCTTCGTGCTGGCGCAGGCGGCGCTGCTCGCCAAGCACGTGCAGGAGAAACCCTGAGCGTCGCCGAGCAGATCCGCGCGCGCCTCGCCAGCCTGCAGCCCGAGCTGATCGAGCTCGAGGACGAGAGCGAGCGCCACCGCGGCCACGCCGGCTATCGCGAGGGCGGCAACACGCACTGGCGGCTGACGATCGTCTCGCCGGCATTCGCCGGCAAGCCGACGGTGGCGCGCCACCGCATGGTGTACCAGGCGCTCGGCGAGCTCATGCGCCACCCGATCCACGCCCTGGCGATCCAGGCGCGCGCGCCGGACGAGCCGGCGCCCGGCGCATAATGCAGCCCATCCCCGCGTTCCCCGAGAAAGGCACGACATGACCTTCCGCATCCTGGCGATCGCCGCAGCCGCGGCACTCGCCTTCCCCGCCGCCGCGCAGCAGGAGGCCGCCAAGCCGGCCGCCAAGCCCGCGGCGTCCGCCCCGGTCGCCACCGTCAACGGCACGGCGATCCCGCGTGCGCGCCTGGACTACCTCATGCGCCAGCAGATGCAGCGCGGCGGGCAGGACGACGAGCGCACGCGCACCGCCGTGCGCGACGACCTGATCAACCGCGAGGTGGTGGCGCAGGCCGCCGTGCGCGCGGGCGTCACCAAGAAGCGCGACGTGCAGACGCAGCTCGAGATGACGCGCCAGGAGGTGCTGGTCGGCGTGTACCTGAGCGATTACCTGCGCGAGCACCCGGTGAGCGACGCCGACGTGCAGAAGGAGTACGACCGCGTGCGCAACCAGACCGGCAAGAGCGAGTACAAGGCGCGCCACATCCTGGTGGACAGCGAGGAGGAGGCCAAGCGCCTGATCGCCGAGCTGCACAAGGGCGGCAAGTTCGAGGACCTGGCGAAGAAGTCCTCCAAGGACGAGGGCACGCGCGAGCTGGGCGGCGACCTCGACTGGAAGGTGCCGCAGACCTTCGAGAAGCCGTTCGCCGACGCCATGGTGGCGCTGGAAAAGGGCAAGTTCAGCGCCGCGCCGGTGCGCACGCGCTTCGGCTACCACGTCATCCAGCTGGACGACGTGCGTGACGTGCAGTTCCCCTCGCTCGCCCAGGTGAAGCCGCAGCTGCAGCAGCGCTTGATGCGCCAGAAGGTGGAGGACCTGGTGAAGGACCTGCGCGCCAAGGCGAAGATCGAGTAAGGAACGCGGGCGCGGCCCGACCAACGGCCGAAGGAGGGACTGCGGACATGACGCGCTTTGTGCTCGTGCTTTTACTGCTGGCGCCCGCGCTCGGGCAGGCCCAGGGGCTCGCCAAGGCGACCTTCGCCGCCGGGTGCTTCTGGTGCACCGAGGAGGCCTTCGACAAGGTCCCGGGGGTGGTGTCCACGGTGTCCGGCTACATGGGCGGCGGGATGAAGAATCCCAGCTACGAGCTGGTGTCCACCGGTCGCACCGGCCACACCGAGGTGCTGCAGGTCACCTACGACCCGAAGAAGGTGGGCTACGAGAAGCTGCTCGAGACCTTCTGGCTCAATCACGACCCGACGTTCGCCGACCGGCAGTTCTGCGATCACGGCTCGCAGTACCGGCCGGGCATCTTCTTTCACGACGCCGAGCAAAAGCGCCTCGCCGAGGCCTCGCGCGTGCGCTGGGAGCGAGACAAGCCCTTTCGCGAGCCGATCGTCACGCCGATCGAGGCAGCGGGCGACTTCTGGCCGGCCGAGGAGTACCACCAGGACTACTACAAGAAGAATCCGGCGCGCTACCGCTTCTACGTCACCGGCTGCGGCCGCTACGACCGGCTGGACAAGCTCTGGGGGAAGTACCGGGCCAAGTAGCCGGACCCGGGGCGATCAGCCGGCCTCGTCGATCCAGGCCATCTGGATCGCCTCGAGGATCTTCTCGCCGCAGTGCTTCGGGTCGTCGTCGAAGCCGGGCAGCGCCATCACCCACTGCATGAGGTCGGTGAAGCGCACGGTCTTCGGATCGGTGTCGGGTCGCGCGTCCGCCAGCGCGATGGCGATTTCCAGCGTGTCCGTCCACTTCATTTCTTGCCCCCGCCCTCGCGCTCGTAGTTGATCGTGTACTTGGGGATCTCGATCGTGAGATCGCCCTGCGCGACGCGCGCCTGGCAGGACAGCCGCGACGTGGCCTCCAGCCCCCAGGCCTTGTCGAGCAGGTCCTCCTCCTTCTCCTCGGCCGGCGCCAGCGACTGAAAGCCGTCGCGCAGGATCACGTGGCAGGTCGTGCAGGCGCACGACTTCTCGCAGGCGTGCTCGATGTCGATGTGGTTCTCGAGCAGCGCGTCGCAGATCGATTTCCCGCTCGGCGCCTCGAACTCGGCGCCCTGCGGGCAGAGCGTGGCGTGCGGCAACACCTTGAGCCTGGGCATCAGAGGTCGAGACCGGCGATGCGCTTGCCCGCAAGGGCGCGCTTCACGCCGGCATCCATGCGGCGGCCCGCGAACTCCTCGGTCGCGCGGTTCAGCGCCTCGCTCGCCTGGCGGATCGCGCGGTGGTCGTTTCCGGCGGCGACGGCGGCGAGCGCCTCGGCCTGGCGCTCGATCGCGGCACGCTCCTGCGCCGAGAG
>DATFEJ010000246.1:0-2201 GCA_035251235.1 Burkholderiales bacterium
CGACGAAATGGTGACCGAGGCGATGGAGCATGCGCCCGAGCAGCGGCACCCGCGACGCCTCCTTCTTGATGACGAAGCCGAACCGGGGCGGCAGGCAGGCGAAAAGCAACGGCCCGTCCACGTAGCTCGCGTGGTTGGCCACGATCACGCAGGCGCCGGACGGCAGCCGCTCGAGCCCGCTCACGCGCACCGGGAACCCGCACAGCTTGAAATAGGCGCGGCCGCAGGCCCGGGCGGTGGCGCGGCGCGCGGCAAGCGAAGGCAGCAGCAGGATCGGCAGCGCGGCTGCGAGCACCACGGCGACTGCGAGCAGCCAGACCCAGAGCCCCCAAAGCAGGCGGAGCGGATTCCAGATCATCGGCGGCCGCGGCCGGCGGCGGGCGAGTACTGTGAACTGGTTCCGGTTATGTTAATGGTCATGGGGGTCTGTGAGACGGGTCACGCTGACCGTGTCCGGGCCAAACCATACTGCGTCAGCATTCTGTCGCACCAGCCCGCCGCCTGCGTTTGGCGGCGGTCGGGGTGTCCGCGGCGGAAAGCGGGGCAGGCCCATGAGCGCAGCTATGAAATCTTCCACATCGGTCCGCGCGGCGACGCTCGCGACCGCCAGCGGGTCGGGCGAGGCGGTCGCGCCGATGATCGTGCGCTTCCTCGACGCGGTCTGGATGGAGCGCGGCCTGTCGCCGAACACGCTCGCCGCCTATCGCGCCGACCTCACCGCGCTCTCGCGCTGGCTCAAGCAGCGCGGCACCGTGCTCGAGCGCACGACCCGCAGCGATCTCCTCGCCTTCATTGCCTGGCGCGTCGACACGGGCGCGCGCCCGCGCTCGACCGCGCGGCAGCTCTCGAGCTTCCGCCGCTTCTTCCGCTACCTGGTGCGCGAAGGGACGATCAAGGAAGACCCGACCGCGCAGATCGCGATGCCGAAGATCGGTCGCTCCCTGCCGAAGTCCCTGACCGAGGGTCAGGTCGATGCGCTGCTCGCGGCGCCGCAGACCACGGATCCGCTCGGCCACCGCGACCGCACGATGCTCGAGGTGCTCTACGCGACGGGGCTGCGCGTGTCCGAGCTGGTCAGCCTGCGCCACGGCCAGGTCAACCTGAACCAGGGCGTGCTGCGCATCGTCGGCAAGGGCAACCGCGAGCGGCTCATCCCGCTCGGCGACGAGGCGGTGCGCTGGCTGACCGAGTTCATGCGCGGCGCCCGCAGCGAGATCCTGCTCGACCGCCAGACCGACCACCTGTTCCCGACGCGGCGCGGCGACCGCATGACGCGCCAGGCGTTCTGGCACATTATCAAGCGCTACGCGAAGAAGGGCGGCATCGAGAAGGAGCTGTCGCCGCATACGCTGCGCCACGCCTTCGCCACGCACCTGCTCAACCACGGCGCCGACCTGCGCGTTGTGCAGATGCTGCTCGGCCACAGCGACCTGTCCACGACGCAGATCTACACGCACGTGGCGCGGGAGCGCATGAAGGAACTGCACGCGCAGCACCACCCGCGCGGCTGATAGACTGTCGAACGTGCCGACCTCCCGTCTCCTGCTGATACCAGCCGTCGCCGCGCTTTCGCTCGCATGCGCCGGCGAGGCCGTTCCCCAGGCCGCGAAACCGGACGAGATCCGCGCCGAGATCGCCAGGCGCCTCGAGGTCAAGGTCGAGGACGTGCGCCCCTCGCCGATCGAAGGGCTCTACGAGGTCCGCTCCGGCGCGGAGGTGGGCTACGTCTCGACCGACGGGCGCTTCTACGTGGACGGCGACGTCTTCGACATGGAATCGAAGCAGAACCTGACCGAGGACGTTCGCCGCAAGGGCCGCCTCGCGCTGCTCGCGGCCGTCGCCGACGAGGATGCGATCGTGTTCGCGCCCAAGGGCGCGGCGCGACACACGGTCACGGTGTTCACGGACGTCGACTGCGTGTATTGCCGCAAGATGCACGCGGAAATCGGCGAGCTGAACAAGCTCGGCATCCGCGTGCGCTACCTCATGTTCCCGCGCGGCGGGCCCGGTACGGATTCCTGGCGCAAGGCGGAGGCCGTCTGGTGCAGCGCCGACCGCAAGGACGCGCTGACGCGCGCGAAGCGCGGCGAAAAGGTCGAGGCCCGCAAGTGCGACACGCCCGTCGCCGCACAGTACGAGCTCGGCAAGCAGCTCGGCCTCACGGGCACGCCGGGAATCGTCACCGACTCGGGCGAATTCCT
>DATFEJ010000251.1:0-3185 GCA_035251235.1 Burkholderiales bacterium
CGCCAGCCGCGCCTGAGCACCCGCGCCGCCAGCCGGCGCGCGTAGTGGCTGGAGGAGCTGCCCTCCAGCCCGTGGAACAGCGCGAGCAGCGGTCCCGTGCCTTCGCCGGCGCGGTCCACGTCGACGAAATCACCGTCCGGCGTTTCCCAGCGCTCGCGGCGCCAGGCGATGCGCGGCGCCGGCGCGAGCACCGGGACGATGGTCTGCAAATGGCCGCCGGGCAGCCACCAGGGCGCGCGGTAGGGTCTCAATGCAGGATCTTCGGCGTGTCCCGCGCCGGCTCGGCGCTGCCGGGCGCGGGCGAGCCGTGGTGCGCGATCATGCGCCAGCCCGCCGCGGTGCGCAGGTACACGTTGGTCGCGACCACCGCCTGCATGGGCTTCTTCTCGCCCGGCACGGAGAAGTTCTCGTGCACGCTGTGCACGGCGACCATCGAGCCGCTGATCGCCACCTGCTGCGAGACGTGGATGCGCGCGCGCGCGCCGCCGGCGAAGATCTGCCGCCAGCTGTCGCGCACTTGGTCCTGCCCGCACAGGCGCTTGCCGCCCGGGTGCACGCAGACGATCTCCTCGTCCTCCGACCACACGGCCATCATCAGTTCGAGGTCGGCGCGCTCGAGCGCCTCGTAGAAGGCGGCCTCGGCGTCCTGCGGCGTGGGGAAGATCTTGAGGGCCATGGTTAATTGGGGACAGTCCCTATTTTCCTGTCGCTGCGCTTGGGAAAACAGGGACAGTCCCCAGCTCAGCAAGTACCTGTTCTACGCTCAGCTCGCGCATGCAGCGGAAGTGGCCGAGCGGGCAGTCGCGCGCGTAGCACGGGCTGCACTCGAGCGCGAGCCACAGCACCCTGGAGCGCGCCGACAGCGGCGGCGTGTGCTTCGGGCTCGAGGAACCGAACAGCGCCACTTGCGGCCGGCCGAGCGCCGCGGCGACGTGCATCAGCCCGGAATCGTTGCTCACCACGAGCGCCGCGCCGGCCAGCAGCTCGATCGCCTCGTCGAGCGTGGTCTCGCCGGCGAGGTTGCGGCCGAGGATGCCGGCGCCGCACTTGCGATCGCGCGCGCTGCCCAGCGCAACCGCCGGCAGCGGCAGGCGCCGCGACAGCTCGGCGAAGTACGGCCAGCGCTTCGCCGGCCCGTATTCCGCGCCCGGGCAGAGCGCCGCATACGGCGCCTGCAGCCCGTACTTGCGGCGCGTGGCCTCCACGGCCGCGGGCTCCACGACCAGCTTGGGCTCGGGCAGCGGCAGGCGGATCTCGGCGCCCGGCGGCGCGGCGAGGCGCGCGAAATGCAGCGCCATCGGCTCGCGCCCGGGGCGGCGGCGATGCACGACGTTGAGCAGGCCGTAGCGCGCTTCGCCCGCGTAGCCGATGCGCCGCGCGATGCCGGCGAACATCGGCACGAGCGCGGACTTGAGCGAGTTGGGCAGCACGAGCGCCTCGTCGTAGCCGAGCGCGCGCAGCGTGCGGCCGAGCTTCCAGCGCTCGCGCAGCTCGAGCGCGCCGTGCGCGAACGGCGTCTCGATGACGCCGGCCACCTCCGGCATGCGCCGGAACACCGGCGCCACCCAGGCGGGCGCGAGCACGTCGATGCGCGCCTGCGGCCGAGAGGCGCGCAGCCGCTCGAGCAGGGGCTGCGCCATCAGCGCGTCGCCGATCCAGTTGGGCGCGACGACGAGAAGGCGGGACAAGCCTCAGTGCCCCTTGGGCGCCGCGCCTTTGTAGACGTACTTCGTGCCGCAGTACGGGCAGAGCGCGTGGCCTTCCTTCGCCACCTCGAGGAAAACGCGCGGATGGCGCGCCCAGAGCGGCGCGCCCGGCAGCGGGCAATGCAGCGGCAGGTCGTTCTCCGTGACTTCGACTTCGCGCGCAGTATCGGTGTTCACCGCTTGCCCTTCTTCATCGGCACCGGCGTCAGCCAGTGCGCGTGCTTGCGGTCCTTGCCGGTGACCACGTCGAAGAACGCCTTCTGCAGCTTCTTGGTGACGGGCCCCGCCTTGCCGGCGCCGATCACCCGGCCGTCGAGCTCGCGGATCGGCGTCACTTCCGCCGCGGTGCCGGTGAAGAAGCACTCGTCGGCGATGTAGAGGTCGTCGCGCGTCAGGCGCCGCGACTCGACCTTGTAGCCCAGGCCCGCGGCGAGCTCGATGACCGAGGCGCGCGTGATGCCGGTGAGGGCGGAGGTCAGCTCGGGCTCGTAGATCGTGCCGTCCTTGACGATGAAGACGTTCTCGCCCGCGCCTTCGGCGACGAAGCCGTCCACATCAAGCAGCAGGCCTTCGTCGTAGCCGTGCATGGTGGCCTCCAGCGTCGCCAGCACCGAGTTGGGGTAGGTGCCCGACATCTTGGAGCGCGCCATGGTGACGTTGATGTGGTGGCGCGCGTAGGAGGAAGTCTTCACGCGGATGCCCTTTTCCAGCGCCTCCGGGCCGAGATAGGCGCCCCAGGGCCAGGCGGCGATCGCCACGTGCACGCGCGCGCCCACGGGCGACACGCCCATCTTCTCCGAGCCGTAGAAGGCGATCGGCCGGATGTAGCAGGCCTCGTGGCCGTTGGCGCGCACCACCTCGATCTGCGCCTGCATCAGCTGCTCGCGCGTGTACGGGATCTTCATCAGGTAGATGTGCCCCGAGTTGATCAGCCGCTGGGTGTGCTCGGCCAGCCGGTAGATCGCGGTGCCGCGCACGGTCTTGTAGGCGCGAACTCCTTCGAACACCGCGAGTCCATAATGCAGGGAATGCGTGAGGACATGCGTGGTGGCCGAGCGCCAGGGCACGAGCTTGCCGTCGTACCAGATCCAGCCGTCGCGGTCGGCCATCGAGAGCGGTGCGTTTGCCTTCGCCATGAAGCGTGGTCTCCTTGGGTGAGGCGGCCATTTAACCATCGCGGCTGGAAATGCGCCATACTATTAACATGATCGTTAATGCTCAGGATCGGGTGTTCGCCGCACTCGCCTCGATGCCGCGCCGCCAGGTGATCGCCATCCTTGCGCAGACCGCGGTCTCCACCACCGACCTCGCGGGGCGCTTCGGCATGAGTCCGCCCGCCGTTTCGCGCCACCTCGCGGTGCTGCAGCGCGCGGGGCTGGTGGCGGCCGAGCGCCAGGGCCAGCGCGTGCTGTACCGGCTGCAGCGCGACGCGCTGCTCGACGCGCTCGGCGGGCTCGCCTCGCTGGTCGACGGACCGCT
>DATFEJ010000258.1:0-14205 GCA_035251235.1 Burkholderiales bacterium
CGCTCGGCGGAGACGCGCGCGCTGACGGTTCCCACCAGCAGCGACGGGCTGCCGACGGTGGCGGCGACGCCCGTCACCGCGAGCAGCGCCACCAGCAGCCCGGCGCTGTCGGCGAAGGGCAGCAGGGCGCCGCACAGGGCGGCGAGGAGGCTGCCGGCGGCGATCACGCGCGCCGCGCCATAGCGATCGGCGAGCATGCCGCACAGGGGCTGCGCCGCGCCCCAGGTGAGCTGGCTCACCGCCACCGCGAAGCTGATGGTGGCGATGCCCATGCCCGTGGCCGAGTTGAGCGGCGAGATGAACAGTCCGAACACCGAGCGCGTGCCCATGGTGATGGCGAGCAGCGCGACGGCGGCGGCGACGAGCAGCCACGCCTGGGCGCGCTGCGAAGCGAGTTGTTGGTTTTCCATGCCGGCATGCTGGGCCGCCCGGGTAATGGCTCGATGTCGCCAGGTGCACGAATTGTTGCCGGCGTGTTTCCACGCGGGGGCCGCGGGTCTACAATGGCCCGGCCGTGAAGATCGTCATCACCTACTGCGTGCCCTGAAACTACCTGCCGCGGGCGGTCAGTCTGGCTGCCGAGATCAAGCAGGGGTTGGGGATCGAAGCCGAGCTCGCCAAGGGCAAGAACGGCATCTTCGACGTCGCCTGCGACGGCGAGCTTGTGTTCTCCAAGCATCGCGACGCGCGCTACCCCGAGCCCGGAGAGGTCGTGCGCGCGCTCCAGGCGCGCCGCGGCGGCTAGAGGCCGAGAAAGCGCCGCGCGTTGGCGGCGAGCAGCTTGTCGCGCGCGCCCGGGGACAGGGCGTCCATGTCGCGGATCAGGCTGCCCACGCGCTGCTCGCCCAACGGGAAAGGGTAGTCCGAGCCGAGCATGACGCGATCCTCGCCCATCACCTCGATCAGCAGCCGCAGCGCGCGCGGATCGAACACCGCGCTGTCGACGTAGAAACGCTCCGTGTAGGCGCTGGGCGGCTGCGCGGACTTGCCGCGCGCCAGCTCGCGGTTGCGCCAGGCGTTCTCGAGGCGCCCGAGCAGGAAGGCGAAGCTGCCGCCGCCGTGCGCAAAGCAGAGGCGCAGGCTGCGCGGCAGCCGGTCGAAGCCGCCGCCGAGAATCAGCGACACGATCGAGAGCTGCGTCTCGGCGGGCATCGACACCGTCCAGCCCATCATCCAGCGCGCGGTGCGCGCCCCGCCCATCATGTCCCAGGGATGCACCAGCACCGCCGCGCCCTCGTGCGCGCAGTGCTGCAGGAAGGCCACCAGGCCCTCGTCGTCGAGGTCGCGCTCGCCGACGTGGTTGCCGATCTGCACGCCCAGGTGCCCCGCTTTCATCGCGCGCGAGAGTTCCTTGCACGCGGCATCGGTGTCCTGCAACGGCACCTGGCACAGCGTCTTCAGCCGCCCGTGGCCGCGCGCGGCGAGCTCGAGCCCGGCGTCGTTGAACAGCTGCGCGCAGTACTGCGCCTCGGCCGCCGGCCGCGCGTAGGCAAAGAGCACCGGCGTCGCGCACATCACCTGCAGGTCGATGCCGTCGCGGTCCATCTCCTCCAGGCGCCGGCCGGCGTCCCAGCAGGCCGAGGTCACCGGGCGGAACTCCTTGTCGCCCAGCATCACCATGCCGCGGCCCTCGTCCAGGTGCTTCATCCAGGGCCAGTCGCCGCCGAAGCGCCGGCCGAGGTCCTCCCACTCGCGCGGGAAGAAATGCGAGTGCATGTCGATGGCGCTCACGCGGCCTTGCCGGGATGGATGTGCCCGCATTGCGGGCACTTGCGCGCGCTGCGGTAGAAGGCCTCGAACAGCGGCGGCAGGTCGGCGACGATGCTCTGCACGTGCACCTCGACCCGGTGCACGAGCGCGCTGCAATTCGGGCAATACCACTCGAAGCCGTCCTTCACCTCCGCCGGGCGGATCTTCTCCACCACCAGCCCCACCGAGCCGGGCTCGGGGCGCTGCGGCGAGTGGCGCACGTGCCCGGGCAGGAGCAGGATCTCGCCCTCGCGGATCGGCACGTCGCGCGGCCGGCCGTCCTCGATGACCTTGAGCACCATGTTGCCGCGCAGCTGGTAGAAGAACTCCTCGTAGGGATCGTCGTGGTAGTCGGTGCGCGCGTTCGGCCCGCCGACCACCATGACGATGAGGTCCCCGGCCTCCTGGAAGACCTGCTGGTTGCCGACCGGCGGCCTGAGCAGGTGCGCGTGCGCGTCGATCCAGCCCGCGAAGTCGAACGCGGCGAGCGCCATCGAGCGCGGCGCTCCTGCCGCTCAGGCGGCCTTGCGGAAGCGCGCGGCGGCCTCGCGCACGGCCGAATTCAGATCCGTCCAGGCGCGCTGCACGCCCGACTTGAGCGCCGGCGCGGCGGCCGCGCTTTGGCGGCTGAGCTTGGCGAGGGCCGCCTTGGCCTTCGCCTGCCGGGCGCGCAGCACCTGCTTCTGCTTGGCGTACATCTTCTCCACCTGCTTCTCGGTGCGCTTCGCCTGCGCGATGAGCCCGTCCAGCCGTCGACGCATCGAGCGCAGCTCCTTCGCCGCGCGCTTGCTGAGCTTCACCTTGCGTTTGCTTGCCATGGTTCCACCTCCTGGTTGATGGCGCCAGTCTACGAGATGCCGCCGGGGATCAACAAGCACTATTCGGCGGCCACCAAGCGGGCGAGCAGGTCCGGATCCGCGCGCAGCTGCGCCGAGGGCCCGTCGTAGACGATGCGGCCCTTGTCCATCACCACCGTGCGCTCGGAGAAGTCGAGCGCCACGCGGCTGTTCTGCTCCACCAGCACGATCGACAGCCCGCCCGCCGCGCGCAGCGTCGCCAGCACCTTCACCAGCGCCTGCACGATGACCGGGGCAAGGCCCTCGGTGGGCTCGTCCATCAGCAGCACCGAGGGGTTGGTGAGCAGCGCGCGCGCGATCGCCAGCATCTGCTGCTCGCCGCCGGAGAGCTGCATGCCGCCGTGCCCCAGGCGCTCGCGCAGGTTGGGAAACAGCTCGAAGATGCGCGCCTCGGTCCAGTACCCGGGGCGCGCGCCGATGGCGAGGTTCTCGTGCACCGAGAGCGAGGGAAAGATCTCGCGCTCCTGCGGCACGTAGCCCAAGCCCGCGAGCGAGCGCCGGAAGGGCGGCGCCCGGTCGATGCGCTCGCCGCCCGCCTCGATCGTGCCGCCGTGCAGCGTCGTGTGCCCCATCACCGTGGCGAGCAGCGTCGACTTGCCCACGCCGTTCCTGCCGATGACGGACAGGCTCTCGCCCGCGGCGAGCGCGAGCTCGACGTCCTGCAGCACGTGCGTCTCGCCGTAGCCGGCGCGCACGCCGGCGAGCCGCAAGGCGTCAGGCATCGAGCGCGGCCCCCAGGTAGACCGCGCGCACCTCGCGGTTGGCGCCGATCTCGGCCGGCGTGCCCTCGGCGAACACCGTGCCGCCCACCATCACCGTGATGCGCTGCGCGAAGCGGAACACCAGGTCCATGTCGTGCTCGATGATCAGCACCGCGATGTCGCGCGGCAGCCCGGCGATGGCCTCCAGCAGGATGTGGCTCTCGGCGCTCGGGATGCCCGCCGCCGGCTCGTCGAGCAGCAGCACGCGCGGCGCGAGCCCGAGCGCGATGGCGATCTCCACCAGGCGCTGGCGGCCATAGGGCAGCTCGGCGACGCGCATGCCCGCGTCCGCGGACAGCCGCAGCATCTCGAGCAGGCGCGCCGCCTCGTCCACCACCTCGCGGCGGCGCCCGGCCGGGCGCAGCATGCCGCCCCCGGCGCGCATGCGCTCGGCCACGGCGATGCACACGTTCTCCAGCACCGTCAGGCCGCGGAACAGCTGGTTGATCTGGAAGGTGCGCGCGATGCCGCGCTTGACGCGCTTGGCCTGCGCGAGGCGCGTGACGTCCTCGCCGTCGAGCAGCACCTGGCCGCTCGAGGGCGCGAGCACGCCGGTGAGCAGGTTGACGAAGGTGGTCTTGCCCGCTCCGTTGGGCCCGATGAGGGCGTGGCGCGCGCCCGCCTCGAGGCGGAAGTCGACGTTGTTGGCCACCTGCAGGGCGCCGAAGTTCCTGCGCAGCGCCCGCGTCTCGAGCAGCGCCGGCGTCATCGCGCGCTCCAGCGCCGCCGCAGCGCGTCGGCCAGGCCGAGCAGGCCGTTGCGCGCGTAGAGCGCCACCAGCATCAGCCCCAGGCCGAGGCCGAGCTGCCATGCCGTCGGATAGGCCTTGGACAGCGTGTGCTCGAGCACCATGTAGACGACGGCGCCGACGAAGGCGCCGTACAGCCGCCCGTGGCCGCCGACGATCAGGATGATGAGCACGCCGGCCGCGCGATCCAGCCCCAGCACCGCCAGATTCACGTAGCCGGTGGCCTGCACGAACACCGCGCCGGCGACGCCCGCGAGCGCAGCGGAGATGGCGTAGGCGCTCACCAGGCGCGCGCGCACCGGCGCGCCCACCGCGTGCATGCGCAGCGTGTTCTCGCGGATGCCGGTCAGGCTGCGGCCGAAGGGCGAGTACACCAGCGTGCGCACGACGACGAAGCCGAGGAACAGCACCGCGAGCGCATACAGGTACTGCGAGCGGAAGTACAGCACGTCGAACTCGAAGACGCCGAGGATCGGCTTGAACGCGAGGCCCGGCATGCCGTCGAAGCCGCCGGTCCACGACGAGAACATGTTCGCCGCCTGCTCCAGCAGCGCCATGGTGCAGAGCGTGAGCATGAGCAGCGTCAGGCCATGCGTGCGCAGCAGCACCCAGCCGCTCAGCAGGCCGACGAGGCCGGCGACCAGCGCCGCCGCGACAAGGCCGGAGAGCGGCTCGGTCCAGCCCCAGTGCGCGGCGAGCATGCCGACCGTGTAGGCGCCGGCGCCGAAGAACGCGGCGTGGCCGAGGGTGACGACGCCCGCATAGCCGAGCACGAGGTCGAGGGACAGCGCAAAGAGAATCGTCACCAGCAGCTGCGTGCCGAACGCCAGGTAGTTGGGAAAGAGGAAGAAGCAGGCCAGCCCCGCTGCCCAGGGCAGCGCCTCCCGCCAGCGCCACCGGTGGCGCGCGGCGAGCTCCTGCGCTGCGGGCAGCGCGCTCACGTGCCCCGCCGGCCGAAGATGCCCTGCGGCCGCGCCAGCAGGAAGGCGAGCGTCAGGGCGTAGATGAACATCGTGCCGCCCTTCGGGAAATAGATCTTCAGCACGAAGTCGAGCACGCCGATGAGCAGCGCCGCGAAGAACACGCCGGTCACCTTGCCCAGGCCCCCGACCGCCACCACGATGAGGAAGTAGGCGAGGTAGCGCAACGGATACTGCGGATCGAGGCCGAGGATCTCCGCCCCCAGCCCGCCACCCACGGCCGCCAGGCCGCTGCCCAGCGCGAAGGTGAGCGTGAAAAGGCGCCCGACGTCCACGCCCACGGATTCCGCCATGCGCCGGTTGTCCACGGCGGCGCGGATCCGCGCGCCGATGCGCGTGCGCTCGAAGCCGAGCCACAACGCGACCATCAGCAGCGTGCCCGCCGCGATCAACGCCAGGCTGTAGGTGCGGTACGTGAGGAACCCGAGATCGGTCTGCCCATCCAGCCAGGCGGGCAGCACCACGCGCTGCGACTCCGGCCCGACGCCGAGCGTCACCAGCGCGATCATCACGAACACCAGGCCGATGGTGAACAGCACCTGGTCGAGCTCCCCGGCGCCGTACAGGCGCGCGTAGAGCGTGCGCTCGAGCGCCACTGCCAGGAGCGCGACCACGGCGAAGCCGAGCGCCAGCGCCGCGGCGAACGGCAGGCCCCAGTGGCGCATGCTGTGGACGACGAAGTAGCCGCCGAGCATGGCGAAGCCGCCGTGCGCGAGGTTGACGAAGCCCATCAGGCCCATGGTGACCGACAGGCCCACCGAGCAGATGAACAGCACCATGCCGGCGGCGAGCCCGCCGAGCAGGATGCTGGCGAGATCCATCTACCAGGAAGGGCGGCTAGCGCGCTACTGCGCGCACTTGCCTTCCTTGAGCTCCTTGCACATGTCCTTCACGGCCGGGATGACGCCGATGTTCTTCTGCACCAGGCGGCCGCCGTCCTTCACCAGCTCGCTCAGGTACTCGTTCATGACGATGTCGCGCGTGGCGGCGTCGATCATGATCGGCCCGCGCGGGCTGTCGGCGTACTTCCAGCCCTTGAGCGCGGCTTGCGCCTTGTCGGGGTCGATCCTGCCCTGCAGCGTGCGCACCACGTGCGCGATCGCCGCCATGCCGTCGTAGCCCTGCACGCCCATGAAGTCGGGCGTGGCGTTGGCGCCGTACTCCTGCTTCCAGGCGGCGACGAAGCGCTTGTTGGCCGGGTTGTCGAGGTCGGCGTTGTAGTGGTGCGCCGTGATCAGGCCCACGGCGTCGTCGCCCATGGACTGCAGCTTGTGGTCCGGCGTCAGGTCGCCCGGGCCCACCAGCTTGATGCCCGCCTGCCGCATGCCGAGCGCCGCGTAGGCCTTGGTGACCGCCACCGCGTGGTCGCCCGAGGGCACGAAGACGTAGAACACGTCGGGCTTCCTGTCCTTGGCGCGCTGGAAGAACGGCGTGAAGTCGGGCACCTGGCCCGGGCCGCCCATCGGAATCGCGTCGATGACCTTGCCGCCGCTTGCCTCGAAGCCGCGCTTGAAGGCGTCCAGGCTGTCCTTGCCCGGCGGGAAGTCCGAGTAGCCGACGACCGCGGTCTTCGCCTTCAGCGTCTTCGCCGCCGCCTCGCCCAGGGCGTAGCCGGAGTGCCACATGGAGAACGAGACGCGCGAGATCATGGGCGAGAGGTTGGTGATCCAGGCCGTGCCCGCATTCATGACGATCATCGGTTTCTTCGCCGCGGTGACCAGCGGCGCCGAGGCGATGGCGTCGGGCGAATAGATGAAGCCGGTGAGCAGATCCACCTTCTCCTGCGCGATCAGCTCCTGCACCGCGGTCTTCGCCTCCGCGCCGCTCGGGTTCTTCGAGTCGCGCTTCACGATCTCGACCTTGTAGGGCGCGAAGGCGCCGGGATTGAGCTTCATGAACATCTGCATGCCGCGGTCCACCTGCTGGCCGAACTCGGCGCCCACGCCGGTGAACGGCAGCACCACGCCCAGCTTCACCGTCTGGGCGAGCGCACCCGTGGCGGCGAAGCAGCCGGCGGCGAGCGCCAGCGACAGCAACATCCTGGTTTTCATTTTCCCTCCTCCTTGGCCTCAGTAGCGGCGCGCGCCGCCGTAATCCTCGTCGAACAGCGAGAAGGGCGGCGTGCGCCCGACCAGCGCCTCGATGAGCGCCAGCTCGACGTCGGTGTGGTTGATGAACGGCGCCGGCTGGATGCGCCGCGCCCCGGCCTTGAGCACGTAGCGCGGCGCGTCGTGGTGCCGCGAGACGATGCGCTCGGCGACCGCGGGATCGTCCGGCGCGGCAATGTTCACCGCGCCGTAGCAGGTGCAGACGTAGCTGCGCTCGGGCTCGGACTCGACGTACAGGCCCGTGCCGCGGATGCCGACCGTCGAGGTCGGCGTGATCACGCGCCGCTCGCCGCGGCCGAACACCGAGAGCAGCGCGCCACTGGCCAGGCGCAGCGCATTGACCACGAAGCCCTGGCCGGCGAGCTCGAGGCGGCTGTCGCCGCGCAGCAGGAATGCGTCGCTGCCCACCACGAAGACGAGCTGCGCGCCCTTGCCGGTGTCGATGCGCGCACCGGCCGCGATGCGCGTGTCCGGCGTGACGGGCTGGCCGCTCACCGTGACCGCGCCGCTTGCCTCGTACACCGAGCGCCCGGCCGGCATCGGCTGCGGGCGGCGGCCGAAGAATTGCGCGCGCGCCACGCCAGAGCCCGCAGCGAGCAGGCCTGCGGCGAGCGCTTTCAGCAGGAACGCGCGCCGCGGGTCTTCGGCATCACCAGTACGCTTGGCCATGGACTTCAGTCTTTCGCCGGACCGATGGGCGACGTATTATCACGCGCAAGCCCACCGCCGGGGAAGCCTCATGCCGCGCCACCTGTTGATCGCCGCCGCGCTGCTGCTCGTGGCGTCCCTGCCGTCCGCGTGGGCTGCGGAGGCGTGGCGCTACGGGCTTTCGGGCGACCTCGTGAACGACGACAACGCGACGCGCGGCCTGTACGACGGCAAGAAATCCGACAATTTTCTTTCGGTGGAGGGCTCGGCGACCCGCAGCTTCTTTCTTTCGCCGACGAGTGGCGCCTTGGTGCGCGCGGCGGCGCGCTACACGCAGTACCAGGACATCCAGGACATCAGCAATCTAATGCTTATCGGCCGTGCGGCGTGGCGCTTTCAGCCGACGTTGGGATTCGGCGCGCCGTGGTACGAGCTCGCAGGGGAGATTCGGTTCCTGCAACATGCGGACAGCGAGCTGCGCGATGGCAGCATCGTCACGCTTGAGGCAAGCGTTGGCAGCCATCTCACCGACCGTGTACGGCTCGCGGGCGGCGTGGGCCTCGACGAGCGAAGCGGAGACTCCACAGGGGTCTACGACCTCTCCAGCACCCGTATCTGGGGATCAATGGACTTGCGTCTCGGCGTGCAAAACACGTTGTATGGACGTCTGACCTATCAGGCGGGTGATCAGGTCTTCAACGTCATTGCCGCGCTTGGACTTGGAGTCTGGGCGCCGGATCCGGCGCTTGCCAGCGTGTATGGTGCGCCCGGCAACGCCTACCGTGTGGATGCCACGACGCAAATCTATGAATTCGGTTTCAACTACCCGCTCGCGCGCAGACAGGCTCTCGACTTCTCGTATGCGCACGTCACATCGAAAGCCGAGGAAGGCCCGGCCCAGGGCGACAAGTACAACATCAGCCAGCTGCGCGCGAGCTACCTGTACCGCTTCCAGTAACCGCTCGGAACAGGGGAACCCAGGTTTCCCCGTTACCCCTTCCTACGTCCCAGCGACGTAGCGCTGGAAGAACAGCGTCACGCCGAAGCCGGCGAGCGCGAGTAGCGCGAGCGCGAACGATCCGGTCCCCGCGATCAGCAGCGCATCGAGCAGCGAGATGCCGGCGATCAGGCTCACCACCGCGCGCGGGATGTCGCCCTTCGCGCGCCGGCGCAGGAACCACAGCGCCACCAGCATCCAGCCGGTGAAGGCAAGCCAGAAGAGCCCCGCGACCGGCTGCTGCAGCGCCAGCCACGCGCCATAGGCGACCGGCGCCGCGAGAAAGAGCAACGGCCAGAGGTTCTCCACCTTGCCGAGGTTCTCCTGCTTGGCGATGTAGGTGAGGCCGATGAGGTAGCAGAGCATCAGCGCGGCGCCGATCCACAGCGCCTCGGGCAGCGCGAGCGTGATGCCAAGGCCCGCTGCCACGTAGACCAGCACGCGGCACAGCCCCATCACCACGGGACTGAAGACGTTGCCCTTGTGATGCCAGTCGTAGTACGTGATCGCCGCCGCCAGCGCGATGCCGGCGAGCGCCGGCGCAATGCCGATCCAGGCGAGGCACGCGACGCCGAGCGCCATCATGCCGAAGCCCCAGCCGTACACCGCGCGGCGGCTGACCTCGCCCGAAGGGATCGGCCGCTCCGGGCGCTGCTGCGCGTCCCACGGCGCGTCGAAGGCGTCGTTGAGGAACATGCCGCCGGTGTAGAAGAGCGAAAACGCGACCAGCATCACGGCGAACTGCGCGCCAAAGCCGCCGGCGCCGGCGAGCACCACGCCGGCGAGCGTGTTGGTCCACACGGTCGGCAGGTTGGAGACGCGGCCCAGCCTGAGCGCACTGCGCAGCTTCACTGCAGCAGCCGCGCTTTCACCCAGTCGAGCTCGCGCGCGATGGCCGCGCTCAACTGCGCCGTGCGGTAGGCCTTGGGCAGCACGTCCCAGGTGTAGGTCTCGACCTCGAGGTGGCGGCTGATCGGCGCGGCGCGGTGCTGCGCCAGGATCTGGGCGAGGAATGCCTGCGTGGTGCCGAAATGCTCCATCTGCTCGAGGAACACCGGAACGTGAAAGTGCACGCGCAGCTCCGCGCCCGCCGCCGCGCCGCCCGCGGCCAGCGCCTGCGGCAGGTCGACGAAGCGCGTCAGCGACCCATTCTTCTTCTGCACCGCCTGGTGCAGGTAGACGGGCTCGGCGAAGGCGGCGAGCTGCCGCGCGCTCGCCGCGTCGAAGGCCGCGATCCTGAGCGCCGAGCTCAGCTGCAGCTTGCCGATCAGGATGCCCTCGGCGCGCAGCCGCGCGATGCTCGCCTGCGGGTCCTCGAACTCCACCGCGGCGTGGCAGACGTCGTAGCACACGCCGATGTGCGCGCGCATTGCCGCTTCGGCGCCCGCAGCCGAAAGCCCGGTGAGCGCCGCGAGCCGGGCGACGCCGTCGCGGGCAAAGAGGCGCTCCTTGAAGAAGGCGGCCGTCTCCTCGATGGTCTCGAGGAGGCAGTAGGGCTCCGGCTCGAGCGCGAGCGAGATCGTCTGCCCGGTGCGCGCGGCGATGCCGACGAGATGCGCCACGTGGCGGATGAGGTTCTCGCTGATCGCCGCCAGCCGCCCCTCGGCCCAGGGCTTGAAGGTGCAGGGCACCGTGCTGACGCTGCCCTCCTGGCCCGCGGGCAGCAGCTCGCTCAGGATGTCGGCCAGCAGGTTGGTGTAGGCCAGGCGCGCCGGGTCGCTCCAGTCGGGCTTGTAGGCGTCCTCCTTCACGGCGCGCCCGTGGAACGCGCCGTAGGGAAAGCCGTTGATGGTAAACACGTAGTAGCCGCCCTCGGCGAGCAAGCGCTTGAGCCGCGCCAGCGCGCCCGCGTCGCGCAGGCCTTCCGCCGCCGCGTGGCCCAGGCGCAGCCCGACGCCGAAGGGCTGCGCGGGCGCCACCTGCGCCTTGATCGCCGGCAGGTGGCGCGCGAGGCTCGCCATCACCTCATCCAGCGGCTCGCCGGCGTGGATGTTCGTGCAGTAGGTAAGGTGTCCGAGGTCGAGTCCGGACTCGAGATGCATCAGCCGACCGCGCGCTCTTTCAGCCACGCCATCGCCTGGCGCATGCGCGCGTGGTCGATCTCGTGCACCTCGACGCCGACGCCGATGCCGCCCAGCAGCGTGATGGTCAGCTCGCCGCCCAGGTGCTCCTGGAAGTCGCGCAGGCCTTCGAGAATGGTCCACTCGCCGCTCGCGCCGCTGCGCTCGAGCGCCGGATGCCACAGGTCGAAGCCCAGGTACTCGAGCAGCGCGCAGATGCGCAGCTCCTCGCCCTGCGCCAGCAGGCCGGCGAGCACCGAGTAGCGCGCGTCGAGCGCCATGCCGATGGCCACCGCCTCGCCGTGGCGCACGTGGTGGCGCGTCAGGCTCTCCAGCTTGTGCGCCGACCAGTGCCCGTAATCCAGCGGCCGGGCGCTGCCGGTCTCGAACGGATCGCCGCCCTGGCCGATCTGGCGCATGTGCAGCTCGGCGCAGCGCCGGATCATGTGCTTCATCGCCGCGCGCTCGAAGGTGGCGAGGTCGTCCATGTGGCGCTCGAGCCAGCCGAAGAACTCGCCGTCGCGGATCAGCGCCACCTTGACGGCTTCCGCCATGCCGGCGACCTTGTCGCGCGCCGGCAGCGAGTCGATGAAATCGTGGTCGTTGAGCACCGCGAACGGCGGCGCGAAGGTGCCGACGAAGTTCTTCACGCCGAGCAGGTTGACGCCGTTCTTCACGCCGACGCCCGAGTCGTTCTGCGCCAGCACCGTGGTGGGCACGCGGATGTGGCGCACGCCGCGGTGCGTGGTCGCGGCCACCAGGCCCACCGCGTCGAGCAGCGCGCCGCCGCCGACCGCGACCACGTAGGAGTGGCGGTCGACGTGCAGGTCGAACAGCCGCTGCTGGATGCTCTCGACGAAGTGCAGGTCGGTCTTGATCTTCTCGCCGCCGGGCAGCGCGACCGGCGCGCAGGCGAGCTCCAGCACGTCGGCGTGGCGCGCGGCGTAAGCGGCGATCGCCGCGATGACCGGCGCGCCGCCCGCCTGCAGGCCGTCGTCGACGAAGAACACGGCGCGGTGGCGCTTGGCGGGCTCGAGGCGCGTGATCACCTCGCGCAGCGCAGGGTTGTCCGGATCGAACACGCCCTCGGTGAACACGACCGGGAATTCGTAGGGCACCGAGAAGCGCTGCCAGCGCGTGGCGGTGCGTGCCTGGGTAGAATGCCGCATATGCGCTACGTCCTGATCCTACTGGGGTTGCTGATGGCGGCCTTCGCCGCCGTCCAATATAACGATCCGGACGCGCTGCTGTGGATCGTCATCTACCTGATCCCGGCCGCCTGGGCATTCGCCGCCGCTTTCCGCCCGGCGCGCGTCGCCTCCATCGCGGGAGAGCGGCTGCTGTGGGCAACGTTTGCTGCGGCGGTCGGCGCCACGGTGTTCTACTGGCCGACGGTGCCCAACTTCTGGGTGAAGGACGTGTGGTGGGTGGAGGAAACGGCACGCGAGGGCATGGGCATGATGGCCGCCCTGGCGGTCGTCGTCGTGGTCCTTGCCGCCACCCTGCTGCGCAAGCCCGCCGCCTAGGGCGAGAAGTCGTCGCTCTTGATGAAGGCGACGACGCCCTTTCGCTGCTCGACCGAGAACACGTCCTTCCACGCCGGCATCTTGCCGAAGCCGTAGGTCACGCGGTCGTAGATGAAGCCCGGCTCGAGCTGCCCCGGGTTGAGCTTGGGCGCCTTGCCCGGATAGGCCGCCGCGCCGTGGCAATGACGGCACTGGGTTTCCCAGACGCTCCTGCCGAGCTCGATGTTCTTCTTGCTCGTCAGGTAGGCCTTGTCGAACACCGGCGCCTTGTCCTCGGCCGGCGCCGGCGCCGCTGCCAGAAATGCCAGGGCCGCGCAGGCGATGCGCCAGGCCTTGCACGTCGTCTTCATGGCGCAAATGTTACCCCGGAAAACGCGCCGCCGCCGCGCGCGAGCGCGGCGGCGGCAGCGGTTTGCGTCGGGCTCCTCAGTTCGCCGGAACGATCTTGTAGATCGTGTCGAGCGAGCCGTTCGGGCCCGTGGTGATGGAGGTCAGCGCATACACTTCGCCAGCGCTGTCCTGCGCGAACGCCAGCACGTAGGGCAGCTTGCCCTTCATGTTGGTCGCTTGCGCGACTTCCATGCTCCACTTGCCGTCCTTGCCCTTCGTGCCGAAGAAGATCTGGCCGTCCATCTCGCCGAAGGACTTGCTCCAGTCGCCGAAGATGTACTTGCCCTTCCACGCGGCGTGCTTGCCCTGGTACACGTAGCCGCCGGTGATCGAGATCCCCTTGCAGCCCTGGGGCTTCGCCGTGCAGTTGTTGTACTCGAGGATCGCGGGCGTGATGCCGGCCTTGTCGCAGTTGGCCGGGTGGTCGTCGGGCTTCAGGTAGTCGAAGCAGCGCATGATGCCTTCCACGCGCCGCCAGCCCATGTTCTGGCCCTTGCCGACGATCTTCACCGCCTCGTAGCTGTTCTGCTGCACGTCGCCGCAGAACAGCTCGCCGCTCGCCGTGTCGAACGAGCAGCGCCACGGGTTGCGCAGGCCGCTCGCCCAGATCTCGGGCTGCGCGTTCTTGTCGTTGACGAACGGGTTGTCGGACGGAATGCCGTAGGGCTTGTCGCCGGTGCGCGCGTCGACGTCGATGCGCAGGATCTTGCCCAGCTGGGTGCTCATGTCCTGGCCGTTGCCGATCGCCGGGTTGTGGCCGATGCCCCAGTCGTTGGCGTAGCCGCCGTCGCCCATCGAGATGTACAGCTTGCCGTCCTTGCCGAAGCCGATCCAGTGGCCGTTGTGGTTGAACTGCGGCCAGGGCACCGAGTGGATGCGGCGCGCCGAGCTCGGATCCGCCGTGTTCTTGTCGCCCTTGGACACCGTGTACTCCTCGACCACGTTGCTGTGCGAGTACCACAGCATCTGCCCGAGGTCCGCCTGGTAGTCCAGGTGCGCGCTGTAGGCGACGTAGAACTTGCCGTTGTCCTTGAACTTCGGGTGGAAGGCGATGCCGAGCAGTCCGCGCTCGTCGAAGTCGTGGTGCAGCGCCGGGATCTTGCTGCGGATGTCGAGGAACGGCGTCGGCCGCAGCTTGCCGCCTTCCAGGATCTTCACCCTGCCGTTCTGCTCGATGATGAACATGCGGGCGTCGCCCGCCGGCTGCACCATGGCGAGCGGCGTGTTGATGGCCGTGACCAGCGGCTCCAGCTTGATCTTGGTCTGCGCCATCGCCGTCCCGCCCGCGACCGCGAGCACGACGGCGGCGGACAGCGCTCCACCGATCTTTGCGAGTTTCATTGAATCCCTCCGGATGAAATCTTGTGCCCCTCCTCCGCGC
>DATFEJ010000261.1:0-7615 GCA_035251235.1 Burkholderiales bacterium
CACCGCGTCGGCGATCGCCTGCACCTGCGCCGCGTCGAGCTCGGGCGCCACCTTGAGCGCAAGCGGCACGCGGCGCCCGTGCCGCTCGGCCAGGCGCTCGCGCAGCGCCGCCAGGCGCCCGAGCAGCGCCTCGAGGCTGTCGGCCGACTGCAGGTCGCGCAGGTTCTTCGTGTTCGGCGAGGAGACGTTCACGGTCACGTAGCTCGCGCGCGCATAGACGCGCTCCAGGCACAGCGCGTAGTCCTCCGCGGCGCGCTCGATCGGCGTGTCGGCGTTCTTGCCGATGTTGACGCCGAGGATGCCGCGCCAGGAGGCGCGCCCGAGGTTGTCGAGAAACGCGTCCAGGCCGACGTTGTTGAAGCCCATGCGGTTGATGAGCGCCTGCGCGCGCGGCAGGCGAAACAGACGCGGGCGCGGGTTGCCCGGCTGCGGGCGCGGCGTCACGGTGCCCACCTCGAGGAAGCCGAAGCCCAGGCGCGCAAGCGCGTCCACGTGCCCGGCGTTCTTGTCCAGGCCGGCCGCGAGCCCCACGGCGTTGGGAAACTCCAGGCCCATCGCGCGCACCGGCGCGCCCGGGGCGTGGGCCACGCGCAGCAGGCCGAGCCGCAGCGGCGCGTCCGCGAGGCCGAGCGTCAGCTCGTGCGCGCGCTCCGGGTCGAGGGCGAAGAGCAGGGGGCGCGCCAGCGCATAGAGCATGCGCTAGAAACGCAGGCGCGCGAGATCGGAGTCGCCCAGGCGCCGCCAGCCGCCGCCGCGGAATCCCTCGATCGGCAGGAAGCGCGACTTGTAGGCCATCTTCGGGCTCTCGCGGATCCAGTAGCCGAGGTACAGGTAGGGCAGGCCGAGCGCGCGGCAGGCCTCGATCTGCCACAGGACGTTGTAGGTGCCGAAGCTGCCGCGCCGCTCGGGCTCGAAGAAGGTGTAGACCGAGGACAGCCCGTCGGGCAGGTAATCGACGATCGACACCATCACCAGCTGGCCCTGGTCGCGGAACTCCACCAGCCGCGTGTCGACGCGGCTCTGCAGCAGGAAGTGCGAATACTGGTCGCGGCTGTCGTTGTCCATGCCGCCGCCCGAGTGGCGCCTGGACTGGTAGCGCAGGTAGAGGGCGTAATGCTCCAGGCGGAACTTGAGCGGCTGCGTCACGGCGGCGAGCCCCGCGTGCTCCTTCCAGGCGCGCCGCTGCGAGCGGCTGGCGACGAACTCGGCCACGGGGATGCGCACCGGCACGCAGGCGTGGCAGCTGTCGCAATGCGGCCGGTAAGTGAAGATGCCGCTGCGGCGGAAGCCCGACTTGACCAGGTCGCCGTACAGGTCGGTGTTGATCAGGTGCGACGGCGTGGCCACCTGCGAGCGCGCCATGCGGTCGGGCAGGTAGCTGCACGGGTACGGCGCGGTCACGTAGAACTGCAGGACCGCATGCGGCAGGTCATTCAGCCGGGACATTGATCTCCGATGCTCGCCGCCAAGTTCCTGGAGGCGCATCGTAGTGTACCAACGCCTCCAATTCGCGCAAAAACGACCGCCGCGGGATTTCGCGCGCGCCCAGCCGGGCGAGCAGGGGCGTGCGCACCTGGCAGTCGATCAGCGGCCAGGCGCGGCGGCCGAGCTCGCGCGCCAGCGCGACCAGGGCCACCTTGGAGGCGTCGGCCGCGCGCGAGAACATGGACTCGCCGAAGAACATGCGCCCCACGGCCACCCCGTACAGGCCGCCCACCAGCGCGCCGTCCCGCCAGGTCTCGAAGGAATGCGCGTGCCCCTCGCGGTGCAGCCGCGCGTAGGCGGCGCGCATCTCGTCGCCGAGCCAGGTGCCGGCGCCGTCCGCCCGGGGGCCGGCGCAGCCCTCGAGCACCTCGCCGAACGCGGTGTCCACGCGCACCTCGAAGCCCTTGTTGCGCACGTTCTTGGCGAGCGAGCGGCTCACCTTCAGCTCGGCGACGTACAGCACCATGCGGGGGTCGGGCGACCACCACAGGATCGGCTCGTCGCCCGAGTACCAGGGGAAGATCCCGCGGCGGTAGGCGGCCAGCAGGCGCGCGCTCGACAGGTCGGCGCCCGCCGCCAGCAGGCCGTTCGGATTCCTGAGGGCGCGCTCGACGGGCGGAAAGGGGTCGGCCGGACCGAGCCAGGTCAGCACTTCACTTGCTGCTTGCAGTACTGCTCCAGCGCGGTGACCTGCACGCTGCCGGCCACCGCGCGGCGCGGCGCGCCGCCGTTCTCCAGCGCGAGGCGGAACGCGTACTTGTCGAAGAACGCCTCGAACATCTCGCCGCCGAGCGTGCCGACGGCGGACAGCTCGTCGCTCGCGGCATCGTGCTCGAGCAGGATGGCGGCCAGCGGCTGCGGCGCGGGCCCGGCGAGCACGCGCCCGCCCTGCGCCGGGTCGTACTGGCTGTGCTCGGAGCAGCAATGGATGACGTTGCCGAGCTTGTTGCGCGCGCTGGTCTCGGCGCGAAAGCTGATGAAGCTGATGTCGCGCGTCGGATAGGTGAGCTTGTGCGCGCAGATGGCGGAGTAGGCGACGATCGAGCGCGTCGCGCCCACGCCGCCGCGCCACTCGTAGGGGCGGTCGTCGACCGTCTTCAGCTGCGCCGCGGCCGCCGCCGGCCGGCCGAGGTTGAGCAGGAAGCACGGCGTGGCGGCGTACGGGTAATGGAAGATGAGGTTCTGCCTCACTGGAATGCTGCTCGCGCGCAGCGGCCGGCCGTCAGCGGCGACGAGCTTGGCCCGCGCATAGAAGTGCGGGCGAGCGTCGGCGCAGACGGCGCCCGCGCCGGCCGCGGCGCCGGCCAGCGCGCACCACTTGATGAAGTCGCGGCGCTGCATGCGCCCCGATTCTAACGCTAGAGGTTGTAGCCCTTCTCGTTGTGCAGCACCGTGTCCAGGCCCTCGGTCTCCTCGTCGCCGCTCACGCGCAAGCCCGCCACCGCGTCGGTGACCTTGAGCAGGATCCAGGTCAGGACGCCGCACCAGAGCCCGATGGCCAGCACGCCGACGATCTGCGTCAGCAGCTGGCCGCCCATGGTCACCTGGTCGGCGTAGCCCGCCCCGCCCAGCGCCGAGGAAACGAAGATGCCGGTGAGGATCGTGCCGAGGATGCCGCCCACGCCGTGCACCGGGAAGACGTCGAGCGAGTCGTCGACCTTCAGCGAACGCTTGAGGTAGCTGGTGGCGAAGAAGCAGACCACCCCTGCGGCGCCGCCGATGGCGATGGCGCCCATCGGCCCCACGAAGCCGGAGGCCGGCGTGATGGTGCCCAGGCCCGCCACCATCCCGGTGACGATGCCGAGCACCGAGGGCTTGCCGTAGCGCACCCGCTCGCACACCAGCCAGGCGAGCGAGCCGGTGGCCGCGCCGATGTGGGTGACGAGCATCGCCATGCCGGCCACGCCGTCCGCGGCAAGCGCGCTGCCGGCGTTGAAGCCGAACCAGCCCACCCACAGCATGCAGGCGCCCGTGACCGCCATGGTCATGTTGTGCGGCGGCATCGCCGTATCCGGGAAGCCGCGGCGCGTGCCCAGCACGAGCGCGCAGATGAGCGCGGCGAGTCCGGCGTTCAGGTGCACCACCAGGCCGCCCGCGAAGTCCATGACGCCCATCTTCTGCAGCCAGCCGCCGCCCCATACCCAGTGCGCGATCGGGCAGTACACGACCAGCAGCCACAGCAGGCTGAACAGCAGCATGCCGCCGAAGCGCACGCGCTCGGCGTAGGCGCCGACGACCAGCGCCGGCGTGATGATGGCGAAGGTGAGCTGGAACATCGCGAACACGGTCTCGGGGATGGTCCCGGAGACCGCCTTCGCGTCCACGCCGGCGAGGAAGGCCTTGCCGAAGCCGCCGTAAAAGGCGTTCGCACCTCCGCCGTCGCCGAAGGCGAGGCTGTAGCCCACGGCCACCCAGGCGAGGGTGACCGCGCAGGCGATGGCGAAGCACTGCATGAGCACCGAGAGCACGTTCTTCGCGCGCACCAGCCCGGCGTAGAACAGGGCGAGGCCGGGCAGCGTCATGAACAGCACGAGCACCGTGGCGGTGATCATCCAGGCCGTGTTGGCGGGATCGAGCTTCGGCGGCTCGGCTGCACCGGCAAGGGGCGCGACGAGCAGGAGCAGTGCAGGCAGGAAAGCGCGGAACGAACGGATCTTCATGCGAACCCCTCCCAAGGTTGGTGCGCATGCGCACCGCGAATAAGCATACCTTTTATTGGGGCGCGATGTCCTCGGCGTGAAAGCCGAAGCTGCCGCGCGCGCGGTCGGCGAACCAGTGGCGCAGCGTGAGGCCCACGGTGCGGAAGGCGATCTCCTTCCAGGGCACCTGCGCTTCCTCCACCAGCGCGACCTCCAGGCTTTCCTCGCCGGGCTTGAAGTCCAGGTCGAGGACGCGCGCCCGGTAGAACAGGTGCACCTGGTTGACGCGCGGCACGGAGATCAGGCTGAAGGGCGCTTCGAGCGCGATGCGTGCCCCCGCTTCCTCGAGCGTCTCGCGCAGCGCCGCCTGCCCGGCGGTCTCGTCGTTCTCCATGAAGCCCGCGGGCAGCGTCCAGTAGCCGTAGCGCGGCTCGATGGCGCGCCGGCAGAGCAGGACCTTGCTTGCGTATTCGGCGACCGCGCCCACCACCAGCTTGGGATTCTGGTAGTGGACCTCGCCGCACGCGTCGCACACGTACCGCGGCAGGCTGTCGCCCGGCGGCACGCGATGCGCGAGCGGCGCGGCGCAGTTAGTGCAGAACTTCAGGCAAGTCTCCGAGCGAGCCGAGCAGGCCGTCCGGCTGGAAGCCCAGCCGGTCCACGGGCGCGCCCGTGCGGTTGATCCAGTACACGCCGAAGCCGAAGGACTTCGCGCCGAGCGCGTCCCAGCAGTTCGACGACACGAAGCCGATCGCCTCCTTGGGCACGCCGAGCCGGTCGACGGCCAGCTGGTAGACCTCGGGCGCGGGCTTGAAGACCTTCAAGGCGTCGACGCTCAGCACCGCGTCGAACGCGAGGCGCGAATGCTTCACCAGCGGCTCGATCATGTCGGGCGAGCCGTTGGTGAGGATGGCCTTCTTCGGGCCAGTGAGCCGCTGCAGAGCGCCGGGCGCGTCCGCGTACGGCGCGAGGCGCAGGTACTCCTGCCACAGGGCGTCGGCCTTGGCGGCATCCAGCGGGAGCTTGAGCGCCTCGCAGCTGTACTGCAGCGCCTCGCGCGTCACCTGCGAGAAGGGCGCGTAGCGGCGCATCAGGCTGCGCTGCCACGTGTATTCGAGCTGCTTCGTGCGCCAGAGCTGCGACAGGGCCGCGCCCTTGCCCGGCCACAGCTGGTCGCAGCGCTGGATCACCGCGTGCACGTCGTACAGCGTGCCGTAGGCATCGAAAACGAGGGCTTGGAGGCTCATGGGCGAAGTATAGAATGCGCGCGATGCCCGACCGGTACGAGGAGCTCCATCGGGCGTTCCGCTGGCAGGTGCCGGAACGCTACAACATCGCCCATGCCTGCTGCGGCCAGTGGGCCTCCGACCGCAACCGCTTCGCCCTGTACTGGGAGGACGAGGCGGGCGCGAAAGCCGCCTATACGTTCTGGGACATCCAGCGCGAGGCCAACCGCCTGTCCAACGCGCTGGCGGGCCTGGGCGTGCGGCGCGGCGACCGGGTGGCGATCCTGCTGCCGCAGCGCCCGGAGACCGCGATCGCCTACATCGCGATCTTCCAGATGGGCGCCATCGCCGTGCCGCTGTCGCACCTGTTCGGCCCCGATGCGCTCGAGTACCGCATGGAGCACGCGGAAGTGAGCGTCGCCATCGTCGAGCCGACCACCATCGCCAACCTGTGGGCGGTGAAGCCGAGGCTCGCGTACTTGCGCCACGTCATCGGCGTCGGTGGCGCGCGCGAAACCGGCGTGCACGCCTGGGAGGCGCTGCTCGAGAAATCGAGCACGCGCTACGCGCCGGTCGACACGCTCGGCGAGGACCCGTCGCTCATCATCTATACGAGCGGCACCACCGGGCCGCCCAAGGGCGCGTTGAAGCCGCACCGCATCATGATCGGCAACGTGCCGGGCTTCGTGCACTCGCACGACTTCTTCCCGCAGCAGGGGGACCTGTTCTGGTCGCCCGCCGACTGGGCGTGGACCGGCGGCCTGATGGACGCGCTGCTGCCCGCGTGGCTGTTCGGCGTGCCGATCCTCGGCTACCGCGGGCGCTTCGACGCCGAGCGCGCCTACGACCTGCTCGAGCGCTACGGCGTGCGCAATTCTTTCCTGTTTCCCACCGCGCTCAAGCTCATGATGAAGGCGGTGCCCGAGCCGAAAGGGCGATACCGCCTCAACCTGCGCTCGATCATGAGCGCGGGCGAGGCGGTGGGCGTGACGGTCATCGAGTGGGCGCGCGAGCAGCTCGGCGTCACCATCAACGAGATGTTCGGCCAGACCGAGATCAACTACGTGGTCGGCAACTGCCAGGCCGCCTGGCCGGTAAAGCCGGGATCGATCGGGCGGCCGTACCCGGGACACCAGGTGGCCGTGATCGACGCCGAAGGCAACGAGGTGCCGCGCGGCGAGCTGGGCGAGGTGGCGGTCAACCGCTTCTGCCGCGGGCAGAAGGACCCCGTGCACTTTCTCGAGTACTGGAAGAACCCCAACGCCACGAAGGAGAAGTACGTCGGCGACTGGGGCTGCACCGGCGACCAGGCGCGCATGGACGAGGACGGCTACCTCTGGTACCAGGGCAGGTCGGACGACGTCATCAAGAGCTCGGGCTACCGCATCGGGCCCGCGGAGATCGAGAACTGCCTCGTCAAGCACCCGGCGGTGGCCAATGCCGCGGTGATCGGCAAGCCCGACGCGGCGCGCGGCGCGATCGTCAAGGCGTTCATCGTGCTGCAGCCGGGACAGAAGGCGTCGAAGGCGCTCGAGGAGGACATCCAGCAGCACGTGCGCGGGCGGCTGGCGCCCTACGAGTACCCGAAGGAGATCGAGTTCATCGACGCGCTGCCGATGACCACCACCGGCAAGGTGCAGAGGAAGGAACTGCGCAAGCGCGAAGAAGCGCGCGGGTGAGGCGCGTCCTGCTGGTCGGCGGCGGCCACGCGCACGCGTGGGTATTGCGTGCGGGCTTGCCGGGCGCCGTGACCCTGGTCACTCCGTACCCGCACCATACGTACTCCGGAATGCTGCCCGGCTACGTCGCCGGGCATTACACCGCGGAAGAGATCCGCATCGAGGTCGCCGCGCTGTGCGCGCGCGCGGGCGTCAAGCTGGTGCTCGGGCGCGTGGCCGCGCTGCATGCCGATCGGCGTGTCGCGCAGCTCGAGGACGGCACCGAGATCGAGTACGACATCGCCTCGCTCGACGTGGGCTCCGAGGCCGCCGCGCCCGTGACCGCGCTCGCCGCCAAGCCCTTCGAGCCGTTCATGGCGCGCTGGGAGGAGGTGAGAGACAGCCTGCGCCGTGTTGCCGTCGTGGGCGCGGGCGCGGCCGGTGTGGAGATGGCGATGGCGATCGCCTTCCGCACGGGCGCGCGAGTGACCCTGTATTCGGATCGGCCGATGTTCCGGCCGGCGCTCGCGCGGCGCATCGCGCGCCAGCTCGAGCGCCGCGGCGTCGAGCTGCGCCGGGCGGCCTACGCCGGCGAGGCCTGCGACCT
>DATFEJ010000135.1:0-8839 GCA_035251235.1 Burkholderiales bacterium
GTTGTCGATGTCGCCGTCGCCGATCGGGCCGTCGAGGCTGATCGAGGCGAGCTCGCCGTCCCAGGTCTGCCCGAAGTCCGGGTGCACGGCCTGGGCGCCGAAGTCCAGGGCGGCGATGTTGTCGGCGATGTCGGACTGCTGGACCGCGTAGGTGCCGGTGTAGGTCCAGATCTCGTCGACGTCGAGCTTGTTGTTGCCGTCGTCGCCGCTGAAGTACGCCAGGTCGAGCAGCATCGGATCGTTCACGACCACGTTGGTGAGCGTGACGTTGCCGGTGTTCTCGACGAGGATCGTGTAGGCGATGATCTGGCCAGCCGCGTCGACCGCGGGCTTGTCCGGAGACTTCGAAACCGCGAGCGCCGGGTTCTGCGGCAGCGGCTCGTTGTGGTCGTCCGTGTCCTGTTCGGACTCCTCGGAGTCGGCGGTGGCCAGGTTGTAGACGAAGCCCGCGTCGATGTCGTCCTGGGTGACGGCGTAGGTGGCGCTGTAGTTCCAGGTCTCATTGACGTCGAGCTCGGTGTCGCCGTCGGTGTCGCCGCCTTCGAAGGTGAGCGTGCCGACCAGCGGGTCGGTGGCCGTCACGTTGCTCAGGCTGACGTTGCCCTCGTTGGTGACCGCGAACGCGTAGGTGATGAGCTCACCCGGATCGGCAAAACCGTCCGCCCCCGCATCGAAGGTGCCGGTCTTGACGATCTGGATGACCGGGTTCGGCAGCAAATTGCCGAAGTTCAACGGCTCGGTCCCGAACAGCGAGCCCTCCCCGACCAGCACCTCGCCCTGCAGCGAGAGCACGCCTGCCGGGTCGGTGGTGACGTTGCCGTCGCCGTCGACCGTGATGGTCACCGAGCCGTCGTAGTTCTGCACCCAGCCGGCCTTCAGGACTTCGCGGATCGTGTACGTCTGGTTCAGATCGAGCGTCAGGTCGGCGAAGCTGTAGGACCCGTCAGCCAGCGTCGTCGTGAATTCTTCTCCGAGATCCAGCACGTCGTCGCCGTCCGCGTCGACGAAGATCTGCCAGTCCTCCAGGCCGACCTCGTCCAGGTCCCACAGGCCGTTGTTGTTGGCGTCGTTCCACTTGAACCCGCTGATCGTGAGCTGCGGCTCGACCGGCAGCTCGTAATTGCCGAAGTTGACGAACTCCTCCCGCGGGTCGCTGGCGGTGATCAGGATCGGCGCCGGATCGAGCGTGGTCTGCACCCAGCCCTCCTGCTGCACCTCGCGCACGATGTAGGGGTCGTTGTCCATATCGGACTTGTCGGCGTCGGGGGTGACGGAGAAGCTGTAGAAGCCGTTCACGTCCGTGACGTCGAACGCTTCTCCCGCGTCGAGCACATCGTTGTTGTTCGTGTCGAGGAAGATCGTCCAGCCTTCGAGCACCGGATCTTCGCCGTTGCGGATGCCGTCGTTGCCGAGGTCATGGAACTTGATGCCATTGATCTCGCCGTCGATCACGGCCGCCGGGCTGAGCTGGATGGAGGTCGCGCCGCTGCCGCCGATGTCGACCGTGGTCTGCAGCGAGCCGCCGGTCCAGGCGCTCGCGCCCTTGGTCTCGCCGGCGCCCTGGTCGGGCACGGCGCCCGGCTGCGCGATGTGCAGGCCGTAGTAGATCTCGGCGATGCCGTTGGTCGTCGTCGTCCCGGTGTAGGTGAACGTGACGGTGACGTATCCGTCCTTGCTGCCCGTCCCCAAGTAGGTGACGTCGCTCACATTGGTGATGTTGGCATCGACCGTAAAGAAGGAGCCCTGGGTGCCGCCGCCGTTGACAAACGTGCCGTCTTCGGTCGGCGCGATGTACGGATTGGTGGCGTCGTTCGGCCCCGGCGTGCGGCTGACGTTGAATGACGTGATGTAGTCGAAGCCGCCGGCGTTGGTGTTCTGCTGGTAGTAGTTGTAGGTGATGTTGAACGAGTAGCTCTGGCCGTTCACCAGGGGCTCGTTGTTGGACGCCTTGTAGACGAAGACGTGCGGGATGACTTCGCCTTCGAAGTAATTCGACTTGTTGTCGCTGAGGATGTTGTTCTGCCACGCGCCGCCGTCGGCATCCTCCCAGTGCTGGTAGACCTTGTTGGTGCCGCCGTCCGCGTCGGTGAACGACGTGGTGGCCGTCTCGCCGCCGTCGCCGATCGCGGTGAGCAGGAACGTCGCGCCCAGCGAGTCGTCCGGGTTGACGTACCACGTCGTCGTGATGTTGCCGTCGGCGACGCCGTCCAGGTCGCCGCCGTCGTCCGCGGTGCCGAGGACGCCGTCCGCACCCGCAGTGCGCACGCCGTCGGTGATGATCCACGTCTCATGCCCCGCGCCCGAGTTGTCGCCGAGCAGGTCATCGAGCGTGCCGTAGACGCCGTCGTCGCCCGGATCGGTGACGTGCAGCACCTGGAACTCGAGCGTGCTGCCGATGATGAAATTTTCCGCAGTGATCGTGGCGGTGCTGCCCGGCGCGTAGTCGAGCAGATCCGTTCCGACGGTCGGTGTGAGAGTGGACTCCATTGGACCCCCTACAAGGCGCGCCGCATCTCCGTGAAAGGCACGCTGGGTTGCTCGGTTATTTTTTTGGAATCGCCCTGGAAACAGGACGTAAGGACAAATTCATGCTACTCCTCGAAAGTGAAAAACTCCACACCTCGCGGAGAAAAATTCCTTTGGTATCAAGGTCCCATGACCAATGTCATGGATGCTGAGATAACTTCTCCAGTGGCCGAAGGATCGCGCTGATTCGAAAAGGTATTCGCGCATCTCCTGCGCGGCGCCGCGGGACGCCGCAGTTGACCGCGGGGCGCGGTTCACCCCATCCTCCCACGCAGCCCGGCCGGGGAGCCGGCGTCAATCGCCAAGGGAGGAGTCACATGAAGCTCTGGACCGCGTTCGCGGCCGCACTGGTCGTGCTCACCGGCTGCGCCACCGGGCCGTCGGCCGGCGGCTGGACCACGCTGTTCGACGGCAGCAACACCAAGCAGTGGTACGACATCGGCGGCGGCAACTGGCGCGTCGAGTCCGGCGTGCTGGTGGCCGACGGCAAGAAGGGCAAGGACAACGCCTTCTTCGTCACCAACGACTTCTACAAGGACTTCCAGCTCAAGGTCGAGTTCTGGGCGAGCGACGACGCCAATAGCGGCGTGTACTTCCGCTGCGGCAACCCCGAGGTGATCAACGACAAGGTGTGCTACGAGGCGAACATCTTCGACCAGAGGAAGGACCCGACCTACGGCACGGGTGCGCTGGTGCACATCGCCAAGGTGGATCCGATGCCCAAGGCGGGCGGCAAGTGGAACACCTACGACATCACGGTGAGGGGCGACCACATCGTGCTGGTGCTGAACGGCCAGAAGACCGTCGACGTGCGCAACAAGGCCTTCAGTGACGGCCGCATCGCGCTGCAGTACGGGGCGGGCGCCGTGAAGTTCCGCAAGGTCGAGGTCAAGCGGCTGTAGTTGAATTGGGGACAGTCCCTATTTAAGCAAAGCGCACCGGTAGTTTGCGAAAGCCGCGGAAGCGCACGCGCCGGTCGCGCTCCGGCGCGCCGGCGAGCTCGATCCTCGCGAAGCGCGCGAGCAGCCGCCCGAGGGCGATGCGCCCTTCCATGCGCGCGACGTTGAGGCCCACGCACACGTGGTCGCCGTGGCCGAAGGCGAGGTGCCGGTTGGGCTTGCGCGCCACGTCGTAGCGCTCGGGGTCGGCGAACTGCGCGGGGTCGCGATTGGCGGCGCCGATGCCGATGGTCACCAGCGTGCCCGCGGGCAGCGTGCGGTCGGAGATCTCGACCGGCGCGGTGAGGCGGCGGTTGTTCAGCTGGATCGGGCCGTCGTAGCGCAGCATCTCCTCGACCGCGGAAGGCACGAGCGCGGCATCGGCGCGCAGCTTCGCCAGCTCACCGGGATTGTGCAGCAGCGCCCACAGGCCGTTGCCGATCAGGTTGGTGGTGGTCTCGTGCCCGGCATTGAGCAGGAAGATGCACTGGTGGTAGAGCTCCTTCTCCGTGAGCTTCTCGCCGTCCTGCTCGCCCTGGATGAGGCGCGTGAGCACGTCCGACTCGTAGTCGCCCGGGTTGCGGCGCCGCTCGGCGATCAGCCGCGCGAGGAAATCGACGAAGTCGGTGACCGCGCGGTTGCCGGTCTCCATCATCTGCGGCGTGACGACGGGCTCGAGCCCGGAGAGGATGGCCACCGACCAGCCGCGCAGGGGGCTGCGCTCGGCGCGCGGGATGCCGAGCAGGTTGCCGATCACCTCGATCGGGATCTGCGCGGCGAACTCGTCGATGAAGTTCACCTCGCGCCGGTCGGCCATGTCGTCGAGCAGCGCGTCCACCAGGCGCGCGACGTTCGGCTCCATGCGCGCGATCGCCTTCTGGTTCACCGCGCCCATGAGGATGCGGCGCACGCGCGTGTGCAGCGGCGGGTCGTTGAACACCAGGCTCGTGGTGTGGTGCTCATAGAGCGGCGTGTCGCCCAGCTTGGGCCCGAACTCCGCCTTCTTGTCCGAGCTGGCGTGCGGGCTGCGGTACACCGCGAGCGCATCGTCGTAGCGCGCGAGGAACACGCCGCCGCCTTGCAGCGCGTGCACCGGGTCGTGCGCGCGCAGCGCGGCGTACCAGGGATAGGGATCGTCGAGAAACGCCGGCGGCACGCGCGTCAACTGGAAGTCGCGGACGGCGTCGGCCGGGAGCATTCGGCTATTATGCCGCCATGCAACGCGTGCCCAACGCCGAGTTCGCGCCGGACCTGAACAAGCGCCTCGAGGAGCTCTGGGGCTCGCCGCCCAACCTGTATCGCGCGCTCGGCAACCACCCGGCGCTCGCCGCGGCCTGGACCGAGTTCGCGCGCGCCATCCGCTACGAGAGCCGCAACCCGCGCGAGCTGCGCGAGCTGATGATCCTGCGCGGCGCGCAGCTGATGGGCTCGGAGTACGAATGGGCGCAGCACCTGAGGATGGCGAGGAAGGCGGGCGTGCGCGAGGCGCAGATCGCCGCGCTCGCCGACTGGCGCGGCTCCGCGGAATTCAGCGAGCGCGAGAAGGCGGCGCTCGCGCTCGCCGAGGCCGTGACGCAGGCGAACGTCACCGACGAGGTGTACGCCGAGGCTGCGCGGCATTTCGGCCACCAGGACTTCGTCGAGCTCGCGCTCACCGCGGCGTTCTACGCCATGGTCGGCCGCATGCTGGACGCGATGCGCGTGCAGCTCGAGCCCGACGCGCGCGAGTACGCCCCGCGCCTGCCCTCGCGCGCGTGACCGCCGCCGCGCCGCGCCAGTACCGCTATTACGAGTTCGTGATGGCGGCGTTCGTCACGGTGCTCATCTGCTCCAACCTCATCGGCCCGGCGAAGATCTCGCAGATCGAGCTGCCGGTGCTCGGCACGCTCGTGTTCGGCGCCGGGGTGCTGTTCTTTCCCATCTCGTACGTGTTCGGCGACATCCTGACCGAGGTGTACGGCTACGCGCGCGCGCGGCGCGTCATCTGGGCGGGGTTCGGCGGGCTCGCCTTCGCCTCGTTCATGGCCTGGGTCGTGGTGTCGCTGCCCGCGGCGCCCTTCTGGAAGAACCAGGAGGCCTACGAGATCGCCTTCGGCACCACCTGGCGCATCGCCGGCGCGTCGATGATCGCCTACTTCTGCGGCGAGTTCGTCAACTCGTTCGTGCTCGCCAAGATGAAGATCGCCACGGCCGGCAAGTGGCTGTGGACGCGCACCATCGGCTCGACCATCGCCGGCGAGGCGGTGGACTCGGCGCTCTTCTACCCGCTCGCCTTCTACGGCACGGGCATCATCCCGAACGAGCAGCTGCCGAAGGTGATGGCGTTCCAGTTCGTCGCCAAGGTGATGGTCGAGGTCGTATTCACCCCGGTCACCTACAAGATCGTGGGCGCGCTCAAGCGCGCCGAGCACGAGGACTACTACGACCGGCGCACCAACTTCACGCCCTTCAGCCTGAAGACGTAATTAGGGACAGTCCCCATTTTTCTCATTTGCGAACGTGTCGCAAATGAGAAAAATGGGGACTGTCCCTATTTGCCGTACACCCAGCGCAGCAGGGCGTCGTTTGCGGCCTCGGCGTCCGGCGCGTTGGGGTGGTTCATGAGCATGACGACGATCTGGCGACGCCCCTTGGCGTCGAGCAGGTAGCCCGCCATGGCGCGCGCGTCCGACAGCAGCCCCGTCTTGACGTGCGCCTGGCCGGCGACCGGCTCGCCGATGAGGCGCTTCTTCATGGTGCCGTCGAGCGCGGCGAGCGGCAGCGAGGCGATGAACTCGGGCATGACCGGGCTCTGCCAGGCCGCCTCCAGCAGCGCGGCGAGCGTGGCGGCGCTCGCGCGGTCGGTGCGCGACAACCCCGCGCCGTTCTCGATCGAGAGCTCGGGCGCGGCGATGCCCTTCAGGTTGAGCCAGTGGCGTAGCACCTGGCGCGACTGCTGGATCTGCGCCGGCGGGTCGTTCGCCGCGGTGGCCAGCGTGAGAAAGAGCTGGCGCGCCATCACGTTGTTGGAGTGCTTGTTGATGTCGCGCACGATCTCGGCGAGCGAGGTGGACTCGTGCGCGTGCAGCAGCCGCGCGCCTTCCGGCGTCGCGCCCTCGCGCGCGCGCCCGGTCCAGCGGCCCCCCATCTCCGCCCACAGCTCGGCGAGCACCCCCGCCACGTGCTCGTCGGGCGGCAGCAGCGCGACATTGAGATCCTTTTCGCCGCATTCGATCGGGTAGCGGCCGTCGAAGGCGACGCGCGGCGGCGGCCCGGGCTCGAAGGTCGGCGCGAGCAGGTTGCGGAACGCGCGCCCTTCCACGCAGGGGCCGGCCGCCAGGCGCAGGTTGCTGGTGACCTGCAGCCCGGGCGGGTGCGGCATCACGTACACGCGCACGCCGTCGCGCTCGGGCTCGGGCACGAAGGCGAAGCGGATCGACTTGTAGTGCACGAGCAGCGCGTCGGGCAGCACGTTGTAGGGCCGCAGCGCCTCGCCGTCGAAATCGCCCGGACTGCCGTTGCCCGGCGCGAAGTAGCTGCGGTCGAGCACCAGGTCGCCGTGGATCTCGCGCAGTCCCTTGCCGCGCAGCGCGCGCAGCAGCATCCAGAAGTTCTCGTAGTCCAGGCGCGGATCGCCCTGGCCCTTCAGGACCAGGTTGCCCTCGAGCACGCCGTCGCGCAGCACGCCGTCGGCGTAGGCCTCGGTCTTCCAGTGGTACGCGGGCCCGAGCAGCTCGAGCGCCGCGAGGGTGGTGAACAGCTTCATCGTGGAGGCCGGGTTCCTCGACGCGCCCGCGTTCAGGCTGAGGCTCGGGCGCGCGCCGCCCGCCTGCTGCACGACGATCGACACCGCGGAGGCCGGCACGGACGCCGCGCGCAGCGCGTCGGCGACTTCCCTGGGCAACCCGCGCGGCTCGGCCGGGGAGGGCGACGCCGTCAGGAGGAGCGCGGCGGCGAGCGCCAGGCAGCGGAAGCGGGACACGCGGGGCATTTTAGTGGCCGGGGAGCGCGCGGCCCTTGAAATCCCCCCGATGCGCGCCTATCATTGGCACTCGCTTGAGGCGAGTGCTAACACGCCTCGGGGTTTTGGCGGGCTGCCAGGCCGCGTTGTCATGGCAACCCATTGATGTACAACATAAATTCTTGGAGACCTGTATGAAGATCCGTCCTCTTCATGATCGCGTCATCGTCAAGCGCATCGACGAAGAGCGCAAGACCGCGTCCGGCATCGTGATCCCGGACACCGCCGCCGAAAAGCCCGACCAGGGCGAAGTGCTGGCCGTGGGCAAGGGCAAGAAAACCGACGACGGCAAGCTCATCGCGCTGGACGTCAAGGTGGGCGACAAGGTGCTGTTCGGCAAGTACTCCGGGCAGACGGTCAAGGTGAAGGGCGACGAGCTGCTCGTGATGCGCGAGGAAGACATCATGGGCGTGCTCGAGGCCGCCTGAGCGCCCGCGCGACACGCGCGAGCGATTTCGCGACAACTTTTTCGAACTAGGAGACAGCAGCAATGCCAGCCAAAGAAGTACGCTTTCACGAGGGCGCGCGGACCCGCATGGTCCACGGCCTGAACATTCTCGCCGACGCCGTCAAAGTCACCCTCGGACCCAAGGGCCGCAACGTCGTGCTCGAGCGCTCGTTCGGCGCGCCGACCGTCACCAAGGACGGCGTGTCGGTCGCCAAGGAAATCGAGCTGAAGGACAAGTTCGAGAACATGGGCGCGCAGATGGTGAAGGAAGTCGCCTCCAAGACTTCCGACGTCGCCGGGGACGGCACCACCACCGCCACGGTGCTCGCACAGGCCATCGTGCGCGAGGGCATGAAGTACGTCGCCTCGGGCATGAACCCGATGGACCTGAAGCGCGGCATCGACAAGGCCGTCATCGCGGTCACCGACGAGCTGAAGAAGATCTCGCAGCCCTGCAAGACCTCCAAGGAAATCGCCCAGGTCGGCTCGATCTCGGCGAACTCCGACAGCGACATCGGCAAGATCATCTCCGACGCCATGGACAAGGTGGGCAAGGAGGGCGTGATCACGGTGGAAGACGGCAAGAGCCTGCAGAACGAGCTCGACGTGGTCGAGGGCATGCAGTTCGACCGCGGGTATCTCTCGCCCTACTTCATCAACAACCCCGAGAAGCAGATCGCCGTGCTGGATGATCCCTACATCCTCCTGCACGACAAGAAGATCAGCTCGATCCGCGAGCTGCTGCCGGTGCTGGAGCAGGTGGCCAAGTCGGGCAAGCCGCTGGTCATCATCGCCGAGGAAGTGGAAGGCGAGGCGCTGGCGACGCTGGTGGTGAACAACATCCGCGGCATCCTCAAGACCGTGGCCGTCAAGGCGCCGGGCTTCGGCGACCGCCGCAAGGCGATGCTGGAAGACATGGCGATCCTC
>DATFEJ010000263.1:0-4513 GCA_035251235.1 Burkholderiales bacterium
GCGGAGACGCTCACCGAAGCGGGCGACTGGCGCGCGTGCGAGGCGCAGCTCCGATCGGCCGAGGCGCTTGCGGTGCGCCTGCGCAGCGCGCTGCTTCAGTACGCGGTGCACCTCGTGGCGGCGGCCGCGGCGCTGGAGCGCAGGGACGAGGCGGGCGCGCTCGCATCGCTGCGCTCGGCCTTCGCGCTCGGGCGCGAGCACGGCTTCCAGCATCTTCCGGCCTGGCGCTCGACGGCGATGGGCGACGCCTGCGTGCTCGCCCTGCGCGCCGGCGTCGACGCGGAATTCGCACGCACGCTCGCGCGAACTCATGCGCTCGTGCCGCGCACGCTGCCGTTCCGGGTGAAGGAATGGCCCTGGCCGTTCCGCATCCAGACCCTGGGGCGCTTCGACCTGCAACGCTCCGGCGGCCCGGTCGAAGCCTCCGCCAAGGGCCCCGGCCGGCCGCTCGAGCTCCTCAAGGTGCTGATCGCGCTCGGCGGGCAGAGCCTGCGCGCCGATCAGCTCGCCGACGCGCTGTGGCCGCACGCCGAAGCCGATTACGCCCACAAGTCCTTCACCGCGACGCTGCACCGGCTGCGCAGGCTGCTCGGCATGGAAGAGGCGCTGCTGCTGCGCGACGGGCGCCTGAGCATGAACCGCTCGCTGCTCTGGGTCGACACTTGGGCGCTCGAGCAGACGCTGGCGGAGCTGGACGAGACGCTGCGCGCGCCCGCGCCGGCGTCGCTCGATGTCGCCGCGAAGCTGATGGACGAGGTGTTCGCCCTCTACCGCGGCCCCTTCCTGCCCGACGAGTCCGAGCAGCCGGCGTATATCGCCTACCGGGAGCAGCTGCGTGCGCGGCTGCTACGCTGCCTGGTGCGCGTCGCCCGCGTGTGGGAAGACGCCGGCCGCGTGGACTCGGCGGTGGACGGCTACCTGCGCTGCGTCGAAGCCGACCCGCTGTTCGAGGCGCCTTATCGCAACCTCATGCTTTGCTACCAGCGCGCGGGCGACGCCGCCGAGGCGCGCGCGACCTACGAGCGCCTGCGCGCCATCCTCTCGACGCGGATGAGAACCTTGCCTTCGCAGGAGACCCAGGCGGTGTTCGCGGGCCTCGCCTCGCCGGGCGGGCGCTAGCGCGGCCTTACCGGCACCCCGGACGTTTTCAGCTCGGCCTCGAGCTCTTTCCAGATCTTGTCCAGGCCGATGCGCACCGCCGAGGGCGGCGGATACTCGCGACGCGGCATGCCGGAGGGCGGCGGAGCCACTTCTCGCATGCGCATGGTGAGCGAGACCTCGGTGCCCGCGGCCACCTCGATCGCCGTGGCGTTGATCACGATCTCGAGCCCCTCGGGTTCGAACTTCACGAAGTACGCGAGGACGCCGACGTGCTTCTTCGCGATCTCGCGCAGCTTGGGCGTGTCGCGCTCGGCCGCCTGCCGCCACTCGTCGGGGCTGAGCGGAATGGGCGCGGGCGCATAGACGTTGACATAGCCCAGGTCGGGCTCCTGGTTGCGCATGCGCATCGCCAGGCGCGTCAGCGCGATGCGCATCGCATGGAACGCTTCCTGGCGCTTCACCTTGTAGACCCGCGTGCCGTTCTCGGCGAGGATCGCTTCGTACTGCAGGCGGAATTCGTGGTTCACGTCAGTCAGCGCGCCGCGTATCTGGTCCTCGGTCGCACACCCGGCCGCAAGCAGCGCGATGAGCGCAAGCGCGAGGCCGCGTGCAGTGGCGCTCATAAGCGATCCTTGCGATTGAGCGTCTCGGCCAGCTTTGCCGCCTGCGCCCGCTCGGCCGGCTGCAGCAGGGCCCCGACGCGCTCCTGCGGCGCTTTGGCGGCCTGCACGCCCGATTGCACGGCAGCGGTCAGATAGACGTACGCCTGGAAATCATTCCGCGCGGCGCCGCGCCCGCCCGCGTACATCTCGCCCGCCTTGAACTGCGCCTCGCCATCGCCGCGCGAAGCGGCGCGGGTGAAGAGCCGCAGCGCTTCCTGATCGTTGCGCTCCACGCCCTTGCCGTCGAGGTGCAGGTTCCCCAGCTTGACCATGGCCCTCGAATTCTGCTTCTCGGCGAGCGGCTTCAGGATCGCAGCCGCGTCCTCGTACGCGCCCTTCGCCACGGCGCCGTCGGCGCGCGCAAGCAGCTCGCTCGTCGTCGGCGGCGCCGGTGGCTTGGGCGCTGGTGCAGGCACAACGGCGACGGGAGGCGGCGGCGGGCTGGGCGGTTCGGCGCGTACCGCGGGAGCGGGCGCAACGGGGACCGGTGCCGGTGGCGGTGCAGAGACCGGTCTGACCGGCTCGGGGCGCGCGACCGGCGGAGGAGGTGGTGATTTCTTCCGCTGCTGTTGCTCAACCCGGGCCTGTTTCTCCGCCTCCTTCCGTTTGCGCTCTTCCTCGGCGCGGGCCTGCTGTTCCTGCTCCTTCCTCTCGCGCTGCAATCTTTCGCGCTCCTGCTGCAACTTCTGGCGCTCTTGTTCGAACTGCTCCTGAAACTTTTTCAAGAGCTCTGACGTGTCCGGCCCCTGGGGTGCCGGGGGCGCGGCGGGTGGTGGCGGCGCCGGCTTCTGCCATTGAGCGGCCGCGAGCGCGATGATGACCGCCACGGCTCCAGCTCCGCCCCACAGCAGCGGACCGCGCGTACTCGACCAGGCGCGCCGTGCACGCTCGGCTGTTGTGGGTGTTGGCGGCGGCACGCTGGGGGGCGCAGTCACGGTGGCAGGAGGTGGCGCCGTCCGTGTCGTCGGCGCCGGTTGGGGCGTGACCGGCGTAGCGCTGCCCGAGGTCACCGGAGGCAGCTCCTGGCGCCAGGCGGCGATGTTTTGCGGCCGCTCGTTCTCGGCGAAAGCGAGCGCGTGGTCGATGGCTTTCAGCAGCCGCTCGGAGTAACGCCCGCTGCCGACTGCGTTCGCGGGAACGAGCACTTCCTTCGTGCTGCCGAGAATTCCTTTGCTGCGCGTGATCGCGTCGAGCGGCGCGCGCCCCGCGATCGCGCGATAGCACGTCGCACCCAGCCCGTAGATGTCGGTCCACGCGCCCTGGTTCTCGCCGCTGCTGTAGTACTGCTCGAAAGGCGCGTAGCCGGGCGCCACCAGGATCGTCACGGTGCGCGAGCGCCCGAGCGCATAGCGCGCGGAGCCGAAGTCGAGCAGCACCGGCGTTCCGTCGTCGCGAATCAGGATGTTGTCCGGCTTGATGTCTCGGTGGATGAAGCCGGCGTTGTGCACGAGCTCCAGGCCGTCCAGGATCGGCATGAGCACGCGCAGAAGCTCCGCCTCGGGCAGGGCATGGCGCCGCTCGAGCAGCGCGGCGAGGGTTTCGCCGCGCTCGAACCGCATCACCATGTAGGCGGTATTGTTGAACTCGAACACCGACAGCACGCGCACGATGTTCGGATGGTCGAAGCGCGCCAGCGTGCGCGCCTCGCGGAGGAACCGGTCCAGGCCCCAGCGGTAGCGCTCGTCGTGCTCCTCGGTGCGCGCGCGCACACTCGAGTCGCTGCGCCGCCCGGCGACCTCGACCGGGAGGTACTCCTTGATGGCGACCGGCTGGTCGAGGTTCGTGTCGCGCGCGAGGTAGGTGATGCCGAAGCCCCCCTGGCCCAGCACCTGCTCGAGCACGTACCAGTGCAGCCGGTATCCCGGCGCCAGGGCGTCGGGAAAAGCGTTCTCGCTCATGGTGTTGCCCGGTTCCCCCCTGAGGCAATGGCGCCTACTGTACTGCATCGGCGCCCGGCAGGCTGTGGCTTATAAGCGATCTGTAAGTCCGCCGTAGGCGGTGCGCAACCAGGGGGCGGCCACCATGGGCTCACCAGGGCAAGGGGTCCTGGGCCTAACCATAAGGAGCGCACCATGAAACTCACGAAACTCGCCGCCGCGATCGGCCTGCAGGCCAGCCTGCTTTCGGGCTGCTACGTCGTCCCGGTCACTCCGGACGGCCAGAACTACGCCATCTATATCCCGACCACCCCGCCGCCCCCGACGTTTGCGGGCGCACCGGCGCCTCAGCCGGCGGCGTACCCGTCGTCGCAGCCCCCGGCGCCCAAGGTGCTGCACGCGCGGCTATATCCCGAGAACGACATCGCAACCCAAACCGGGATGGTGTCGGGCACGGTGACCAACATGATGACCGGCAAGGGCCGCTTCCAGCTGCAGTACGCGGGCGAGCTGCTCACCGGCGAAGCGACGCGCGTGTCGGGCGACGATCGCAAGGGCATCGCCAGCGCCTGGGGCCCGAGCGGCGCGTTCCTGAGCTGCGAGTACCAGATGAGCTCGCCGCTGCAGGGCGCGGGCACGTGCAACTTCTCGAACGGCGCCCGCTACAAGGTGCACATCGGGAACTAGGCGGCTGCGATGCTCACCTTGCGCGAAGCCGACGTTGTGCGCCTGCTGGCGAGCGGCTGCACGTACGCCGAGATTGCCGAGCGCCTCGGCATCTCGGCGCACACCGTCGCGAGCCACATCAAGAACGTGTACCGCAAGCTCGAGGTGCACTGCGCCGCAGCAGCGGTAATGCGTGCCTTGGAAATG
>DATFEJ010000331.1:0-2172 GCA_035251235.1 Burkholderiales bacterium
TCCTGCTGCGAGCGGACGAGCCCCAGCCGCAGGCCGAGCCGCCAGCCGAGCAGCCCCGCCGCGGCGGCCACCGCCAGGACGGCAAGGTGGCTGGCCCAGGCGGAATTCAAGCGGGACTGGCGGTGAGCCGGTAGCCCGAGCCGCGCACCGTCTCGATCAGGCGGTCGTGGCCGGAGGGTTCCAGCGCCTTGCGCAGGCGCCGGATGTGCACGTCCACCGTGCGCTCCTCGACGAACACGTGGTCGCCCCAGACGTGGTCGAGCAGCTGCGTGCGCGAATGCACGCGCTCGGCATGGGTCAAGAGGAAGTGCAGCAGCCGGAACTCCGTCGGGCCGAGCTCGAGCGCGCGCTTGGCGCCGAACACGCGATGCGTCTCCGGCTCCAGGCGCAGGCCGCCGAGCTCCACCGGGTCGTCGGTCATCTGCGGGGCGCGGCGGCGCAGTACCGCCTTGATGCGCGCGAGCAGCTCGCGCGGCGAAAAGGGCTTGGTCACGTAGTCGTCGGCGCCCGCTTCCAGGCCAGCGACCTTGTCGGCTTCAGTGCTGCGCGCGGTGAGCAAGATGATCGGGATCGCCCTGGTGCGCTCCTGCTGGCGCATCTGGCGCGCGAGCGCCACGCCCGACATGCCGGGCAGCATCCAGTCGATGAGCAGCAGGTCGGGCAGGGCGTTGCGCACGATGCCGAGCGCGCCCTCGGCATCCCCGGTGCGGATGACGTGGTGGCCCGCATGCTCGAGGTTCACCGCGATCAGCTCCTGGATCGCCGGCTCGTCCTCCACCAGCAGGATGTTGGCGGGCATGGTGGCGATACTAAGAACCTTTTGTGACGGAATTGTTGCATGTGCAGGCGGTATGATCGGACGGGCATGCCCACCCCGACCGAGATCCGCCTGCATCAGAAGAGCCGCGTGCTCGAAATCGCCTTCGACGACGGGCGCCAGTTTCGCCTGCCCTACGAGTACCTGCGCGTGTTTTCCCCGTCGGCGGAGGTTCGCGGGCATGGGCCGGGGCAGGAAGTCCTCCAGACAGGCAAGCGCGACATCGAGATCCGTGGCGTGGAGCCGGTCGGCTCCTACGCCATCCAGCCCACGTTCTCCGACGGACATGCGACCGGAATCTACTCCTGGGACTATCTGTACGAGCTGGGGGTCGAGCAGGAGGCTCGCTGGGCATCCTATCTCAAGCAGCTCGAGGCTGCCGGTCAATCACGTTAGCGTAAGCGTGCACTCACATATGCGGGAAACGGATTTCGGTTACGAGCGCGTCCCCGAGGGCGACAAGCGAGCGCGCGTCGCCGAGGTCTTCGACCGGGTCGCACCGCGCTACGACCTGATGAACGATCTGATGTCCCTCGGGCTGCACCGGCTGTGGAAGGCATTCGCCGTCTCCGTGGCCCGCGTGCGCCCGGGCGAGCGCGTCCTCGATGTCGCCTCGGGTAGCGGGGATCTGGCGCGCTCGCTCGCACGCCGAGCCGGTCCGGGCGGCGAAGTGTGGATCACGGACATCAACCGCCGCATGCTCGAGCGCGGCCGCGACCGCCTGCTCGACGCCGGGCTGCGCCTGCCCGCCGTGCAGTGCGACGCCGAGCGCCTGCCGTTCCCCGACGGCTACTTCGATTGCGTGACCGTGGCCTTCGGTCTGCGCAACATGACCCGCAAGCTGGAAGCGCTCGCCGACATGACACGCGTACTGCGTCCGGGAGGGCGCCTGCTCGTGCTGGAGTTCTCTCGCGTCTGGCCGGCGCTCTCCAGCGCCTACGACTGGTATTCCTTTCGCGTGCTGCCCTGGCTGGGCGAGCGCGTGGCCGGAGACGGACAAGCGTACCGCTACCTGGCCGAATCCATCCGCATGCATCCGCCGCAGGCCGAGTTGTCGGCGATGCTGGAACGCGCGGGACTTGCCGAGGTCCAATGCTTTAACCTGAGTGCGGGCGTGGCCGCTGTACATCGCGGCCTCAAACTCGGGTAGCATCGCAGGACGTTCCGACAAGCGAGGAAAGGGCGCTTCATGAGCAGGATGTGGGCGGTGATCGCGGCAGTGTTGCTCGGTGTCGTGTTGGCGATGCCGGAAGCGGAAGCCAAGCGGCTGGGCGGCGGGCGCACGATCGGCGCGCAGCGCAACCTTACCGCGCCCGCGCCTGCGGCGGCGCCCGCGAAACCTGCGCAACCGACGG
>DATFEJ010000050.1:0-8144 GCA_035251235.1 Burkholderiales bacterium
GACCGCGACGCGAGGACGCCGACCCACGTCATGCACACGCCGACCCCCACGCCGGCGCCCGCCGCCGCCCCGGCTGCGGCACCGGCACCGCGCAGCGGCCATCCGCTCGGCGCGATCCAGATCCTCTCGGGCGGCAACGCGGGCAAGGAGCTCGAGCTCGCCAAGCCGCTCACCACGCTCGGCAAGCCGGGCGTGCAGGTGGCGGTGCTCACGCGGCGCCCGCAGGGCTACTTCATCACCCACGTCGAGGGCGCCAACCCGCCCACGGTCAACGGCCACGCGATCGGCACCGCGCCGCACGCGCTCAAGGACCACGACGTGGTCGAGCTGGCTGGCGTCAAGATGGAGTTCTTCCTGAAGGGATGACCCGCGGGGCGACACCGCGCCCCGCACGCGGCCCCGCCGGCCCGACGGAGCCTGCATGAAAAAGCACATCGTCCGCATCGCGCTCGGGCTGGCCATCACGCTGTTCTTCATCGGGCACGCCGCCAAGTACTACAACGTCCCGTTCATCACGCAGCTCGACGACATCATCTACGACGCGCGGCTGCGGCTGACCATGCCGGGCGGCGTCGACGAGCGCATCGTCATCCTCGACATCGACGAAAAGAGCCTCGAGGAGGTCGGGCGCTGGCCTTGGCCCCGGGACCGGCTGGCGGAGCTGGTCGAGAAGCTGTTCGGCAAGTACCAGGCCGCCATCGTCGGCTTCGACGTGGTGTTCGCCGAACCCGACTATTCGTCCGGGATCCGCGTCCTCGACCGTCTGGCGCAAGGCGTAATGAAGGACGTGCCGCAATTCCGGCAGCAGTATGCCGAGCTTCGTCCGGCGCTGGACTACGACGCGCTGTTCGCCCGGGCGATCAAGGGCAAGCCGGTCGTGTTCGGCTATTACCTGAACAGCGAGAAGGACGCGAAGCGCACTGGAGCGATTCCCGGTCCCGTGCTGCCCAAGGGAACGTTCCGCGGGCGCAATATCCCCTTCACGACCTGGACGGGCTACGGGGGCAACCTGCCGGAATTCCTCGAGAACGCCGCAGGCGCGGGGCACTTCAACCCGATCACCGATCCGGATGGCGTGGTGCGCCGAGTGCCGTTGATCGCGGAGCTGGACGGCGCGTACTACGAGGCGTTGTCACTTGCCATGGTGCGCACCATCCTCGGCTTTCCCAAGGTGGAGCCGGGCTATGCCCCGGACCGTTTCCTGCAGCGCGGCTACTCTGGACTGGAGTGGCTGCAGGTCGGGGAACTCGCCATTCCCGTGGACGAGACAGCGAGCGCGCTCATCCCCTACCGCGGTCACCAGCGCAGCTTCGCCTACGTGTCGCTCGCCGACGTGCTCGCCGAGCGCATGCCGGCGGATCGCCTGAAGGGCAGGATCGCGCTCGTCGGCACGACGGCGCCGGGACTGAAGGACCTGCGCTCCACGCCCGTGGACAGCGTCTACCCGGGCGTCGAGGTGCACGCCAACCTGATCGCCGGCATGCTCGACCGCAAGGTGAAGCTCAAGCCGCCCTACATGCTCGGCGCGGAAGTGGTCCTGTTGCTGATCGGTGGCGTGGCGCTTTCGCTGCTCATCCCGCTGCTCGCGCCGCTGTGGGCCACCTTGCTGACCGTGGCCGGCATGAGCGTGATCGCCGGGATGAACGTCGCGGTCTGGACGCAGGCCGACATGGTGCTGCCGCTCGCCGCGTCGGTCCTGATGACCGCGGCGCTGTACACCGTGAACATGGCCTACGGCTATTTCGTCGAGGCGCGCTCCAAGCGCCAGTTCACCGAGCTCTTCGGCCAGTACGTGCCGCCCGAGCTGGTCGACGAGATGGCGCGCGACCCGCAGAAGTACAACATGGAGCCGCGCGCCGCGGAGCTGACGATCCTGTTTTCCGACGTGCGCGGCTTCACCAGCATCTCCGAGGCGCTCAAGCCCGAGGAGCTGCGCGAGTACATCAACGAGTATCTCACCGCGATGAGCGGCATCATCCGCAGCCAGCATCGCGGCACGCTCGACAAGTACATCGGCGACGCCATCATGGCGTTCTGGGGCGCGCCGGTGGAGGACGCGCAGCATGCGAGGAACGCCGTGCTCGCCGCGCTCGACATGCAGAAGGAACGCGAGGCGCTCAATGCGCGCTTCGCCGCGCGCGGCTGGCCGACGCTCAACATCGGCGTGGGCCTGAACTCGGGCAACGTGCGCGTCGGCGACATGGGCTCGCGGGTGCGCCGCGCCTACACGGTGATGGGCGACCCCGTGAACGTCGCCTCGCGCCTGGAAGGGCGCACCAAGGGCTACGGCGTCGGCATCCTCGTGGGCGAGTCGACGCGCAGCCAGGTGAAGGATGTGGTGTTCCGGGAGGTCGACCGCATCAAGGTGAAGGGCAAGGACGAAGCGGTCACCATCTACGAGCCGCTGGGGCTGGAGTCCGAGGTCGACCGCAAGCGGCAGGAGGAGCTCAAGCTCTGGAACCAGGCGCTGCGCGCCTACCGCGCGCAAGCCTGGGACCAGGTGGAGGTCGGCCTGCTCAATCTGCGGCGCATGAATCCCCACTGCAGCCTGTATGCCGTGTACGAGGACAGGGTCGCCGCCATGCGCCGCAGTCCGCCGCCGGCCGGCTGGGACGGCGTGACCGCGTACGACGAGAAATAGGCATGCGGCTACGCGTCCTCGGTTGCTCGGGCGGCATCGGTGGCCGGCACATGCGAACGACGTCGTTCCTCGTCGACGGGGACGTGCTGCTCGACGCGGGCACGGGCGTGGGCGACCTGTCGCTGGCCGAGCTGGCGCTGGTGGACCACATCTTCGTCACCCACTCGCACCTCGACCACGTGGCCTCGATCGCCTTCATCGCCGACACGGTGGGCGGCATGCGTGCCCGGCCGATCGTCGTGCACGCCACGCGCGAGACCATCGCCATCCTCAAGGCGCACATCTTCAACTGGCAGATCTGGCCGGATTTCACGCAGATCCCGTCGCCCGAGGCGCCGTTCATGCGCTACGAGGAGATCGAGCTGGGGCGCACCGTGTCGCTCGCCGGGCGCGCGTTCACGCCGCTGCCGGCGATCCACACCGTGCCCGCGGTCGGCTTTCTGCTGGACAGCGGCGCCGGGAGCCTCGTGTTCACCGGCGACACCGGGCCGAACGACGCGCTCTGGCAGATCGTCAACCGCATCGACAACCTGAAGTTCCTGATCATCGAGACGGCCTTCGCCAACAAGGAGCGCGCCCTGGCGGAGCTGTCCAAGCACCTGTGCCCGTCCATGCTCGCCGAGGAGCTGGTCAAGTTCGAGCGCGACGCCGAGGTCTACGTCACCCATCTCAAGCCCGGCGAGACCGAGCTGACCATGCAGGAAATCGAGGAGTCCTCGGGGCGCCTGCAGCCGCGCATGCTGCAGAACAACCAGGTTTTCGAATTTTGACCGCCCACCGTCGCCGGGATGTGAAAAACAGCCCTAAAATCAGGGCGCTGGCGGTTGAATGTTTGTCTGCCGGGGGATAGCATAGTCCGGTTCGATCCGAGGGGTCCACGATGAGTGCCGTACTCAGCCACCAGGCAGGGCCGCAGGCCGACGTCAACATCCGGCTCGCGTTCCAGAAGCAGCTGCAGGCGGTCACCAACAAGATCCACGCCACCTCCAACATCGACGAGATCATGCTCGAGGTGAGCGCGGACATCTGCGTGCTGTTCAACGCCGACCGCCTGACGATCTACTCGATGTCGGACGACAAGCAGGCCATCGTCTCCAAGGTCAAGACCGGCCTGAACTCGTTCAAGGACCTGAAGCTGCCGGTGGCCGAGCACTCGATCGCCGGCTTCGTGGCCCTCGCCCGGCGCACGGTCAACCTGCGCGACGTCTACGACGACGCCGAGCTGAAGTCGCTCAATCCCAACCTGCGCTTCCTGCAGGAGGTGGACAAGCGCACCGGCTACCGCACCAAGCAGATGCTGGTGGCGCCGATCGTCGACAACCAGAACCAGGAGCTGATCGGCGTCATCCAGATCATCAACAACAAGGCCGGCGTGCCGTTCGGCGCGCTCGCCGAGGACGGCGTCACGGAGCTGGCGCAGACGCTGGCCATCGCGTTCCGCCAGCGGCAGAAGCCGGCGCTGGTCAAGACCAAGTACGACTACCTGATCTCCGACGCGGTGCTGTCCGCGGGCGAGTTCGAGCTCGCCTCGCGCCAGGCGCGCAAGAAGGCGGTGGACATCGAGCAGGTGCTGACCGAGGAGTTCCAGGTCAAGCTGCCGGCGATCGGCGCGGCGCTCTCCAAGTTCTTCGGCGTGCCCTACGAGGCGTTCAAGCAGGACCGCGTCAAGCCGATGGAGCTGCTGAAGAACCTGAAGCGCGAGTACGTCGAGCAGAACCAGTGGCTGCCGATCGACGACACGAAGGAAGGCCTGGTGGTGCTGTGCGTCGACCCCGAGCGCATCCGCAGCTCGCGCATCGCCGCCAACGTGTTCCCCAAGGCGCGCATCGTGTACCGCGTCACCACGCAGCGGGAGTTCCGCGAGACCGTCAACCTGTTCTACGGCGCCGAGTCCATGGACATGGGGGACATCGGCGACCTGCTGTCCACCATGGACGAGGAGGGCGAGACCGTCGTCGAAGCGGGTGCCGACGAGGCCTCGGCCGCCGCGGACAACGAGCTGGTCAAGCTGGTGAACAAGGTGATCGTCGACGCCTACAACCAGGGCGCCTCCGACATCCACGTCGAGCCCTACCCGGGCAAGGCGAAGACCGAGATCCGCTTCCGCAAGGACGGCTCGCTCGGACCGTACATCGAGGTGCCGGCCAGCTACCGCTCGGCGATCGCCGCGCGCATCAAGATCATGTGCGACCTGGACATCTCGGAGAAGCGCCGACCGCAGGACGGCAAGATCAAGTTCAAGAAATTCGGGCCGCTCGACATCGAGCTGCGCGTGGCGACCATTCCAACCGCGGGCGGGGTCGAGGACATCGTCATGCGGATTCTGGCCGCCGGCGAGCCGATGCCGCTCGACAAGATGGGCTTCACCAAGCTGAACGAGGCCAACCTCAAGAACGCCGTCAGCAAGCCCTACGGCCTGTTCTTCGTCTGCGGTCCGACGGGCTCGGGCAAGACGACGACGCTGCACTCGGTGCTCAAGTTCCTCAATACGCCGGACACGAAGATCTGGACCGCGGAGGACCCGGTCGAGATCACGCAGAAGGGCCTGCGGCAGGTGCAGGTCAACAAGAAGGCCGGCCTGGACTTCGCCACCGTGATGAAGGCGTTCCTGCGCGCGGACCCGGACATCATCATGGTCGGCGAGATGCGCGACAAGGAGACCACGTCGACCGGCATCGAGGCCTCGCTCACGGGCCACCTGGTGTTCGCCACGCTGCACACCAACTCGGCGCCGGAGTCGATCACGCGCCTGCTCGACATGGGCATGGACCCCTTCAACTTCTCCGACGCGCTGCTCGGCATCCTTGCGCAGCGCCTGGCCAAGCGCCTGTGCAGCTGCAAGCAGGCCTACGCCCCGGAGCCCGCGGAGCTGACCGCGTTCCTGCGCGAGTACTGCGACGAGCTGCAGCACACCACGCGCTTCAAGTCCGATCCCAAGGCCGCCATGGAAGGCGTCTACAAGGAGTGGGTGCGCCTGTACGGCAACGACAAGGGCCAGCTCACCTTCTACAAGCCCGTGGGCTGCGACAAGTGCGGCGGCAGCGGCTACAAGGGTCGCTGCGGCCTGCACGAGCTGCTCATCGCCTCGGATCGCCTGAAGAAGGCGATCCAGGAGCACGCGCGCGTGGCCGAGATGCTTGCCATCTGCCTGGAGGAGGGCATGCGCACGCTCAAGCAGGACGGCATGGAGAAGTGCCTGATGGGGGTCACCCACATCAAGGAAGTGCGGTCGGTCTGCATCAAGTGACGTGCCCTCGCCCGGCGCGCGCATGAGCCGCATCCTCGACGACACGAACCCGCCGGTGCTGGCGGAGGCGCGCGCGCCCGACGACCTGGTGCAGCGCCTGGAGCAGCTGCACGCCATCGGCGCGTCGCTGTCCGCCGAGCGCGACATCCATCGGCTGCTCGAGTCGATCCTCACTGCGGCCAAGACCATCACGCGCGCCGACGGCGGCACGCTCTACCGGCTGACCGAGGACGGCACGCTGCGCTTCGAGATCGTGCGCACCTCGAGCCTGCAGTACTACCTGGGGGGCACGACCGGCACGCCCGTGCCGTTCTATCCGATCCACCTGAAGGACAAGGACGGCAAGCCCAACCACAGCATGGTGGCGGCCTACGCGGCGCTCACCGGCCAGACGGTGAACATCGCCGATGCCTACACGGCCGACGGCTTCGACTTCACCGGCACGCGCAATTTCGACAAGAAGACGGGCTATCGCTCGAAGTCCTTCCTCACCGTGCCGATGGCGAACCACGAGCGCGAGATCATCGGCGTGCTGCAGCTGATCAACGCCCAGGACCCGCGCACCGGCGAGATCGTGCCCTTCTCGCCGGCCGACCAGCGGCTGGCGGAGTCGCTCGCCTCGCAGGCGGCCATCGCGCTCACGAACCGCATGCTCATCAACCAGCTCGAGCAGCTGTTCGAGTCCTTCATCGCCATGATCAACACCGCGATCGACGAGAAGTCGCCGTACACCGGCGGCCACTGCCAGCGCGTGCCGGCGCTCACCATGATGCTGGCCGAGGCGGTGAACGAGACCAGCGACGGCCCGCTGCGCGACTTCCACATGACGGACAAGGACCGCTACGAGCTGAAGATCGCCGGCCTGCTGCACGACTGCGGCAAGGTCACCACGCCGGTGCACGTGGTCGACAAGGCGACCAAGCTGGAGACCATCTACGACCGCATCCACCTCATCGACACGCGCTTCGAGGTGCTCAAGCGCGACGCCGAGATCGCCATGCTGCGCGACAACACCGCGAAGGGCAAGAAGCGCTGGCGCGACTTCCTGCGCCAGCTCGAGGAGGACCGCTCGTTCCTGCGCGCGGTCAACGTCGGCGGCGAGCGCATGCGCGAGGAGGACGTCGAGCGCGTGCGGCGCATCGCCGAGTACCGGTGGACCGACGTCTCCGGGCACGAGGCCAAGTTCCTCACCGACGACGAGGTGAAGAACCTGACGATCCGCGCGGGCACGCTCACCGCCGAGGAGCGCCAGATCATCAATCACCACATCGTCGCCACCATCAAGATGCTGGAGTCGCTGCCCTGGCCCAAGCACCTGCAGAACGTGCCGGAATACGCGGGCGGGCACCACGAGCGCATGGACGGCAAGGGCTATCCCAAGGGCCTGACGCGCGAGCAGATGTCCGTGCAGGCACGCGTCATGGGCATCGCCGACATCTTCGAGGCGCTCACCGCCAAGGACCGTCCCTACAAGAAGGGCAAGACGCTGTCGGAGTCGCTCGAGATCCTCGGCCGCTTCAGCCAGAACGGCCACATCGACCCGGAGCTGTTCGACGTGTTCGTGCGGCGCAAGGTGTACCGGCGCTACGCGGAGACGTTCCTCGATGCGGAGCAGATCGACGAGGTCGACGAGTCCCGCATCCCGGGGTACACGCCCTGAGCCGCGCGCCGGAACTCGATCGCGCGCAGGCGCTGATCGGGCAGGGCCAGCTGGCGACGGCGATCGAGGTGCTCGAGCAGCTGGCTGCGCGGCAGCCCGCCGATGTCGAGGCATGGTTCGCCCTGGGCAGGGCGCACGGCATGCTCGACCAGGATCGCCAGGCGGAAACCGCCTTCCGCAGAGCGGTGCAGCTGCGTCCCGATTCGCGAGATGCGCACCTGAACGTCGCGCTGTCGCTCGTCTACCAGGGCCGGCTGCGCGAGGCGATGCCCGCGCTGCTCGAGGCGCGCCGGCTGAGTCCCGGCGACCGCGAGGTCAATGATGCGCTGCTGTGGGTGCTGCTCAGCATGCTGCAGGAGGAGCCCGAGCACGGCACGCCGCCGGCGCTGGCGCCGCTGGGGGCCGAGCCGCTGGTGAGCGTCGTCATTCCCACGCGCAATCGCCCGGCGATGCTGCGCGACGCGCTCGAATCGGTGGCACGGCAGCGCTACCGGCACTGGGAGGTCCTGGTGGTGAACGACGGCGGCGAGGACGTGGCACAGGTGCTCGCGTCGCTGCCCGCCGCGCTCGGCGGCAGGATCACGCTGCTCAACGAG
>DATFEJ010000039.1:0-24609 GCA_035251235.1 Burkholderiales bacterium
ATCCGCTGCGGCGGCGTGCCGATGGCGATCGGCGTGCAGACCGACATGGCCACGCCTGCGCTCGCGCGCCATGGCTCGGACGAGCTGCGCAAGGAGTTCCTCGCACCTTCGATCGCCGGCGACTACGTGGCCTGCATCGGCGTCTCCGAGCCGGGTGCGGGCTCGGACGTGGCCTCGATCAAGACCACGGCGCGCAAGGACGGCGGCGACTACGTCATCAACGGCGCCAAGATGTGGATCACCAACAGCCTGCAGGCCGACTGGATGTGCCTCCTTGCCAACACCTCGGAAGGCGCGCCGCACAAGAACAAGACCCTCATCTGCGTGCCGATGAAGGCGAAGGGCGTGGTCAAGGCGAAGAAGATCCGCAAGATCGGCATGATGTCCTCGGACACGGGACTCATCCACTTCGACGACGTGCGCGTGCCGCAGCGCTACCGCATCGGCGAGGAAGGCCTGGGCTTCACCTACCAGATGCAGCAGTTCCAGGAGGAGCGCCTGTGGGCCGCGGCGAGCTCGGTGCAGGGCCTCATGCGCACGCTCGAGGACACGATCGAGTACATCCGCGAGCGCAAGATGTTCGGCCAGACCGTGCTCGACTTCCAGTACGTGCACTATCGCCTGGCGGAGCTGAAGACCGAGATCGAGGCGCTGCGCGCGCTCACCTACCGCGCCTGCGAGCGCTACGTCGCGGGCGAGGACGTGACCGAGCTCGCTTCCATGGCGAAGCTCAAGTCCGGGCGCCTGCGGCGCGAAGTGTCGGATGCCTGCCTGCAGTACTGGGGCGGCATGGGCTACACCTGGGACAACCCGGTGTCGCGCGCCTACCGCGACGGGCGCCTCGCCTCGATCGGCGGCGGCGCCGACGAGGTGATGCTCGGCATCATCTGCAAGTACATGGGGATCCTGCCCTCCAAGCACCTGAAGAATGACTGAGGTGTTCGCGAGCCTGCTGATCGCCAACCGCGGCGAGATCGCGCTGCGCGTGGCGCGCACCGCGCGGCGCATGGGCCTGCGCACCATCGCCGTGTATTCGAATGCGGACCGCGACGCGCCGCACGCGCGCGCCTGCGACGAGGCGCTGCGCATCGAGTCCTACCTGGACATCGAGTCGATCCTGCGCGCGCCGGGAGAGGCGGTGCATCCGGGCTACGGATTCCTCGCCGAGAATCCCGCCTTCGCCGAGGCCGTGATCGCCGCGGGCCGCATCTGGGTCGGCCCGCCGCCGGCGGCGATGCGCGCGCTCGGCGACAAGGCGAACGCCAAGAAGCTCGCCGCCAGCGCGGGCGTCCCGGTCCTGCCGACCTTCGAAGGCAAGCCCGAGTATCCGGTCGTGATCAAGGCGCTCGCCGGCGGCGGCGGGCGCGGCATGCGGCTCGTGCGCTCGGCCAAGGAGCTCGACGCTGCGCTCGCCTCGGCGAAGTCCGAGGCCGAGCACGCGTTCGGCGACGGAAGGCTGATGCTCGAAAAGGCAGTCCTCGCGCCGCGCCACGTGGAGGTGCAGGTGTTCGCCGACGCGCACGGGCGCTGCGTGCACCTCGGCGAGCGCGACTGCTCGGTGCAGCGCCGGCACCAGAAGCTGATCGAGGAGTCGCCCTCGCCCGCGGTGGACGCGAAGCTGCGCGCCAGGCTCGGCGCCGCGGCGATCGCGGTCGCGCACGCCGCGGGCTACGTCGGCGCCGGCACCATCGAGTTCCTCCTGGACGAGGCGGGCGGCTACTGGTTCATCGAGGCGAATGCGCGCCTGCAGGTCGAGCATCCCGTGACCGAAGCCGTCACCGGCCTCGACCTGGTGGAGTGGCAGCTGCGCGTCGCCGCCGGCGAGCCACTGCCCCTCGCGCAGGACGGCATCCGCTTCGCCGGCCACGCGATCGAGGCGCGACTGTGCGCGGAGGATCCGCAGCGAGACTTCCTGCCGCAGTGCGGGCGGCTCGCGCTGTGGCAGCCTGCCGCAGGCGTGCGCGTGGACCATGCGCTGGCGACCGGCCTCGAGATTCCGCCGCATTACGATTCGCTGCTCGCCAAGCTGATCGCACATGGGCCCGATCGAGATGCGGCGCGCGAGCAGCTCGCCGGCGCGCTCGACGCGACGCTCGCGCTTGGCCTGCCGACCAACAAGGCGTTTCTCGCCGCTGTCCTTCGCGATCCGGTGTTTGCCGAAGGAAGTGCGACTACGTCACTTCTGGAGGATCGATTCACCGGCTGGAGGGCCCCCGCCGTGGACGAGCCGTTCGCCCGGAGCCTCTATGCTTGCGCAAGGGCAGGCGCCGCGGGTTTAGGCGAGTGGTCGGCCTGGAGCAACGCGCGTCGCGTCCCGCTACCGGCCGCGCCCTGCGCGCTCGAAGGCGACACGCTGCACTTCGCGCTCGACGGCCACTCGTACACCTGGCGCGACACGACGATGGATCCGCCCGTGAAGCGCGCCGCGGGTCTGGACGCCAACAGCCTGTCCTCGCCGATGAACGGCCGCGTGGTGGCCGTGCACGCGAAGGCCGGGGACGCGGTGGCCAAGGACGCCCCGCTCGTCGTGCTCGAGGCGATGAAGATGGAGCACACGCTCGCCGCGCCCGCGGCGCTGCGCGTGACGGCCGTGCACGTGGCCAGGGGCACGCAGGTGGCGCCGGGGACGCTGCTGATGGAGTTCGAACCGGGAGGAGCATCATGACCATGCTGCGCAAACTCCTGCCCATCGTCCCCTGACCGTGGCGTAACAGCCGCGCATTGCGGTCCGTCAGTAGGCATATCCCATCTTCAGATAGAAGCCATAGTTCGAGTCCTTGCCTGCCGCGTACTCCAGGTTCAGGACGATCCCTTCCTTCGGCTTGAGGATGTATTGCACCCCGACGCCGCCGGCCGGGTACAGGTTCGCGCTGTCGGAACAGCTCCTGCTCCCTCCATAGGTGCAGGCGACGCCGAGAAACAGCGAGGCGGTGAGCTTTTCGGCGAGCCTGTACCGCTCCTCGACCTCGATATGTGACATGTGATCGCCGTTGTACTGACCGACCTTGTAACCGCGAAGCTGAACGGGGGCCTTCACCTGGGTCGGTGCGTCGTCGGTGAAATGGTTGAGCTGGCGCACGGCCAACACGTTGCCCTTGCCGTGCGGCATGAAGTAGCGGAAATCGGCCCGGATGACATCGAAGTCGTTCTCGCCCCCCAGCGATTCCCGATACGCCATATTGTTGAGGGTGGCCAGCCAACCGTGCGTAGGCGAGTTCTCGTTGTCGCGCGAGTCGTACTGGGCCACGAGACCCAGCCCGCCTGACTTGTAGGGCGCGACCCCCAGGACGTCGAGCACCATTTGATCGAAGGCCGTCTCACCGCCGATGCCGAAGTTCTGATAGAGGCCCTGCACCCCCAGGAACCAGTCGCCGTGGACCCGGCGCGTGTAACGGCCGATCATTCCCCTGACCTCGGAGTTGGATTGCAGCGCAACTCCGGTGCCGAGGTAATCGCTGTAGTCATTCTTGATGTAGCCGTACACCATCCCGGCGATCACCCGCTGCCGGTCCTCATCCCAGGAAGCCCGGGCCTGCACCCCGGCCACGATCGAATCGGTGCTGGTGTACTGGCCCAGCACGGCGAATATGGAGGGCCGCGACTTCTCGTCGAAATAGTGCACGTAGCCGGCGAGGGCGCCCAGCGAAGTCCCGAGCTTCGGGTTTGACTGGAAGATGGGGATGAGAATCCACGGGGATTTCTCGAGCTTGGTGATTGCGTCCTCTTCCGTCGGCGCCGCAGTCTCTTTCGGCTCGGTCTGCGCGAGCGCCCCGGAGCAGCTCATCGCCAGCGCAGCGCAGGATGCAGCGACGACTTGAGCAGCTTGCCGCGACGGCGCGTGCCTATCGTGAAGTGCCGATCCTTGCCGCCGCACGCCCCCTCCAGTGATCCCGAAACACGATAATCCGAGCGGCAGGCGCGAGGATTCGCGCCGGTTTGAAGTGCAACGCTAGCCGAGCGCCTCGAGTGCCGCCTTGACGATCGCCGCGCGGTCCACGCCGAAGTGCGCGCGCAGCGCCGCGCGCGTGTCGCTGCGGCCGAAGCCGTCGGTGCCGAGCGTGACGAAGCGCCCCGGCACCCATTCACGGATCAGATCGGCGAGCGCGCTCACGTAGTCGCTTGCCGCGATCACCGGACCCTTGCCGCCTTCGAGGCACTGCGCGACCCAGGCCTTTTTCGACTCGCGGCCGTCGCGCCGCAGCTCGGTGAAACTCGTCACCGACCACACCTCGGCGGCGACGCCGTGCTCCGACTCCAGGACCTCGGCCGCCGCCAGCGCCTCGCGCAGGATCGCGCCCGCGCCGAGAAGCCGCACGTGCTTCTTCCCCCTGCCCGCCTCGCGCACCCGGTGCATGCCTTTCAGGATTCCGTCGCGCGCGCCCGCGGGCATCGCCGGGTGCACGTAGTTCTCGTTCATCACCGTGACGTAGTAGAAAACGTCCTCCTGCGCCTGCAGCATGCGCCGCACGCCGTCCTGCAGGATGACGGCGAGCTCGTAGCCGTAGCAGGGATCGTAGGCGACGCAGTTGGGGACGGTCGCCGCAAAAAGATGACTCGAGCCGTCCTGGTGCTGCAGCCCTTCGCCGGCGAGCGTGGTGCGCCCGGCGGTGGCGCCTACGAGGAATCCCCTGGAGCGCGAGTCCGCCGCCGCCCAGATCAGGTCGCCCACGCGCTGGAAGCCGAACATCGAATAGAAGGTGTAGAACGGCAGCATCGGCACGCCGTGCGTGCTGTAGCTGGTGGCCGCCGCGATCCACGTGGCGAGCGCGCCGGCCTCGGTGATGCCCTCCTCCAGGATCTGGCCGTCGCGCGCCTCCTTGTAGTAGAGCAGCTCCTCGCGGTCCTCGGGCTCGTAGAGCTGGCCGAAGGCCGAGTAGATCGCCACCTGGCGAAAGAGCGACTGCATGCCGAAGGTGCGCGCCTCGTCGGCGACGATCGGCACGATGTGCTTGCCGAGCGCCGGGTCCTTGAGCAGCTGCGACAGGAGCTGCACGTATTGCATGGTGGTGGACTGCTCGCGGCCGTTCGAGCCCTCGAGCGCCTTGCCGAAGGCTTCCGGCGGCGCGAGCCTCGGCGCCTCGGTGCGCCGCTCGGGCAGGAACCCGCCCAGGCGCTCGCGCCGCGATAGCAGGTACCGCATCTCCGGCCCGTCCGCGGCCGGTTTGTAGAACTTCAGGCCCGTCACCTCCTCGTCGGAGAGCGGCAAGGCAAAGCGGTCGCGGAAGGCCTTGAGCGCCTCGTCGTCGAGCTTCTTCTGCTGGTGGGTGCCCATCTTGCCCTGGCCCCAGGTGCCCATGCCGTAGCCCTTCTTGGTCTGGGCGAGGATCACCGTGGGCTGGCCCCTGTGGTGCACGGCGGCGTGATACGCGGAGTATATCTTCACCGGGTCGTGGCCGCCGCGCTTCAGGCGGTCGATGTCGTCGTCCGTGAGGTCGGCGACCAGCGCCTTCAGCTCCGGGTACTTGTTGAAGAAATGCTCGCGGTTGAAGCGCCCGTCGGTCGCGGCGTAGGTCTGGAACTCGCCGTCCACGGTCTCGTGCAGCCGCCGCAGGATCACGCCCTCGCGGTCGCGCGCGAACAGCGGATCCCAGTCGCTGCCCCAGATGAGCTTCACCACGTTCCAGCCCGCGCCGGCAAACAGGCCCTCCAGCTCCTGGATGATCGAGCCGTTGCCGCGCACCGGGCCGTCCAGGCGCTGCAGGTTGCAGTTGACGACGAACACGAGGTTGTCGAGGCCCTCGCGCGCGGCGACCGACAGCCCGGCGAGCGACTCCGGCTCGTCCATCTCGCCGTCGCCCGGGAAGGCCCACACCTTGCGCCCCGCCGTCGCGAGGATGCCGCGGTTCTCCAGGTAGCGCATGAAGCGCGCCTGGTAGATCGCGTTCAGCGGCCCGAGGCCCATCGAGCCGGTCGGGAACTGCCAGAACTTCGGCATCAGCCACGGGTGCGGGTAGGAGGACAGGCCCTCGCCGCCGGTCTCGCGCCGGTACCGATCGAGCTGCGCTTCCGTCAGCCGGCCTTCGAGGAAGGCGCGCGCGTACACGCCCGGCGCCGAATGCGGCTGGAAGTAAACGAGATCCGCGCCGCCCGGCGCCGCGTGGCCGCGGAAGAAATGGTTGAAGCCGACCTCGAACAGGTCCGCGGCCGAGGCGAAGCTGGCGATGTGGCCGCCCAACTCGGCGTGCGCGCGGTTGGCGCGCACCACCATGGCGAGCGCGTTCCAGCGGATGATCGAGGCGAGCCGCTGCTCGATGGTGAAGTCGCCCGGGAACGGCGGCTGCTCGTGCGGCCAGATGGTGTTGCAGTACGGCGTGTTGAAGCGCGCGCGCGTCTGCACGTCGAGCGCGCCGGCATGCTCCGTGAGCCGCCCCATGACGTAGCGCGCGCGGTCCTTGCCGGTGGTCGCGACCAGCGCGTCGAGCGCATCCAGCCACTCGCGCGTCTCGGCCGGGTCGGCGTCGAGCGATTCGCCGCCGAGGAGCTTGGCGATGTCGGAGACGTTCGTCATCGCGTCGGGGCCATTCTAGCTCTTCGGCGGCTTGACGATCTGCGTCTGCGTCACCAGCGCGACCAGCTTGCCCTCGGCCGTGGTGACCCGCGTCTGCCACACTTGCGTCGTGCGGCCCCGGTGCACCGGCGTAGCCTCGCCCGTCACCGTCGTGCCCGCGGCCGCGCCGCCGATGAAGTTGGTCTTGGACTCGATGGTCGCGGTGCTCGCGCCCGGCGGCATGTTGACCACCGTGCCGATCGCGCCCAGCGTGTCGGCGAAGGCCATGATCGAGCCGCCGTGCAGGATGCCCCCGGTGGTGCACAGGTCGGGACGCACCTTGAGGGTGGCCCGCACATGGTCCTGGGTGACCTCTGCGAGCTCCATGCCGAGCAGCTCGGGCAGCAGGCCCTTGAACTTCTCCCTGACGGCGTTCAGCAGATCCATGGCGGGTATCCTCTGGCCACGATTCTGCCATGCGCCGCGCCGCCGCCCTCGCGACAATGCTGCTTGCCTCTGCCTGCGCCGGGCCGCAGCCGATCGGCGTCATCGACAACGTGCTGCGCCACGAAGGCCGGGCGCCGCCCTCGCCGGCACTCGTGCGGCAAGTCCTCGCACGACCGATGATGGCCTTGGATGCGGGCGCGCTGTTCGCGCGCGCCGCGCCGTCCGGCCTCGCGCAGCTCGCCGTGCCGGCGGCGAAATCCGCGCCGGCAAATGGGTGGATCGAGCGCTATCTCGACCAGCTCGCCGAGGCGCAGCGCGCGCTCCAGGCCGCGGTGCCTCCGCTCGGCGATATTCCCGCCGGGCTGCCTTCGATCGAAGCGCAGCGCGCGATCGCGGCCAAGGTGGACGCGGCGGCGCTGCAACGCGTCACGGCGCTCTTCTTCGAAGTCAATGCGCGGCTCTTGCGGCAGAAACTCGATCTTCCACCGCGGGGCGGCCGCTTCGCGCGCGGCGACATCCTCGTGATCGTCGGCACTCCCGGCGACGACGTGCATGAAGTCGCGCCGGTGCGCGAGGGCGCAGTCACGGTGATCCTGGACCCGGGCGGCAACGACCGCTACACCGGCTCGGATGTCGCCGTGCGCGGTCTCGCCGCCATCCTCGACTTGGGCGGCAACGATCATTACGCGTCCACCGCAGCCTCGTGGGGCGCGGCGATCGGCGGTGTCGCGCTCCTTTGCGACGCCGCGGGCGACGACGTCTACGAATCCGGCGTCTTCGGGCAAGGGGCCGCGCTCGCCGGCGTCGGGGTGCTGCTCGATCTCGGCGGCAACGATGAGTACCGCGTGGAGGCTTTCGGCCAGGGCCTGGGGCTGGCGGCAGGCACCGGCATTCTCTGGGACAGCGCGGGCAACGACCGCTATCACGCGGCCGGCGTGCGCGACCCGTTCGGGCGCGGGGGCAGCCTCAGCTACGCGCAAGGCGTGGCGGTCGGCGTGCGCGCCGGCATGGGCGGCGGCATCGGCATGCTGCGCGACGACGCGGGCGACGATGTCTACGAGGCGCAGATGTACGCGCAGGGCGCGGGGTACTACTACGGCCTCGGGCTGCTCTGGGATCGCGGCGGGAACGACCGCTACGACGCAATGCGCTACGCGCAGGGCGCGGGCGCGCACCAGGCGGTCGGCGTGCAGCGCGACGACGCGGGCGACGACAGCTATGCGCTGCGCGCGGGCGTAGGCCAGGGCATGGGACTCGATCTCGCCGTCGGCGCGCTGGTGGATGCCGCTGGGGACGACCATTACGAGGCGCCCACCCTCGCGCAAGGAGCCGCAACTGCGAACGGCGTGGGCATCGTGTCCGATGACGTGGGAAAGAACGCCTGGCGCCTGCACCAGCCCCCCGGCCGCGGCCAGGCCGAATGGTCGCGCGGCCTGCCGAGCGTCGGCATCGTGATCGGCGATGCCCCGCGACTCGAGGGGCCCGTCGCGCACGAGTCGGAGGAACCGGTCGCCTGTCCTTCCGAGTCCGATGCTGCGCCCGCGACCGAAGAGTCCATCGGCGAGGCGCTGCGCGCGTTCGGACCAGACCTGATCCGCGACCGGGTAAGTCCCGGCCGCTACGCGTTCCTGATGAGGGAGCTGCGCGCGCGCACCGAGGCGTCCCTCGACTCCCTGCCTTCGGGGGACTTCGACGTGCTCTGGCCGCTCGGCACTGCCTTGCGCTGCGCGCTCAAGGGCGCGGACGACGCGCAGGCGGAGAGCATGTGGAATGCCTTCGAGCGCATGCTGTCGGCCGGTCCGGACTCGCGCTTCGCAGGCACCATCGCGTTCGCGCTGCGCGAGCGCCCTGCGCCGCCGGAACGGCAGCGCCGGCTGGTCGCGCAGCTCGCCGCGCACCCGAGCTGCGGCGTGCGCACCGCGGCGCTGCACCTGGAAGGTTCCGCAGATGCAGCGCAGGCCGCGCTGCGCTCCTCCTGCTGGCAGCTGCAGTCGCGCGCGCTGCGTATCCTCGGCGAGCAGGGCGTCGCGCCGGAGGACCTGTCGAACGTGCCGGCGTTCCTGCGCAGCGCTATGCCGCCAGCTTCGCCCCGCGCTCGCTGAGCAGTCCGCGCAGCACCGAGCGGTGGCAGCGCGCTTCGTCCTCGCAGTAGCAGCCCACGGAGAAATTGGTCGTGCGCGACAGGAGCGCGAGGACATCGAGCAGGCGCGACGGCCCCGGCGCGGCCATCTCCTTGCGGTACTTCTTCGCGAAGGACTCCCAGTCTTTCGCGCTGCGCGCGTGCAGCCCCTGCTTCACCAGCGCCTCGCTCGGCGAGAGCTCCGGCAGCCACGCGTCGTACCAGTCGTCCTTGGCGAAGCGCGCCTTGGGCACGCCGCGCGGCGGCCGGCGCACGGTGCCCAGGCGCGGGCCTTCGCCGCCCGCGCGCCTCGTGCCCAGCCGCACTGTGCGGATCACCGTCCTGGCCCGAGATCGATGATCAGCCTCTTGTACGCGGGCGCTTCGCGCAGCAGGCGCCCGCCGACCTCGCGCAGCCGGTCCACCTGCTCCTTGGGCAGCGTGAGGCGCGTCTTCACCTTCTTGAAGTAGTCGCGCTCGGCGGGGTCCTGCAGGTTGTCGAAGGTGACCTGCGCCAGGTATCCGCGCCGCGCCGGACTGCCTGCCTGCCAGCCGGCCAGCTGGTCACGCACCTGCTCCAGCGCGTCGAAGGAAATCCGGTCGACCGGGATCCCCCACATCTGGTCGGTCAACGTGCCGGTGCCCGGTGGCGCAGGCGAGCGGTCCCAATCGACTTCGGGGAAGCGCAGCGCGTTCACCACGATGACCACCACCTTGCGCGCCCGGCGCAGCGCCGGCAGCACCGTTTCGTCCGGCTCGACCTTCAGCAGCTCGAACGCCCTCAACACCTCGGCCAGGCCGAGGTTTTCCGACAGACCGCCATCGAACAGATGAATGTAGGGACGGTTCGGGTTCTCGTAGGCCTGCAGCGCGCGGGCACGCAGCAGCGCACGGCCCGGCGTCTCGGACTTGCCGATCGCAGCCTCTGCAGCGGTCTGCCAGGCCGGCGTCTTCCTGCCGCAGGTGCCGCCGCGGTTCTCCAGGGTAATGGGCGTGAGCAACGGCGGCAACGCCGTCGAGGTGGCAACTGCCCGTCCCAGCGTCACCCGCGAGAGATCGCCGCAGATGGCGTCGAACTGGTCCTGCGTGAAACTGAAGCGGCTTCCGGCGGTGACATCGGTACCGTTGATGATGACAAAAGGCCCTCGGGTCTTCTGCAGGTCGGCGAACGTGGCATGGTCGAACACCGTCTCGTCGTAGATCTCGGCAAAGAGATCCGATTTGCCGAAAGTGCCGGAGGGCATCCGCAACCAGTTGGTCGGGGCAAGGATTCGCTTCACCAGGTCGCTCTCGAGATTGCGGTACAGCACGCGCGATTCGAATTCCTCGAACGTCCTCTCGCCGCGCAGCCCGTAATACGCAGCGGGCAGCGTGCCTCCCGAGACCGCAGAGATCACGTCCACCTCGTCGAGCAGGCGGCGCTTGGCGCCGTTCACCGTCACCTCGGTGCGGCGCAGCTCTTCCAGCACGCCGTAGCCGAGCGCCGCGGCGCGCGTGCCGCCGCCGGAGATGGCGAGCACCACCAGCAGCTCGTCGGACTGGCCGGGGCGGGCCGACTCGGAGACGCGGTAGCCGGACTCGCCGGCCTTCTCCAGCGGTGGCGTGGCGGGGTAGTGGGCGCAGCCGGCGGCGAAGGCGGCGAGCGCAGCCAGCCAGCGCCCGCCGCGCGCCCACGAGTAAAGCGTGCGGGGTCTCATCCCCGCAATTGTCCCCGAGTTTCGTCCCGGAAGGCGCTCAGGGTCGCGCTACAGAATCCGCGATCCGCGCATCCAGGCGAACCTGCGGCCGAAGCGGTAATTCTCGCCTTCGACGTTGATGATCAATGTCTCGCCGGGAAACTGCACGCCCTCCTGGATCGCCTGCATCACCGCCGCCGCACGCTTCTTGACGCCCGGCTGCAGCGGGAACGACGCCCGGTAGCCGAGCACATGGAGCGGGCGATGCGCGAGGTGGGCGACGCGCTTGCGCACGAAATAGGCCTTGCGCAGCCCGGGAACGGCACGCAACTGCTCGAGCAGCCGCGCGAGCTCCTCCGCCGCCAGCCCGTGGCGCTCGAACTTGTCCCGGAGGGTGACCTGGCTGCGCTCCTTCTCCGCCCCCAGCTCCTCCGCGGTGCGCTGCTGGAAGCGCTGGTGCCAGGCATCCGCCTCCGCCCTGCGCCCGCCGCGCCAGTGGTAGTCGCGCATCAGCTCGCTGCACTTGGCGATGGCGAACTCGTCCTGCCGCATGACGTGCTCGAGCAGCGGCACGCCGCCGGGGTCATCGCGCCCCAGCAGGCGCGCGCCAAGCGCGAAGCAGGCCGTCGCGTCCCCGGGCGCGCGCGAGTGCAGCTCCCGGAACTGCTGCAGGGCGGCCTCGGCGTTCGCGCCCACCGACTCGGTGAGCACCGCCCGGTCGTAGGCTTCCTGCAGCCCGAGCTCGGCGCCGCCCGCGTGCTTGGCGTCCAGCGCGGCGAGCGTGCGCCGATCCTCCTGCACCTTGCGGTGGCGCTCTTCCCACGCGGGACGGATGTCGCTACGCCAGCGCTGGTCGAAGGCGCGGGTGATGGACGCCAGCGCGCCGCCCAGCAGCCGGTCCGCCGCCTCGCCTTCGGCGGGCAGCGCAAGGCGCGGCGCCTGGCCGATCGCTGCCAGGCGATCCTTCAGCGCCGGATGCGTGTCGTCCACCGTGGTGTCGCGCGCCATAGCCTGCTGCAGCCAGCTCTGGCTCGAGCGCTCGTCGACCTCCCGTGCCATGCGGCCGGTCAAGCCGACGAAGGGCATGAAAGCCGGCTGCGGCTGCTCGTCCGCCAGCCGGTGCACTTCCGGCCAGTAGCGCTCGCTCAGGTAACTGCCGACCACGCTGGTGCCGGTGAGCGCCGCGGCCGCCGCCTGCGGGGAGGTCAGGCGCGCCGACGTCGCGTCCGCCTCGTATTCGTTGGCGCGCGCGAGCGGAAAGGAATAGGCATTGAAGTACGGCGCGTACCAGCGCAGGAAGGGCTTGAACAGGAAGCCGCCCTTGCTGTCGGCCGCCTCGAGCACCTCCATCAGCCGCGCCCAGCGCAGCCGCTGGCGGTAGATCCAGTTGGACAGGCGCCCGTGGCCGCGCGCCAGGTGGCCGAACTCGTGCGCCAGCACCGCCTTGAACTGCTCCGCGGTGAGCGACTTCATCAGCGGCAGCCCGATCAGCAGGTAGTTGCGCGGCCAGCCGAAGATGCCGAGCCGCGGCGCCTGCACCACGCCGGCATTGAACTCGTCGGTGACCAGTACGTGATGGAAGCGCGGCGCGCGCAGCGCGCGGCGCAGCGCCTCGATCATGGCGAAGAGCTGCGGCGCGTCGCGCGCCGTGACCCTGGTGCCCTGCGGCGGCTCCATGCGCAGCCAGAGCGCCTTGGCGATCAGCCAGAGGAAGGCGCCGACGACGATGGCCAGCTTCACGCCCAGCGCCTTCAGCCAGACGATCGACGCGAGCAGCACGAGGAGCAGGACGCCGACCAGCGCCACGATCGCGGCGAGGTAGGCGTTGCCCAGCAGCGCGAGCAGCAGCACCCTGCCCTGGTAGGTGCGTGGATTGCGGCGCGCCTCGCCCTCGAGCGCTTCCACCAGTGTCTGAAACTGCTCGTTCGTCATGCGTCGCACACCCTGTGCTTTTCGCCAGATCGCAGGAAAGCATGTTGCCCTCGTCCGGCCCAAGGAAGGATTTCCCAGACCAGAACTCCTGGTACCTGGCGTGCAAATGTTCGGGTGTGTAAAGGCCCGGCTCAGCGCTTGCAGGCTCCCAGCCCGGCAAGCTCGATGTCGCGCGCCCGCCCGCCGCGCGGCGTCTCGCGCATGGCGACCTCATACAGGTCGTTCCTGTAAGTCACGCGCACGTCGTAGGTCGCGCCGGGGCGCGGCCGCAGCAGCGTCTCCTGGGTGATCGAGCCCCGACGCCCGGCCCAGAACGACGACGTCGAGAACTCGAACACCAGGTAGCTCAGGCGCCCGGGCGGAATGCCCACCTGCGTGACGGGCTGGTCGAGATCGACGGTGCCCTCGTAAACCGGCCTGCATTGCGCGTCGACCGCGTGCACCCCGAGCACGGCGCGCGCATCGCTCAGCTGCGTGCGGATGACCAGGTTCTTCTCGCCGGTGTCGGCATAGCGGACCGCACCGCCGCAGCCGGCCGCGAGGACGGCGCCGAGCAGGACGAGCGCGCGCGGCCTCATCCGATCTTGGTCATGTCGGGACAACCCGTGCTGCTGCCGTCCGCCCAGGCCTTGAAGGCGCGCACCAGTACGTCGTAGCCCCGCGAGGGGCCGATGATCTGCACCTTCGTGGCGCGCGCGCCGGCGGGCACGGCGTCGACCACGAACAGGTAACGACCGTCCTCGGGCTCCTTGTACACGGCGACCACGCCCTTCAGGTGCTTTTGCTGCAGGTGCAATTCGGCCTTGCTCGCGCCGGCGACGACCGTGGCCTTGTAGGCGGTCTCGATGACCTGGTAGCTGCCGGGGGCGCTCGACGTGGTGCGGATCGTGATGTTCAGGCAGCCAGGCGCGCGCCGGCGGAAGGTCTCGCCGACCTCGCGCACCGGACGATTCACCTCGAAGCTCTGCACCTGCACCATGAAGGCGCCCGGCGCCATCTGGCGGAACTCGTCCGCGGTCTGCGGCATCTTGCCGGCGCACCCGGCGGCGGCGAGCGCCGCCACCAAAGCTGCAAACACTGTCCTCATATCTATCCTCCCGCGAAGCGCCGCGGCCCAGCCGCGCCGCGGCATGCCGGAACTCTAAACCGATCGGCGGCGCGCTGCTTATCCGGCCGGCCGGGGGGCGCCCAGAATGCGCAGGTAGGGAACCGCGGCCGCCGTGCCGAGCGCCGCGCCCGCCACCGCGTCGAGCACCACGTGCTGCCCGGTGGCCACGGTCGAGTACAGGATGCCGAGGCACCACAGCGCATTCGCCCCCAGCACCAGCCGCGGCGCGCCGATCGAGCCGAGCTGCGCATGCAGCGCGAGGCCGGTGAACACGCAAAACGCCGCATGCAAGGAGGGACAGGCGTTGCCCGAGGCGTCGATCGACTTGAGGAACTGCAGCGACGGGTACATCGCCCAGTCGATGGCGGGGTCGGCTACGCGCGTCGGCACGAGCGCGAAGATGGCGAGGCCTACGAGCCCCATGCCGAGGGAGGCCCAGCCGAACGCCGCCAGCTGCCGGAAGTCGCGCGCCAGCGCAGTGCCGAACGAGATGTAGACCCAGAGCGAGGCATACAGCGGGAACGACCAGGGCTGGACGCCGATCAACCCATCGAGCCAGATCGCGGGCATCACGGCCACCTCGCCCAGCGGGTTGCGCAGGACCCAGAAGTAGGCCCAGAGGAACACGGCGATGCCGCCCGCCGTGCCCAGGAATTTCACCCAGCCCAGGGTGACGAAGCGCGCCGCGGCCTGCCGCGGCCAAGACGCGGCGCGCTTCAGGACGCCCCGCCTACTCGGTGATGTAGTCGGTGATCGGCGTCCACTTGCCGTTCACGATCTGCGACAGCCGTGCCCGGTTGGAACCCAGGTGCTTGGACTTGCTGAAGCTCATCGAGTCCGCGCCGAACATGTCGCGCGGCGAGGTGAACTTGTCCAGCGTATCGATGAAAGTATCCACCGTGAGCTTCGGCCCGGTCTTGTCGGCGATCTGGATGAACAGGTCGATCACCGAGTAGCCGTAGGCCGAGAACACCGCCGGGTCCTCGTTGTACTTCGCCTTGTAGCGCTGCGCCCACTCGCGCACGTTCCTCGAGGCGTCGTCCAGGTAGGGGTTGTTCACCGTGTTGGCGGCGTAGAAGCCGTTCATCGCCGGCCCGCCCAGCTTGTGGATGAGGTCGGTGTAGGCCGCCGACGAGCCCATGAACTCCACGCCCCAGCCGAGCTTCCTCGCGGTGCCGATGGCGCCGAGCGTCTCGCGGATGATGGTGCCGAGCACGACGAAGTCGCAGCCGGCGTTCTTCATGCGGGCGATCTGCGAGGAGAAGTCGGTCGCGCCGCGCTTGTAGGTGGTCTTCTCGGCGAACGCCAGGTTGAGCTCCTTCAGGCCGGCTTCCGCGCCCTGCATCACCTCCAGGCCGAAGTCGTCGTCCTGGTACAGCGTGCAGACCTTCTGGTAGCCCTTCTGCTTCACCATGTACTTCACGCCCGCGCGCATCTGGTCGTAGTAAGGGGCGGCGAAGGAGTACTTGAGCCGGTGCAGCGGCTCGTACATCTGGCGCGCCGCGGTGAGCGGGAAGAGATGCGGCACGTTCTTGTCGAACAGGATCGGCATCGAGGCGAGCGCCGTGGGCGTGCCGATGGTGCCGATCATGGCGAAGATCTTGTCGCGCTGCACGAGCTTCTGCGCGCCGAGCACCGCCTTCTTCGGGTCGTAGCCGTGGTCCTCGATGATGAGCTTCAGCTTCCTGCCGTGGATGCCGCCCTGCGCGTTGATCTCCTCGACGCGCATCTCCATGCCGTTCTTCAGCTGCTTGGAGAAGGCGACGATCGGGCCCGACAGGTCCTGCATGCTGCCGATGACGATCTCGTTCTTCGACACGCCCTGGGTCTGGGCGAGGGCCGCGCCCGCGAACAGGGCGGCGGCGATGCCGGCGATGCGCTTCATGGGGTGTTCCCTCCTGTGGTGCCGATTTATATCACGCCGCCACCCGCTCGGCGTACATGCCCTCGATCAGGTCGCGGTACTTCTCGCTGACCAGCTTCCGCTTCAGCTTCATGGTCGGGGTGAGCTCCTCGTCCTCGGCGCCGAGCTTGGCCTCCAGCAGCCGGAACTTCTTCACCTGCTCGACGCGCGCGAAGCCCTTGTTCACCCGGTCGATTTCGCCCTGGATGAGCGCCACGATCTCGGGCCGCCGGCACAGGCTGGCGTAGTTGGTGAAGGGGATGGCGTGCTCCTGCGCGTAGCTCTCCACGTTCTCGTGGTCCACCATCACCAGGGCCACGAGATACGGCCGCTGGTCGCCGATCACCACCGCGTCGGTGATGTAGGGGGAGAACTTGAGCTGGTTCTCGAACTCCGAGGGCGTGATGTTCTTGCCGCCCGCGGTGATGATGATGTCCTTCATGCGGTCGGTGATGTAGAAGAAGCCCTCCTCGTCCACCTTGCCGACGTCGCCGGTGTGCAGCCAGCCGTCCTGCAGCGTCTCGGCGGTCTTCTCCGGCTGGTTGAGGTAGCCCATGAACACCGAGTCGCCGCGCGCCAGCAGCTCGCCCTCGGGCGAGACCTTCACTTCGGCGTGGCCCATGCGCGGCCCGATCGATCCCGGCTTGATGCGTCCCTGCAGGTTGGCGGTGATGGCGCCGCAGGATTCGGTCTGCCCCCACACCTCGTACATGTCCACGCCAAGCGCCATGTACCAGCGCACCAGGTCCGGCGAGATCGGCGCCGCGCCCGTGATGCAGGCCTTGGTGCGATGCACGCCGATCACCTTCCTCACGTTGTCGAGCACCAGCAGGCGGGCGAGGCGGAAGGCGAGCGCGAGTCCCGCCGGCACCGGCTGGCGCGCCTCCTTCAGGGCCGCCACCCGGTAGCCGATGCCGATGGCGATGGCGTAGGCCCATTGCTGCAGGCGGCCCGCCTCCTTCATGCGGATGTGCACGCCGGAATAGAACTTTTCCCACACGCGCGGCACGGCGGTGAACACGGTCGGCGCGATCTCGCGCACGTTCTCGGGCACCGTCTCCGGGTTCTCGACGAAGTTGATCACCGAGCCCGAGTGCAGCGCGTGGTACTCGCCGCCCAGGCGCTCGGCGATGTGGCACAGGGGCAGGAACGCCATCCTCTCGTCCTCGGGTCCCTGCGGAAATGCGTCCTGGTAGCCGTCCACCGTCGACAGGACGTTGCGGTGGGAGAGCATCGCGCCCTTGGGCTTGCCCGTGGTGCCCGAGGTGTACACGAGGATGGCGAGGTCTTCGGGCTTGCGCGCCGCGAGGCGCGCCTCCCACAGGCCGGGGTGGCGCGCGTCGTGATCGGCGCCCAGCGCGCGCAGCGCCTCGAGCGACATGACCTGCGCGTCGTCGAAGTCGCGCAGCCCGTCCATGTCGAAGACCACGACCTTGCGCAGCCCGGGCAGGCGCTCGCGCACCTCGAGCACCTTGTCGAGCTGCTCCTCGTCCTCGACGAACACGCAGGCCGAGCCAGAGTCGGCGAGCAGGTATTCGACCTGTGTCGCGGCGTCGGTGGGGTAGATGCCGTTCGCCACGCCCCCGGCGCCGAGAATGCCGAGGTCGGCGAACAGCCACTCGCGGTTGGTGTTGGACTGGATCGAGGCCACCTCGCCCGGCTCGAAGCCGAGCGCGACGAGGCCCATGCCGACCTCGCGCGCCGCGCGTCCGAGGTCGCTCCAGGTCATCGCGCGCCAGATGCCCAGCGACTTCTGGCGCAGGATCACCTGCGGCCCGCGCGTGCGCACGCCGTGCCAGAACAGGCGCGCCACGCTGCCGTGCTCGATCGCCCTCAGGGCCTCATCTCCACTGCTTCTTCCTCTTCCACCGGCGCTGCCCTCTCACCCCGGCCGCCTGCACGCCGAGATAGAACTCCTGGATGTCCGCCTTCTGCGCGAGGTTGGCGCAGGTGTCCTCCATGACGACGCGCCCCACCTCCAGCACGTAGCCGAACTCCGCCACCTCGAGCGCCATGTGCGCGTTCTGCTCGACCAGCAGGATGGTGGTGCCGCGCTCGCGGTTGATGCGCGTGATGATGCGGAAGATCTCCCGCGTGAGCAAGGGCGACAGCCCCAGGCTCGGCTCGTCCATCAGCATCACCTCGGGGCGCGACAGCAGCGCGCGCGCGATGGCCAGCATCTGCTGCTGCCCCCCGGAGAGCTGCCCCGCCTCCTGCCGGGCGCGCTCCCGCAGGATGGGAAAGTAGGCGAACACCGCCTCGAGATCCCGCGCCACGCCGTCGGCGTCGCGCCGCGTGTACGCCCCCATGCGCAGGTTGTCCTCGACCGAGAGCAGCGGGAACACTTCACGCCCCTCGGGCACGTGCACCACCCCGGCGCGCACGATGCGATCCGGGGACCAGCCCTGGATCTCGCGGCCGTGCAGCTTCACCTGGCCTTTGGCGGGATCGATGATGCCCGAGATGGTCTTCAGGATCGTGCTCTTGCCGGCGCCGTTCGCGCCGAGCACCGTCACGATCTTTCCCTGCGGCACCGAGAGCGTCACGCCGCGCAGCGCCTGCACCGGCCCGTAGCTCGACTCGACGTTGGCGAGCTCGAGGATCGGCGTCACGTCGGCTCCTTGGTGCCGAGATAGGCCTCGATCACCGCCGGGTGCGATTGCACCTCGCCGGGGGTGCCTTCGGCGATCGCGCGGCCCTCGTTCAGCGCCAGCACCCGGTCGGAGACGCGCTGCACGAGGCTCATGTCGTGCTCGACCATCAGCACCGTGATGCCCAGCCCTTTCTGGATGTCCTCGATCCAGTAGGCCATGTCGTTGGTCTCCTCGGGATTGAGGCCCGAGGAGGGCTCGTCGAGCAAGAGCAGCCTGGGCTCGGTGGCGAGCGCGCGCCCGAGCTCGATGACCTTCCTCACGCCGTAGGGCAGGCCCGCCACCATGCTGTCGCGATAGTGCGCCAGGTCGAGGAAGTCGATCACCTTCTCCACCGCCTCGCGCTGCGCGCGCTCGGCGCGCTTCACCGCGGGGCTGAAGGCGAGCTCCTGCCACAGCGCCGTGCGGCGGTGGCGATGCCGCCCGATGAGCAGGTTCTGCAGCACGGTCGCGTGCTCGAACAGCTCGATGTTCTGGAAGGTGCGCGCGATGCCGAGCTCGGCCACGCGGTGCGGCGCGAGGCCGTTGAGCTCCCTGCCCTGGAAGACGATGCGCCCCGAGGTCGCCGGATAGATGAGGCCGACGAGGTTGAAGATGGTGGTCTTGCCGGCGCCGTTCGGCCCGATGATGGTGTACACCTCGCCGCGCCGCACGTCGAAGCTGACGCCGTCCACCGCCACCACGCCGCCGAAGCGCACGCCCAGGTTCTGCACGCCGAAGAACTTCATCGCAGGCGCTCCGACTTCATGTAGGTCTTCTGGCGGCGGAACATGCCCTTGCGGTAGAAGGGGAAGAGCTCGAACCAGGTGCGGATCTTGAGCCACCGCCCGTACAGCCCCATCGGCTCGAAGAGGATGAAGCCGATCAGCACCAGGCCGAACACGGTGGACTGCAGGCCCGCCGCGCCCGCCACGCCAGAGGGCAAGTAGTCCTTGGCGATCGAGATGAGCTGCGGCAGCACGATGATGAAGGCGGCGCCGAGCACCGCGCCGTGCAGCGAGCCCACGCCGCCCAGGATGACGATGGTGACCAGCTCGATGGACACGAGCAGCGTGAACTGCTCGGGCGAGATGAAGCTCACCTTGTGCGCGTACAGCGCGCCGCCGATGCCGGTGAGCGCCGCGGAGAGGGCGAACGACAGCGTCTTGGTGCGCGCGAGGTTCACGCCCAGGCAGGCGGCGGAGATCTCGGAATCGCGGATGGCGACGAACGCGCGGCCGGTGGGCGAGCGCAGCAGGTTCGCCAGCGCGACGCAGCACACCGCCGTCAGCCCGAGCACCAGGTAGTAGAAGCCCGCGTCGCCCTCGAGCCGGGCGCCGAACAGCTCGACCGGCTTCACGTGCAGTCCCGAATTGCCGCCCGTGAGGCTCTCCCAGCGCGCCAGGATCTCCTCGACGATGACGCCGAAGGCGAGCGTGGCGATGGCGAGGTAGATGCCCTTGAGGCGCAGCGCCGGCAGGCCGACGACGATGCCCACCGCCGCGGACAGCAGCGCGGCGCAGGGCAGCGTCAGCCAGAACGGCCAGCCCGCCGCCGCGAGCAGCGCCTCCGTGTACGCGCCCACGGCGAGGAACGCCGCGTGCCCGAGCGAGATCTGGCCGGTGAAGCCGACGAGCAGCATCAGCCCGAGGCCGACGATGGCGTAGATGCCGATGAAATGCAGCTGCGTCATCATGTATTCGCTCGCCCACCACGGCGCGGCGAGCAGCACGACGGCGAGCACCGAGTACCAGAACACCTGGCCGCCGTGGCGGAACAATCGCAGGTCCTGGTCGTAGTCGGTCTTGAACAGGAATCGCATCAGACCTTCTTGGCGACGGTCTCGCCGAAGATGCCGGAGGGCTTCACCAGCAGCACCACCAGCACCACGACATAGGCGGCGACGTCCTTGACGCCTTCCGGCAGATAGAAGCCGGCCAGCGCCTCCACCACGCCGATGATCAGGCCGCCGACGATGGCGCCCGGCACGCTGCCGAAGCCGCCGACCACCGCGGCGGGGAAGGCCTTCAGGCCGATGAAGCCCATGTTCGAGTGCACGAAGGTGGTGGGCGCGAGCAGGATGCCGGCGATCGTCGCCACGCCGGCCGACAGGCCCCAGATCAGCATGTTGATGCGCCGCACGGGAATGCCCATGTAGTAGGCGGCGAGCTGATTCTGCGAGGTCGCCTGCATGGCGATGCCGACGCGCGTGTAGCGGAAGAACAGATACAGCGCGAGGCACAGCACCGCGGTGTGCAGGATGACCGCGAGCTGCTGCTCCGCCACCACCACCCCGCCCACGCGCATCACCTTGTCGGCGAAAGGCGTGGCAAGCGCGTAGGTCTCGGTGCCCCAGCCGGGGATCATCGTCACCACGCCGCGCAGCACGAAGCCGACGCCGATCGTCACCATGACGACGGTGAACGCCGGGTAGCCGAGCACGGGCCGCAGCACCGCGCGCTCGAGCAGCATGCCGACCGCGAGCATCACGGCGAGCGCGAACAGGATCGTCAGCCAGTACGGCAGCCCGAGCACGGTCGCGCCGGTGAGCGCGAAGAACGCGCCGAGCATCATCAGGTCGCCCTGGGCGAAGTTCACCGTCTCGGTCGCCTTGTAGATGAGGACGAAGCCCAGGGCGACCAGCGCGTAGACGCAGCCTTGCGCGATGCCGGCGAGCAGCAGTTGCAGGAACTGGACGATCACGCACCTCCTCCGGCGGCGGATTCTACAGTGCGGGCGCACCAAGCAATTGCTTTTCAGGGGGGGCGCGTCTAGACTCGATCGCCCATGGCCGCCACGCACGAAGTGCTCAACCAGAGCGCGCCGCTCGAGGGCTACAACCTGATGCTGACGAACGCGGCGCTCACCGACGCGCTGGCGTTCAACCTGCCGCGCGCGCGGCTCGCCCCGGCGCGCGAGCGCTTGACCGGCCTGGGCGCCGAGCTCGGCCGCCGCGAGACGCTCGCTCTCGCCGACGCCGCCAACCGCTACCCGCCCGAGCTGAAGACGCATGATGCGCGCGGGCGACGCCGCGACGAGGTCGAGTTCCACCCCGCCTGGCACGCGATGATCGCCATCGCTTTCCGCCACGGCCTGCACTCGGCGCCCTGGTCCGCGCCGGGGGCGGGGGCGCACGTCGAGCGCGCGGCAGGCTACCTGCTTTATTCCGAGGTCGAGAACGGCACGCAGTGCCCGGTCACCATGACCTATGGCGCGGTGCCTGCGATCAAGGCCGACCCGAGGCTCGCCGCGCAGTGGCTGCCGCGCGTGTATTCGCGCGACAAGGACGCGGCGCTGATCGGCATGGGCCTGACCGAAAAGCAGGGCGGCTCGGACGTGCGCACCAACACCACGCGCGCCGTGCCGCGCGGGGATGGCAGCTACGCCATCACCGGGCACAAGTGGTTCCTCTCGGCGCCGATGTGCGACGCGTTCCTCGTGCTCGCGCAGGCGCCCGGCGGGCTTTCCTGCTTCTTCATGCCGCGGCTGCGTGCCGACGGCAGCGCGAACGGCATTCTCATCCAGCGGCTGAAGGACAAGCTCGGCAACCGCTCGAACGCCTCGTCGGAAGTCGAGTTCGAGGAGGCGCGGGCGACGCTGATCGGCGAGGAGGGCCGCGGCGTGCCGATGATCCTGGAGATGGGCGTATACACGCGCCTGGATTGCGCGATCGGCACCGCGGGCCTCATGCGCCAGGCACTCTCGCAGGCGCTGTGGAACGCCGCGCAGCGCCAGGCCTTCGGACGGCTGCTGAAGGACCAGCCGCTCATGAAGAACGTGCTCGCCGACCTCGCCCTCGAGGCGGAAAGCGCGACGGCGCTCGTGCTGCGCCTGTCGAGAGCGTACGACTCGGACGACGAGAAGCTCCTGCGCCGCGTGCTCACGCCCGCCGCCAAGTTCTGGGTGTGCAAGCGCGGCTCGCACTTCGGCCAGGAGGCGATGGAGGCGGTGGGCGGCAACGGCTACGTGGAAGAGCAGGTGCTGGCACGCATCTACCGCGAGATGCCGCTCAATTCCATCTGGGAGGGCGCGGGCAACGTCATGTGCCTGGACGTGCTGCGCGCGCTGCGCAAGGCCCCGGACGTGATCGCGGCGCTCGCCGCCGAGCTCGATGCCGCGGCGGGACGCGCGCGCGCCTGCGACGCCTTCTGCGCTTCGCTCAAGGACCGCCTGCAGGACGCCGCCGAGCACGAGTCCTCGGCGCGGCGCCTGACGCAGGACCTCGCGCTCGCGCTGCAGGCGAGCCTGCTGGCGCGCCACGCGCCCGATTTCGTCTTCGAGGCCTTCGTCGCCTCGCGCCTGGGCGCCGAGTGGTCGGGTGCCTTCGGCACGCTCGCGCCGAACCTGCCTTTCGACGCGCTCATCGCGCGCGCCATGCCGGCGTGAAGAGCGTCCGGGTCGGCGCCGGACTCGGCTTCTACGGCGATTCCTGGCAGCCGGTGCGCGCCTCGATCGAGCGCGGAGGGGTGCAGTACATCGCCTCCGACCACCTGTCCGAGCTCACGCTCGCCATCCTGCAGAAGGACCGGCAGAAGGACGCCTCCGCCGGCTACGCGCGCGACGGCCTGCCGATGCTCGTGGACCTGTGGCCGCTCGCCGCAAGGCACGGCGTGAAGTTCATCCTCAACGCCGGCGGGCTCAATCCCCAGGGCGCGCGCGCGGCGATCGCGAAAGCGTTTCGCGAGAAGGGCTGGAAGGCGACGATCGCGACGGTGACCGGCGACGCGGTGATGGAGCGCCTGGACGAGCTCGCCGCCGCGGGCGAGCCGCTCGCGCACCTGGACACGGGCGCATCGCTCGATAGCGTGAGGAGCCGCATGCTCTTCGCCAACGCCTATCTCGGCGCGCAGCCGATCGTACGCGCCCTCGAGCAGGGCGCCGACATCGTCCTCACCGGCCGCGTGGCCGACGCGGCGCTCTCGCTCGCGCCGCTCGTGCACGAGCTCGGCTGGCAATGGGACGACTGGAACAAGCTTGCCCTCGGCCTCACGGTGGGACACTTGCTCGAATGCTCCGGCCAGGGCGCCGGCGGCAACTTCGGCTCGGCCGCGGAATGGGCCGACATCCCGGACTACGCTCACCTCGGCTACCCGATCGCCGAGGTGAGCGCGGACGGCGGCGCCCTCTTCACCAAGGCGCCGGGCACGGGCGGGCGCATATCCTTCGACACTCTGCGCCAGCAACTGCTCTACGAGGTGCACGACCCGCACGCCTACGCCTCGCCCGACGTGGTGCTCGACATGGGGACGCTGAAGCTCGACGACGAGGGGAACGACCGCGTAAGGGTCACCGGCGCCACGGGCGCGCCGCGCCCGCGGAAGCTCAAGATCGTCGGCGGCTACCACGACGGCTGGATGGGCACCGGCATGATCGGCTTTTCCTGGCCGCAGGCGTACGCGAAGTGCGAGAAAGCGGCGCAGACCATCAAGACCCTGGTCGCCGAGCGCGGCTGGCCGGTCGAGGACGTGAACGTCGAGTACGTCGGCTACGACTCGCTCCTCGGCGCGAACGCCGACCCCACCTATCGCGACGAGCTGAACGAATGCTTCCTGCGCATGACCATCCGCACGCAGGACAGGAAAGTCGCGGACGCCTACGGGCGGCTCTTTCCCTGGCTCGGCCTCTCTGGCCCGCCTTACGTGGGCAGCATGAAGGGCGTGCAGGGCGCGAAAGAGCTGCTCGGCATCTGGCCGACGCTGGTGAAGCGGGAACTGATCGAAGCAAGAGTCGACATCGCGGTGGAGAAGACCTGATGCGCGTCCCGCTGTGGAAGATCGCGCACGCGCGCTCGGGCGACAAGGCCGACCGCGCCGACATCGGCCTGTTTGCGTGGGACGCGGCGACCTACCAGGTCCTCAAGCGCGAAGTCACCCCGGAGCGCCTGCAGGTGCACTTCAAGGCGATCTGCGAAGGTCCCGTGGAGCTCTGGCCGCTCGACAACCTGCTCGCCCTCAAGATCGTACTCAACCGCGCGCTCCAGGGCGGCGCGGCACGGTCGCTGCGCATGGACAACCTCGGCAAGGCCGTCGCGGCGCAGCTGCTGCGCATGGAGATCGAGGCGAGCGCCGACCTGCCGCGGCTGAAATCGAAGTGAAGAAGCCGAGAAAGAAGCCGGCGCCGATCGGCAACCGCCGGGAGGACCTGCTGCGCGTCTGCGCGCGCCTCTTCCGCGAGAAAGGCTTCGACGGCACCTCGATCCGCGACATCTCGCAGGCGGCGGGCATGCACTCGGGCAGCCCGTTCTACCACTTCAAGACCAAGCAGGAGATGCTGGTCGCCGTGATGGAGCAGGGCCTGACGGAAGGCCT
>DATFEJ010000222.1:0-3545 GCA_035251235.1 Burkholderiales bacterium
GCGCGCGTGGCGCAGCTCGAGGCGCACCACGAGGCGCGGCTTGCCGAGCTGCTGGCCGCCTGCCGCGCAGCGCCGCGCAGCGCGGCGGACGTGGTCGGGCTGCTGTTCCGCCGCGTGCTGGATGCGCACCAGATGTTCTTCGCCATGGGCGAGGCGATCGCCCACCTGCACTACCTGGAGCGCGCTGGGCGGCTGCGCCGCGCGCGCGGCGCGGACGGCGTGACGCGGTTCGCGCTCGCGAAGGAGGAGGCGTGGACGAGCGCGCTGACGGCGTAAGCCGGGAGGACACCGCCCGCATGCTGCACGAGGTGGCGGCGCGCTCCTCGCGCATCCTGCAGGAGTTCGGCCACAAGCACGTCCACGACACGCTGTCCTCGGCCATCAAGGACGAGCTGGGCATCGCCAAGGCGTACATGGACCTGTATTCGCGCCTGCTCATGGACCCGAGCGCGCTCACCGCCGCCTCGGTCAACTTCTGGATCGATTCCATGCGCCTGTGGCAGTCGGCCTGGCTGAAGATGCTCGGGCAGGAAGCGCCGCCCGTGGCGCAGCCGGCGAGGGGCGACGCGCGCTTCAAGGACCAGGAGTGGTCGGACAATTTCGTCTTCGACTACATCAAGCAGTCCTACCTCATCGCCGCGCGCCACATGCAGCACGCGGTGGCGAACGTGCAGGGACTGCCCGAGGAGTCGGAGAAGAAGATCGCCTTCTTCACGCGCCAGTACGTGGACGCGCTCGCGCCCTCCAACTTCGCGGCGACCAATCCCCAGGTGCTGCGCGCGACGCTCGCCTCGGGCGGCCAGAACCTGGTCAAGGGCCTCGCCAACCTGCTGGCCGACATCGAGAAGGGCGAGGGGCAGCTGCGCATCAGCATGACCGACGAGAAGGCGTTCCAGCTCGGCAGGAACGTCGCCACGACGCCGGGCAAGGTGGTGTTCCGGAACGCGCTCCTGCAGCTCATCCAGTACCAGCCAGCCACGCCGCAGGTGTTCCGCCGGCCGCTGCTCGTCATTCCGCCGTGGATCAACAAGTTCTACATCCTCGACCTGCGCGCCTCGAACAGCTTCATCAAGTGGGCGGTCGACCAGGGGCACACCGTGTTCGTGGTGTCCTGGGTCAACCCCGATGCCATGCTCGCCGGCAAGGGCTTCGACGACTACCTCACCGAGGGCGCGCTGGCGGCCATGGACGCGGTGCGCGCGGCGACCGGCGAGGAAAAGCTCAATGTCATCGGCTACTGCCTGGGCGGGACGCTGCTCGGCGCGGCGCTCGCCTGGCTCGCCGCCAAGGGCGACGAGCGCGTGGGCTCGGCCACGTTTTTCGTCTCGCTGCTCGACTTTTCGCAGCCGGGCGAGCTGGGCGTGTTCATCGACGAGGCGCAGGTGCGCAACCTCGAGCGGCGCATGAACGAGCGCGGCTACCTCGAGGGCTCGGAGATGGCCTCGACCTTCAACATGCTGCGCTCCAACGACCTCGTGTGGTCGTTCGTCATCAACAACTACCTCATGGGCAAGGACCCGTTCCCCTTCGACCTGCTGTACTGGAATTCGGATTCGACGCGCATGCCGGCGAAGATGCACAGCTTCTACCTGCGCAACATGTACATGAAGAACCTGCTCGGCGTGCCCGGCGGCATCGAGCTGGCGGGGGTGCCGCTCGACCTGCAGAAGGTGAGGGTGCCGGCGTATTTCATCTCCACGGCCGAGGACCATATCGCGCCCTGGAAGACGACCTATCAGGGCGCCCGGTACCTCGGCGGGCCGGTGCGCTTTGTCCTGGGCGGCTCCGGGCACATCGCCGGCATCGTCAATCCGCCGGCGGCGAAGAAGTACCAGTACTGGACGAACGAAGACCTGCCGGAGGGCGCCGACGCGTGGCTGCAGGGCGCCACGGCGCACCCGGGCTCGTGGTGGGAGGACTGGCAGCGCTGGATGGAAGCGCAGAACGGCGACGATCGCGTCCCGGCGCGCGTTCCCGCCAACGCGCTCGAGGACGCCCCCGGCTCCTACGTCATGCTGCGACTGAAGAAATAGGGACAGCCCCCATTTTCAAATAGGGACTGTCCCCATTTATGCTGAGCCGCGACGACAATGAGCTGCTGACGCGCGTCGGGCCGGGTGCGCCGATGGGCGCGCTGTTCCGGCGCCACTGGCTGCCGTTCATGCTGGCCGACGAGCTCGCGGCGGACGCGCCGCCCAGGCGCGTGCGGCTGCTCGGCGAATGCCTGGTCGCCTTCAGGGACAGCCGCGGGCGCGCCGGCCTGCTCGGCGAGCACTGCCCGCACCGCCGCGCGAGCCTGTACTACGGCCGCAACGAGGCGGGCGGGCTGCGCTGCGTCTACCACGGCTGGAAGTTCGACGTCTCGGGCGCGTGCCTCGAGATGCCCTCCGAGCCCGCGGAGTCCAACTTCCGCCAGAAGGTGCGCGCCGAGGCCTACCCGGTGCTGGAGCGGGGCGGGCTGCTCTGGGCCTACCTCGGGCCCGCCGAGAAGCGCGCCGAGCTGCCCGAGCTCGAGTGGCTCGCCGTGCCCGCGGAGCGGCGCTACGTGTCGCGCTGGCTGCAGGACTGCAACTACGCGCAGGCGCTGGAAGGCGAGATCGACGAATCGCACGTCGGGCTGCTGCATCGGCGCTTCGACGCGGCGGGCGTCGCCAAGACCGCCCTGACGGGAGCGCATTTTCGCGAAGACTCGGCGCCGCGCTACACGGCGCACGAGACGCCCTACGGACTCGCCTGCGGCGCGCGCAGGAACGTCGAGGGCGGGCAGCACCTGTGGCGCATCAACCTCTTCCTGTGGCCGTGCTACACGCTCATCCCGCCCTCGGACGACCCGCATTCGCGCATCTTCCGCGCCTGGGTGCCGGTGGACGACGCGCACACCAACGTGATCTGCGCGACCTGGCGCACCGATGGCCCGGTGAACGAGCGCGACCTCGCGCTGTGGCGCAATGGCGAAGCGGCGCACCGCAAAGTGGTGCCCGGGACCACTACCCCGGCCGAGCGCGCGGACAACGACTACCTGATCGACCGCGAGGCGCAGCGCACGCAGTCCTTCACGGGCATCGCCGGCATCCGCGCGCAGGACGCGATGGTGACCGAGTCCGCGGGCGCGATCGTCGACCGCACGCGCGAGCACCTCGGCACGAGCGACAAGGCGGTCATTGCCTTCCGCCAGCGGCTGCTCGCCGCCGCGCGGCGTCTCGCCGAAGGCATCGAGCCGCAGGCGCCCTACGACCCCGACTGCTACCGGGTGCGCGCGCACTCCGCGCTCGTGCCGCGCGACGAGCGCGACTTTCCCGAGCACGAGGAGTTCAGGCGCGCGATGCTCGCGCCCTAGCGGCTCAGTAGATCGCCATCGGGTTGCCCGGCGAGCCGGTGGCGCCCTTCATCTTCAGCGGCGACCACACGAACAGGAACTCGTAGGCCTTGTCGGCCACCAGCTGGCTGAGATCCAGGTTCTCGATGTTCCAGATGCCGCGCTTGGTCTGCAGCTTGATGTGGCATTCGAACGGCTGCTCGGTCTCGCCGCCGAAGCCCGCGCCCAC
>DATFEJ010000028.1:0-38403 GCA_035251235.1 Burkholderiales bacterium
CACCGCCTGTGCCGGGACGAGGGCGAGGCGCGCGCGGCCTATCGGGCCCTGGGGCCGAAGGTGGTGGTCAAGGGCTGCTCGGCGAGCGTGCCGCACAAGACCGAGCAGGGCCTGGTGCGGCTCGGGGTGGCGAGCGAGGAGGAGGCCGCGCGCCTGTTCGGCGAATTCCGGGGGAGGCTGCCCGCGGGCGACGGGGTGCTCGTGGCGCGGCAGGTCGCGGGCCGGCGCGAGCTCGCGCTCGGCGCACGGCTCGACCCGGTGTTCGGACCCGTAGTGATGGTCGGCGACGGCGGCATCTACCTGGAGGCGCTGAAGGACTTCCGCCTCCTGCTGCCGCCCTTCACCGAGCGGGAGGTGCGCGAGGCGCTGGCTGGGCTGCGCATTGCGCCGCTGCTCGGCAGCCTGCGCGGCCAGGCGGCGCTCGATGTCGGTGCGTTCGCGCGCATGGCGGTGCGCCTGGGCGAGGCCATGCGCGGCTGGGAGGCGCGCATCGCCTCGGTGGACGTCAACCCGGTGATGGTGTTCGAGGAGGGCGGCGGCGCGCTCGCCGTGGACGCGCTCGTCGAGCGCTCCGAAGCTTGCGCGAACCCGCGCTAGCTTACATACTCTCGCGGTCCCAAGGGGGGATTCTCATCCGGAGGAGGTGAACTCATGAAGCGACGCAAGTTTCTGCAGGGCGCGGCCGCGGGCGGCGTAGCCGCAGCTGCCGCCACGATATCCGCGCCGGCGATCTCGCAGGGCATCAAGCAGCTCAAGATGGTGACCACCTGGCCGAAGAACTTCCCCGGCCTGGGCACAGGCGCGGAGAACTTTGCCAAGCGCGTCAACACCATGTCGGGCGGCAAGCTCGAGGTGAAGGTGTTCGCGGCCGGCGAGCTGGTGCCGCCGTTCCAGTCGTTCGACGCGGTCTCCAGCGGCAACGCCGAGATGGCGCACTCCGCGTCGTACTACTGGCCCGGCAGGTCGCCCGCGTTCAACTTCTTCACCGCGGTGCCGTTCGGCCTGACCGGCCTCGAGCACGCCTCGTGGATCAACTACGGCGGCGGCATCGAGCTGTGGACCGAGCTGTGCGCACAGTTCAACGTCAAGCCGTTCATGCGCGCCAGCACGGGCGTGCAGATGGGCGGCTGGTACCGCAAGGAAATCAAGAGCCTCGATGACTTCAAGGGCCTGAAGTTCCGCATGCCGGGCCTGGGCGGCGAGGTGCTGCGCCGTCTCGGCGCGGCGGTGGTGAACCTGCCGGGCGGCGAGATCTTCCCGGCGCTGCAGGCGGGCACCATCGACGGCACCGAGTGGGTGGGGCCGTGGAACGACCTCGCGTTCGGCTTCTACCGGGTCGCCCCGTACTACTACTACCCGGGCTTCCACGAGCCGGGCACCACGGGCGAAGTGCTCGTCAACACCAAGGTCTGGGCGAGCCTGTCGAAGGACCAGCAGGAGATCATCGAGGTCGCGTCGCAGGCCGAGGCCTGGCGCGAGTACTCGGAATTCAACGCCAAGAACTCCGACGCGCTCGAGGTGCTGGTGAACAAGCACAAGGTGCAGCTGAGGCGCTACTCCGACGACATGATCAAGCGCATCGGCGAGATCTCGGCGCAGGTGGTGGCGGAGGTCGGCAATTCCGATCCGTTCACCAAGCGGGTGTACGAGAGCTACATCAACTTCCGCCGGAAGGCGATGGGCTGGAGCGCGCTCGCGGAGCAGGGCTACATGAACGCGCGCGGGCTGATCAAGTAACGAGACGGGCACGGGCGGCGCCGCGCACGCGGCGCCGCTTGGCCTTTCCACCGGCATGAAGCCCCTGCTGCAGTTCGCGCGCGCCACCGACGCGCTCAACGAGTACCTCGGCCGCGCGCTCTCCTGGGTGACGCTCGGCATGGTGCTGGTCATCTTCCTCCTGGTGCTGGGGCGCTACGTGTTCGGCCTCGGCTCCACCAAATTGCAGGAGGCCGTGCTCTACATGCACTCCGTGGTGTTCCTCGCGTGCGCCGGCTACACGCTGCTGCACAACGGCCACGTGCGCTGCGACATCTTCTATAGCGTGGCCTCGCCGCGCCGCAAGGCGCTCATCGACCTGGCCGGCGTGTTCCTGTTCCTGCTGCCAGCCTGCGTCCTTATCTTCTGGGTGGGCTGGCCCTACGTGAAGGCTTCCTGGTCGGTGCTCGAGGGCTCGATCGAGGGTGCGATGGGCATCCACGGCGTCTACCTGCTGAAGACCCTGATCCTCGTGTTCGCGGGGCTGGTCGGGCTGCAGGGGATCTCGCTCGCCATCCACTCGGCGCTGCTGCTCGCCGGGATCGAGGCCACGCGCGGCACGCTGGACGAGAAGCACAAGGCCGTCTGACGATGGCGCACCTCGCCGAGTGGCTCGACCTGTTGATGTTCCTTGCGCTGTGCGTATTCATCCTGCTCGGGTTCCCGGTGTCCTTCACGCTCGCCGGCACGGCGGTGATCTTCGCCCTCATTGGCTTGGCGACGGGGACGTTCGACCCCTCGTATTTCGGCTTCTTCCCGAACCGCATCTACGGCGTGATGACCAACGAGGTGCTGGTCGCGGTGCCGCTGTTCGTCTTCATGGGCGTGATGCTCGAGCGCTCCAAGGTCGCCGAGGAGCTGCTCGACACCATGGGCCAGCTGTTCGGCACGCTGCGCGGGGGCCTCGGCATCTCGGTATCCGTGGTCGGGGCGCTGCTCGCGGCCTCCACCGGCATCGTCGGCGCCACCGTCGTCACCATGGGCTTGCTGTCGCTGCCCACCATGCTGCGGCGCGGCTACGACCCGAAGCTCGCCTGCGGGTCGATCGCCGCCGCGGGCACGCTCGGCCAGATCATCCCGCCCTCCATCGTGCTGGTGGTGCTCGGCGACCAGATATCGAACGCCCACCAGGAAGCGCAGCGCGCGCTGGGCAACTTCGCCCCCGAGCCCGTGTCGGTGGGCGACCTGTTCGCCGGCGCGCTCATTCCCGGACTCGCGCTGGTGGGCATGTACATCCTGTACCAGATCGGCATGGCCATCTTCAAGCCGGCCTCCTCGCCCGCCGTCCCCATCGACGAGTCGATGCAGCGCGGCAACATGGGCAAGCGCGTGATGCACGCGCTCGTGGCGCCGATCGTGCTCATCATTTGCGTGCTCGGCTCGATCATCGTCGGCATCGCGACGCCGACGGAAGCCGCGGGGGTCGGCGCCATCGGCGCGACGCTGCTCGCCGGCCACCGATTGGCCGAGGGCAAGCCGCTGCCGGTCTACGCGGCGGCGGTGGGCCTGGTCGGCGTGATCGTGCTCACCACCTTCGTCGACATGCGCATCACGCGCGTGAACATCGCCCCGGGGGAGAAGGTCGCCATCGGCATCGCCATCGTCCTGTGCGCTGCATTGGGCTGGGGATTGGTGGTCGCGCTGCTGCGCACCTTCAAGGACCAGACGCTCGTGCCCGTGATGCGCACCACGGCGCGCCTGAGCTCGATGGTGTTCGTGATCGTCATCGGCGCGCAGCTGTTTTCGCTCGTGTTCCGCGGCTTCGGCGGCGACGAGATGGTGCACAAGGCGCTCACCGGCCTGCCGGGCGGCGCCACCGGCGCCATGATCGCGGTGATGGCGCTCATGTTCATCATGGGCTTTTTCCTCGACTTCATCGAGATCACGTTCGTCGTGGTGCCGATCGTCGCGCCGGCGCTGCTCATGCTGGGCATGGACCCGGTGTGGCTGGGGATCATGATCGCGGTCAACCTGCAGACCTCGTTCCTCACGCCGCCGTTCGGCTTCGCGCTGTTCTACCTGCGCGGCGTCGCCCCGCCGGAAGTGACGACGATGCACATCTACCGCGGCGTGATCCCGTTCGTCATCCTGCAGCTGCTGATGCTGGTGATCCTCTCGCTGTTCCCGGCCATGGCCACCTGGCTGCCGAAGGTCATCTTCGGCTGAACACGCCGCAGGCGTTTCAAACGCGCCGGAGGCCCGCGGCGCCACGCTATAATTTCACGCTGTCTCCCTCTCCCGGGTTGCCATGAAAGTCCTCGTCGCCGTCAAGCGGGTGGTCGATTACAACGTCAAGGTGCGCGTCAAGGCCGACGGCACCGGCGTGGAGACCGCCAACGTCAAGATGTCCATGAACCCCTTCGACGAGATCGCCGTCGAGGAAGCGGTGCGCCTGAAGGAGGCGGGGGTTGCCACGGAGATCGTGGCGGTCTCGGCGGGCGTGCAGGCCTGCCAGGAGACGCTGCGCACCGCACTCGCCATCGGCGCCGACCGCGCCATCCTGCTCGAAACCGACGCCGAGCTGCAGCCGCTCGCGGTGGCGAAGCTGCTCAAGGCGGTGTGCGCCAAGGAAAGCCCGCAGCTCGTCATCCTCGGCAAGCAGGCGATCGACGACGACGCCAACCAGACGGGGCAGATGCTCGCCGCGCTGCTCGGCTGGCCGCAGGCCACGTTCGCCTCGAAGGTGAAGGTGGAAGGGGGCCAGGCGACAGTGACGCGCGAGGTGGACGGGGGGCTGGAGACCATCGCCATCAAGCTGCCTGCGGTCGTGACCACCGACCTGCGCCTCAACGAGCCGCGCTACGTGACGCTGCCCAACATCATGAAGGCGAAGAAGAAGACGCTGGAGGTGCTCAAACCCGAGGCGCTCGGCGTGGACGTCAAGCCGCGCCTGGCGACGCTCAAGGTGGTCGAGCCGCCCAAGCGCAAGTCGGGCGTCAAGGTGCCGGACGCGAAGGCGCTGGTCGAGAAGCTGCGCAACGAAGCAAAGGTGATCTGATGGCCGTCCTGGTACTCGCGGAGCACGACCACCAGTCGGTCAGGAAGGCGACCCTCAACACCGTCGCCGCCGCGCAGAAGCTGGGCGGCGAGGTCCACGTCCTGGTCGCCGGCCACAACGCGGGAGGGGCCGCCAAGGCGGCCGCGCAGATTGCGGGCGTCGCCAAGGTGCTGCACGCGGATGCCGCGCACCTCGGCGAGTTCCTCGCCGAGAACGTGGCCGCGCTGGTCGTGGCGCTCGCCAGGGGCTACTCGCACGTTCTCGCGCCCGCGACCTCCACGGGCAAGGACGTGATGCCGCGCGCCGCGGCGCTGCTCGACGCGCAGCCGATCTCGGAAATCGTCTCCGTGGAGTCGGCCGACACCTTCGTGCGCCCGATCTACGCCGGCAACGCGCTGGCGACCGTCAAGTCGGCCGATGCCATCAAGGTGATCACCGTACGCACGACCGGATTCGACGCGGTCGCCGCGAGCGGCGGTTCGGCGCCCGTCGAGAGCGTGCCGGCGCCCGCCGACACCGGCCTGTCGTCGTTCGTGGGCCGCGACGTGGCGAAGTCCGAGCGCCCCGAGCTCACCTCGGCGCGCGTCGTGGTCTCGGGCGGCCGCGGCATGGGCTCGGGCGAGAATTTCAAGATCCTCGAGCCGCTCGCCGACAGGCTGAACGCGGCCATGGGCGCCTCGCGCGCCGCGGTGGACGCCGGCTTCGTGCCGAACGACTGGCAGGTCGGCCAGACCGGCAAGATCGTCGCGCCGGAGCTGTACGTCGCCGTCGGCATCTCGGGCGCCATCCAGCACCTGGCCGGCATGAAGGACAGCCGCGTGATCGTCGCCATCAACAAGGACGAGGAAGCGCCGATCTTCCAGGTCGCCGACTACGGCATCGTGGGAGACCTGTTCCAGGTCGTGCCGCAGCTCATCGAGGAACTGAAGAAATAGGGGAGAGCGCCATGTCCGCCTACGTCGCGCCGCTGAAGGACATGCGGTTCGTGCTCAAGGAGCTCGCCGGGCTCGCCGAGGTGGCGAAGTTGCCGGGATACGGCGAGGCGGACGCGGACACGGTGGACGCCATCCTCGAGGAGGCCGCCAGGTTCGCGAGCGGCGTGCTCGATCCGCTCAACCGCACGGGCGACACCGAAGGCTCGCGCTGGCAGGACGGCGCGGTGAGCACGCCCAAGGGGTTCAAGGAGGCCTACCGTGCCTACGTCGAAGGCGGCTGGGCGGCGCTGCCCTTCGACCCGGCGCACGGCGGGCAGGGCCTGCCCAGGCTCGTAGCGACGGCGGTCGAGGAGATGCTGACCTCCGCCAACATGTCGTTCTCGCTTTGCCCGCTGCTCACGCAGGGCGCGATCCATGCGCTGGAGCTCGCCGGCTCGGAGGCGCTGAAGAAGACGTACCTGGACAGGATGGTGGCCGGGCGCTGGACCGGCACCATGAACCTCACCGAACCGCAGGCGGGCTCGGACCTCGCGCAGGTGCGCGCGAAGGCGGTGCGCGAGGGCGGGCAATACCGCATCAGCGGCCAGAAGATCTTCATCACCTACGGCGAGCACGACCTGGCCGAGAACATCGTGCACCTGGTGCTGGCGCGCACGCCGGACGCGCCCGAGGGGGTGAAGGGCATTTCGCTGTTCGTCGTGCCCAAGTTCGTGGTGAAGCCCGACGGGTCGCTCGGCGAGCGCAACGCGGCGCGCTGCGCGTCCATCGAGCACAAGCTCGGCATCCACGCCAGCCCCACCGCGGTCATGGTGTACGACAACGCGATCGGCTACCTGGTGGGCGAGGAGAACAAGGGCCTCGCGTACATGTTCGTGATGATGAACGCCGCTCGCTTCAGCGTAGGGCTGGAAGGCGTGGCAATCGCCGAGCGCGCCTTCCAGCGCGCGCTGGCCTACGCCAGGGAGCGCGTGCAGGGCAGGGACCTCGCAGGCGGCGGCACGGTGCCGATCATCCGCCACCCGGACGTGCGGCGCATGCTCATGCTCATGAAGTCGCAGACCGAGGCCATGCGCGCGCTGGCCTACGTGGTGGCCGCGGCGCTCGACGCGGCCGCGCGCCATCCCGACGACAACGTGCGCCAGCAGAACCAGGCCTTCGTCGACCTGATGATCCCGGTGGTCAAAGGCTGGAGCACCGAGACCGGGATCGAGGTCGCGTCGCTCGGCGTGCAGGTGCACGGCGGCATGGGCTTCATCGAGGAAACGGGCGCGGCGCAGCACCTGCGCGATGCGCGCATCACCACGATCTACGAGGGCACCACCGGCATCCAGGCGAACGACCTGGTGGGCCGGAAGATCGCGCGCGAGGGTGGCGCCACGGCAAAAGCCTGGCTGGCGCATCTCAAGGGCTTCGACGCGGAGCTGGCCAAGTCGGGCCACGCGGACGTGAAGGCGATCCGCGCGTCGCTCGCCGCAGGCGCGGCCGCCGTGGGCGAGAGCGTGGACTACATCGTCGCCAATGCGGGCAAGGATGTATTGGGCACCTTCGCCGGCGCGGTGCCGTTCCTGAAGCTGATGGGCATCGTCGCCGGCGGCTGGCAGATGGCGCGCGCGGCGCTCGCGGCGGAGAAGGGGCCTGCCGGCGCCGATCGCGCATTCTGCGCCGCCAAGCTCGCAACGGCGCGCTTCTACGCCGACCAGGTGCTGGTGCAGGCCCCGGCGCTGCGCGACACGGTGGTCAAGGGCGCGAGCGCGGTCATGGCCGTGCCCGAGGATTCGATGCTCGCCGCGTAATCAAATGGGGACAGTCCCTATTTTTCTCAAATGAGAAAAATAGGGACTGTCCCCAATTGCAGTTACTTCAGTCCAAAGAACTTCTGGATGCGCTCGAGCAGCGCCGGCTGCTCCGGCTCGTGCGTCTCGACCGGCGCGCTGGCGGCCTCGGCGCGCGCGGTCTCGAGCCCCGGCTTGCGGGTGGCGATGACGCGGCTCACTTCGTTGGCAAGCTCGGGACGCGCCAGCAGCAGCGCCTGGAACGACGCCCGGTCGAGCCGGTAGCACTCGAGGTCGGTGCGGGCAATGACCGTGGCATTGCGGGAATCGCCGGACAGCAGCCCCATCTCGCCGAAGAACTGGCCGGCGCCGAGCGAGCCCAGCAGCCGGTGCGGACGCCCGGTCTGCTCGAAGCGCACTTCCGCCTCGCCGAAGGCGATGATGTACAGCCACTGCGCCACCGAGCCCTGCTTGGTGACGATGTCGCCGCGCGCGAACGGCGTGTACTGCAGCCGCTCGGCGACGAACTTGCGCTCCTCGTCCGAGAGCGGCGCCAGCAGGTCGACCTGCTTGAGCATGATCATGCGCCGCTGCAGCTCGCGCTGGCGGACGGTCTCGGCGTGCGCCTCGTCCTTGGCCACGGCGTGCACGGTGCGCTGCTCCTCGGCGATGCGGATGCCGGCACGCTGCAGGGAGGCGAACAGGTGCACGCGCACCGCGGAGTCGGTGAACTCGTCCTCCTGCAGGTCGGTGAGGAAGTAGCGCAGCTCGTAGACGAGGTTGCCGTGCTCGAAATGCAGCAGGATGCAGCTCGGCGCCGGGGCGCGCGCCACGTTGGCGATCATGATCTCGCGCATCTCCTCGTCGATCAGCGCGATGACGCGCGCCGGCGGCACGGCCGGGTCGACCATGAAGCGGATGGCGCGGCGCCACTGCAGCGGCGCGCCCTCGCGCCGCCCGAGGATGGTGAAGCGCGCCTTCATGAGCGCGCTGTTGGGGATGACCACGGTGGACCAGTCGCGCGTCTCGATGGCGGTCGAGCGCCAGCGGATGTCGATCACCCGGCCGCTCAGCTGGTCCACCTGGATCCAGTCGCCCACGCGCACCGAGTTGTCCAGCTGGATCGCCAGGCCGGCGAGCACGTTGCCCAGCGTGTCCTGCATGGCGAAGGCGAGCACCGCGGTGATGATCGCGGAAGTGGCGAGGATGCCGGTGAGGTCCACGCCGGCGTGGCGCAGCTGCGACAGGCCGTAGGCCACGTAGACCGCGACCAGCGCCAGGTCCTCGATGATGCGCGGCAGCGATTTGCCCAGCTTGGGCAGCGCGAAGCGGAACAGCGCGAAGCCGGCGATGCGGATGAGGGCGATCGTCCAGACGATGCGGAACAGCACGTCGAGCACGCGCGCGGCGGCGTCGAAGCCGAGCTTGGCCGCGCCCAGGCTCGCCGCCTGCCCGGCGATGCCGAGCACGAAGAGCCACAGCGTGTTGAGGTAGACCGAGCGCTCGAACGGACGCGCGCGCAGCAGCAGCGCGGTCAGCACCAGGGTGACGACGATGACGTAGGGGAGCTCGGAGCTCCAGAAGCGGGTGAGCACGATAAGCCTAGAAGCGGATCCTGCCGGTGAGCATTTCCTTCCACATCACCCAGTCGCCGAGGAAGCTGTAGAAGGGGTAGGTGAAGGTCGCCGGGCGGTTCTTCTCGAACACGTAGTGGCCCACCCAGGCCCAGGCATAGCCTTGCACGATGCCCGCCAGCAGCCACCAGAAGTTGAGCGTGGAGAAGGCGTGCGCGAGGAACAGGATGCCGAGCGAGGTGCCGATGAAGTGCAGCCGCCGGCAGGTCCGGTTCGAGTGCTCGGACAGGTAATAGGGATAGAAGGACGCGAAGCTCGTATGGCGGCTCATGCTGTGCCTCACATGCTCGTGTAGTTCGGGCCGCCGCCGCCCTCGGGGACCACCCAGACGATGTTCTGCGTGGGATCCTTGATGTCGCAGGTCTTGCAGTGCACGCAGTTCTGCGCGTTGATCTGCAGGCGCGGTGCGCCGCCGTCGCGCACGATCTCGTACACGCCCGCCGGGCAGTAGCGCTGCTCGGGCGCGTCGTACAGCGCCAGATTCACATCCACCGGCACGCTCGGGTCGCGCAGCGTCAGGTGCACCGGCTGGTCCTCGGCGTGGTTGGTGTTCGAAAAGGAAACCGAGGTCAGCCGGTCGAAGGTCAGCGTGCCGTCCGGCTTCGGGTAGTCGATGGGCCGCGCCTCTTCCTTGCGCTTCAGCGTCTCGTGATCGGCGTGCTTGTGGCGCAGCGTCCAGGGCGCCCTGCCGCGAAACACGACCTGGTCGATGCCGAACATCAGGCTGCCAAGATACAGGCCCTTCGCCATCCACGGCTTGAAATTGCGCGCGCGGTGCAGCTCGTCGAACAGCCACGAGGTGCCGAGCGCCTCGGGGTACGCGGTCAGCGTGTCGCCGCCGCGCCCGCCGGCGAGCGCGGCGTGCGCCGCCTCGGCCGCCGCCATGCCCGACTTGATCGCGCAATGGCTGCCCTTGATGCGCGAGGCGTTCAGCAGGCCCGCGTCGTCGCCGAGCAGGCAGCCGCCGGGAAAGACGAGCCGCGGCAGCGACTGCAGGCCGCCGGCGGCGATGGCGCGCGCGCCATACGCGATGCGCTTGCCGCCCTCGAGGAAGCCACGGATCGCCGGGTGCGTCTTGTAGCGCTGGAACTCTTCGTAGGGCGACAGGTACGGATTGGCGTAGGCGAGGCCGACGACGAAGCCGACCGCCACCAGGTTGTTCTCGAAGTGGTAGAGGAACGATCCGCCGTAGGTGTCGGGCTCGAGCGGCCAGCCGGCGCTGTGCACGACCAGGCCCGCCTGGTGCAGCTCGGGCCTCACCTCCCAGAGCTCCTTCAGGCCGATGCCGTACACCTGCGGGTCCACGCCGTCGCGCAGGTTGTATTTCGCTTCCAGCTGCCTGCCCAGGTGTCCGCGGCAGCCCTCGGCAAAGAAGGTGTACTTCGCCAGCAGCTCGACTCCGGGCTGGAACGCGTCGGTCTTCTCGCCCTTGCGGTTGACGCCCATGTCGCCGGTCGCTACGCCGCGCACCGCGCCCTGTTCGTCGTAGAGCACCTCGGCGCCGGCGAAGCCGGCGAAGATCTCCACGCCGAGGCCTTCCGCCTGCTGCCCGAGCCAGCGGCACAGGTTGCCGAGGCTGATGACGTAATTGCCGTGGTTCCTGAAGCAGCCGGGCAGCATCCAGTTGGGCGTGCGCACCGCGCCCTTCTCGGTGAGGAACAGGAACCGGTCCTCGCTCACCGGCACGCCGAGCGGCGCGCCCTTTTCCTGCCAGTCGGGAAACAGCTCCGTGATGGCGCGCGGATCCATGACCGCGCCCGAGAGGATGTGCGCGCCGATTTCGGAGCCCTTCTCGATGAGGCAGACGGAAGTCCCGGGGGAGAGCTGCTTGAGCCGGATCGCGGCGGCGAGGCCGGCGGGGCCGCCGCCCACGACGAGGACGTCGTACTGCATCGATTCGCGGCTCATGCCGGCATTATATTATCCGGGCATGAGCGAAAGCCGACGTCTCGCGCACATCGAGCGCATTGCCATCCGCTGGGGCGACATGGACGCGATGGGCCATGTCAACAACACCGTCTATTTCCGCTACATGGAGCAGGCGCGCATCTCCTGGTTCGACCGGCTGGTGCCGGAGGCGGAAGCCTGGCACAGCACCGGCATCGTCATCGCCAACGCCTCGTGCAACTACAAGCGCGCGATCACGTACCCGGGCGAAGTCGAGGTGCGCTTGTACGTGGGCGCGCCGGGCGGCGCAAGCGTGACGACCAGCTACGAGCTGCGCGTGGACGATGATCCGGTGCCCTACGCGGACGGCGTGGCGACCGTGGTGTTCATCGACATGGGCTCGCAGAGGTCCAAGCGCATTCCCGAGGAGATCCGCGCGCGCCTCGAGCGCGCCGAGGCCGCGGCATGAGCGAGCAGCCGCTGTGGACGCCGGACCCGGCGCGCGCCGGGCAGACCGGGATGGCGCGCTTCATGCGCCTCGCCGGCAAGAAGGACTACGCCGAGCTGCACCGCTGGTCGGTGGAGAGGAGCGAGGACTTCTGGTCGCTGCTGTGGAAGTTCGCCGAGGTGCGCGGCGAGCCCGGCGAGCGGCGGCTGGTGCACGGCGAGCGCATGCCCGGCGCGCATTGGTTCCCGGACGCGCGGCTCAACTTCGCCGAGAACCTGCTGCGCGACCCGGACGACGCGCCGGCCATGGTGTTCTGGGGCGAAGACCAGGTGAAGCGCCGCGTGTCGCGGCGCGAGCTGCACGAGCTCGTCTCGCGGCTGCAGCAGGCGCTGCGCGCGGAAGGGGTGGGCAAGGGGGACCGGGTGGCGGGCTACCTGCCGAACCTGCCCGAGGCCGTGGCGGCCACGCTCGCCACGGCGAGCCTGGGCGCGATCTGGTCGTCGTGCTCGCCCGACTTCGGCGTGCAGGGCGTCCTCGACCGCTTCGGGCAGATCGAGCCCAAGGTGCTGTTCTGCGCCGATCGCTACCTCTACAGCGGCAAGGAGTTCGACCTGCGCGAGAAGAACGCGCAGGTCCTCGCCGGCCTGCCGAGCGTGCGCAAGGCGGTGACGCTGCGCTATGCCGACGGCAGCTTCGGCGAGTTCACCGCGCCGTTCGCGCCCGGGGAAATCGCTTGCGAGCGCGTGGCGTTCAACGACCCCCTGTACATCCTGTACTCCTCCGGCACCACCGGAGTGCCGAAGTGCATCGTGCACGGCACCGGCGGGACGCTGCTCCAGCATCTGAAGGAGCATCAGCTGCATTCCGACGTGCGGCGCGGCGACCGCCTGTTCTACTTCACCACGCTCGGCTGGATGATGTGGAACTGGCTGGTGTCCGGGCTGGCGAGCGGGGCGACGCTGCTGCTCTACGACGGCTCGCCGTTCGTGGGCCGCGGGCGCATCCTGTTCGACTACGCCGACGCCGAAGGCATGACGCACTTCGGCACTTCGGCGAAGTACATCGACGCGCTTGCCAAGCTCGACCTCAAGCCGAAGGACACGCACCGTCTCGAGAAGCTGCGCGCGGTGCTCTCGACCGGCTCGCCGCTGGTCGCCGAGAGCTTCGACTACGTCTACCGCAACATCAAGGACGACGTGTGCCTGTCCTCGATCTCGGGCGGCACCGACATCGTCAGCTGCTTCGTGCTCGGCAATCCGGTGCTGCCGGTCTGGCGCGGCGAGATCCAGAGCAAGGGCCTCGGGCTGGCGGTCGAGGTGTTCGATGACCGGGGGCGGCCCGTGATCGGCGAGAAGGGCGAACTCGTCTGCACGCGCCCGTTTCCCGCGATGCCGGTCGGCTTCTGGAATGACCCGGACGGGTCGAAGTACCGAGCGGCCTACTTCGAGAAGTACCCCAACGTCTGGCGCCACGGCGACTGGTGCGAGGTCTCCAAGCACGGCGGAATCGTGATCTACGGACGCTCGGACGCGGTGCTCAACCCCGGGGGCGTGCGCATCGGCACCGCCGAGATCTACCGGCAGGTGGAGAGCCTCGACGAGGTGGTCGAGTCCCTGGTCATCGGCCAGGACTGGGACGGCGACGTGCGCGTGGTGCTGTTCGTCAAGCTGCGCGAGGGGCTCGCGCTCGACGACGCCCTCGTGGCCAGGATCAAGAAGCGCATCCGCGACAACACCACCCCCCGGCACGTGCCGGCCAAGGTGTTGCAGGTCGGCGACATCCCGCGCACCAAGAGCGGCAAGATCGTCGAGCTCGCGGTGAGAAACGTCGTGCACGGGCAGCCGGTGAAAAACGTCGAGGCGCTCGCCAACCCGGAGGCGCTGGAGCATTTCCGCGGCCGGCGGGAGCTCGCGGATTTGTAGCGGCGGGGGAGTTCCTGTAGACTCCTTCATCCCTACACGCCGTGGGTAAATGACTAAGTATGTTTTTGTAACCGGTGGTGTAGTTTCCTCTCTGGGGAAAGGCATCGCCGCCGCCTCCCTCGCCGCGATCCTCGAGTCGCGCGGCATCCGCGTCACCAACATCAAGCTGGACCCGTACATCAACGTCGATCCCGGGACGATGTCGCCGTTCCAGCACGGCGAGGTGTTCGTCACCGAGGACGGCGCCGAGACCGACCTCGACCTCGGGCACTACGAGCGCTTCCAGAGCACCAAGATGCGCCGCGCCAACAACTTCACCACCGGCCAGATCTACGAGTCGGTGATCAAGAAGGAGCGCCGCGGCGACTACCTGGGCGGCACGGTGCAGGTGATCCCGCACATCACCGACGAGATCAAGCACCACATCAAGAAGGGCGCCGGCGACGCCGACGTCGCCATCGTGGAAATCGGCGGCACGGTGGGCGACATCGAGTCGCTGCCGTTCCTCGAGGCCATCCGGCAGATGGGCCTCGACCTCGGGCGCAACAACGTGTGCTACATCCACCTCACGCTCGTGCCCTACATCGCCAGCGCCGGAGAGATCAAGACCAAGCCCACGCAGCACTCGGTGAAGGAGCTGCGCGAGATCGGCATCCAGGCCGACGTCGTCCTGTGCCGCACCGACCGCCCCCTGCCGGACGACGAGCGGCGCAAGATCGCGCTGTTCTGCAACGTGCAGAAAGAGGCAGTGATCTCGGCCTGGGACGTGGACTCGATCTACAAGATCCCGATGATGCTGCACAAACAAATGCTCGACGAGATCGTCTGCCACAAGCTGCAGATCCTCGCGCATGCGGCGGACCTGTCGGCCTGGGTCAAGCTGGTGGATGCGCTCGAGCACCCGGAGCACGAGGTGGACGTGGCTTTCGTCGGCAAGTACGTCGACCTGCAGGATTCGTACAAGTCGCTGAACGAGGCCCTGCGCCACGCGGGCATCCACACGCGCAGCCGCGTCAACGTGCACTACGTGGACTCGGAGGAGGTCGAGCGCAGCGGCACGGCGATGCTGGAGAAGATGGATGCCATCCTCGTGCCGGGCGGCTTCGGCAAGCGCGGCACCGAGGGCAAGATCGCGGCCATCCGCTACGCGCGCGAGAACGGGATTCCGTATCTCGGCATCTGCCTCGGCATGCAGCTCGCCACGATCGAGTTCGCGCGCCACGTCTGCGGGCTGGCGGGCGCCAACAGCACCGAGTTCGACCCGGACACGCCGCATCCGGTGGTGGCCCTGATCACCGAGTGGCTCGACCGCACCGGGCGCATCGAGCGGCGCGACGCGCAAGCCGACCTCGGCGGCACCATGCGCCTCGGGGCGCAGAAGTGCCCGGTGGAAGCCGGCACGCTCGCGCACCGCGTCTACGGGGCGGAGGTGAACGAGCGCCACCGCCACCGCTACGAGGTGAACAACGTCTACGTGCCGCAGCTCGAGGCGAAGGGCTACAAGGTGTCGGCGCGCACGCCGAGCGAGCAGCTGCCGGAGATCATGGAGCTGCCCGGGCATCCGTTCTTCATCGGCGTGCAGTTCCACCCCGAGTTCACCTCGACGCCGCGCAGCGGCCACCCGCTGTTCAGGGCGTTCGTCGCGGCCGCCATCGAGCAGCGCGCGCGGGCCAAGCGCTCGTCGCCCGGAGCACCGCTTTCGGCCGTCGCGGCATGAAGCTCTGCGGGTTCGAGGCCGGGCTCGACCAGCCCCTGTTTCTCATCGCCGGCCCGGATACCCTCGAAAGCGAGCAGCTGTGCCTGGAGGTCGCCGGCATGCTGAAGGAGCATACGGCGCGCCTGGGCATGCCCTACATCTTCAAGGGCTCCTTCGACAAGGCGAATCGCAGCTCGGGCGCGAGCTATCGCGGCCCCGGCATGCAGGAGGGCCTGCGCATCCTCGCCGCGGTGAAGAAGCAGATCGGCGTGCCGGTGGTGACCGACGTGCACGAGGACACGCCGCTCGCCGAGGTGGCGGCGGTGGTGGACGTGCTGCAGACGCCGGCGTTCCTCTGCCGGCAGACGAATTTCATCCGCAGCGTGGCGCAGCAGGGCAAGGCGATGAACATCAAGAAGGGCCAGTTCCTCTCGCCCTGGGAGATGGGCAACGTCGTCGACAAGGCGAGGGACGCCGGCAACCAGCAGATCCTGGTGTGCGAGCGCGGCTTCAGCTTCGGCTACAACAATCTCGTGGTGGACATGCGCGGCCTGGCCGCGATGCGCGCCACCGGCTGCCCGGTGGTGTTCGACGCGACCCACTCGGTGCAGCTGCCGGGCGGGCAAGGGACGTCTTCCGGCGGGCAGCGCGAGTTCATCCCGGTGCTGGCGCGCGCGGCGGTCGCGGCGGGCGTCTCGGGCGTGTTCATGGAAACGCACCCCAAGCCGGACGAGGCGCTGTGCGACGGGCCGAATTCCATGCACCTCGCCCTGATGCCCGAGCTGCTGGAGACGCTGCGCGACCTCGACCGGACGGTGAAGAAGAATGCATTCCTGGAAACCAAGGTGATCAGCTCATGAGCTCCATCGTTGACGTCGTCGCGCGCGAGATCCTCGATTCGCGCGGCAATCCCACCGTCGAGGCGGACGTGCTGCTGGAATCGGGCTCGATGGGCCGCGCCGCCGTGCCCTCGGGCGCGTCCACCGGCAGCCGCGAGGCGGTGGAGGTGCGCGACGGCGACGCGCGGCGCTACGGCGGCCGGGGCGTGCTGAAGGCGGTGGAGCACGTGAATACGGAGATATCCGAGGCCATCGTCGGGCTGGATGCATCCGAGCAGGCGTTCATCGACAAGACGCTGATCGAGCTCGACGGCACCGAAGACAAGTCGCGCCTGGGCGCCAACGCGCTGCTCGCGGTGTCCATGGCGGTCGCCAAGAGCGCGGCCGAGGAAGCCGGGCTGCCGCTGTATCGCTATTTCGGCGGCTCGGGCCCGATGCAGATGCCGGTGCCCATGATGAACGTCATCAATGGCGGCGCGCACGCCAACAACCGGCTCGACCTGCAGGAGTTCATGATCGTGCCGCTGGGCGCGAGGAGCTTCGGCGAGGCGCTGCGCTGCGGCGCCGAGGTGTTCCAGGCGCTGAAGAAGCTGGTGGCCGCCCAGGGCATGTCGACGGCGGTCGGCGACGAAGGCGGATTCGCTCCGGACCTGCCAACGCACGCGGCGGCGATCGAGCTCATCCTCGAGGCGGTGGCCAAGGCCGGCTACCGGCCGGGCGAGGACGTCGCGCTGGCGCTCGATTGCGCGGCGAGCGAGCTGTGCAAGGACGGGCGCTACGTGCTCGCCTCGGAAAAGCTGCAGCTCAACGCCCAGGAGATGTGCGACTACCTCGCGGCGTTCGCCGCGCGCTACCCGATCGTCTCCATCGAGGACGGCATGGGGGAGAGCGACTGGGACGGCTGGAAGATGCTCACCGATCGCCTGGGGGCGCAGCTGCAGCTGGTGGGCGACGACCTGTTCGTGACCAACGCGCGCACGCTGCGCGACGGCGTGAAGCGGGGCGTGGCCAACGCCATCCTCGTCAAGGTGAACCAGATCGGCACGCTGACCGAGACCTTCGCCGCCATCGAGCTCGCCAAGCGCTCGGGCTACGGCGTGGTGGTCTCGCACCGCTCGGGCGAGACCGAGGACACGACCATCGCCGACATCGCCGTCGGCACGAACGCGCTGCAGATCAAGACCGGGTCGCTGTCGCGCTCGGACCGGGTCGCCAAGTACAACCAGCTGCTGCGCATCGAGGAGGACCTGGGGGATTCGGTCAGCTACCCGGGGCGGGAGGCCCTGGCGCGTCCGCGCTGACATGAAGATCCTCGCCGGGATCCTCGGCGCGCTGATCCTGCTCGTCCAGTACCCGCTCTGGCTGGGCAAGGGGGGCTGGCTGCGCGTCTGGGATCTGGACGGGCAGCTGACGGCCGCACAGGGCAAGAACGGGCAGCTGGAGCTGCGCAATGGGGCGCTCGAGGCGGAGGTCCAGGACCTCAAGCAGGGGGTCGAGGCGATCGAGGAGCGGGCGCGGTATGAGCTCGGCCTGGTAAAGAACGACGAGGTGTTCTTTCAAGTCGTTGGTGAAAGTAGTGATAAAGCAAAGCGTTAGGACTCATACCTAAGAAGTCGCATTAGTATTGAATCTGCCTCCGGAGTAGCATCCATCCCAGGAAGGAGCGGCACATGAAGCTGAGCCAGGAGGAGATGCAGCGGTTCGACCGCGACGGCTATCTGTTCTTTCCGGCGCTGTTCCACCAGGAGGAGATCAAGGTCCTGACCGACGAGGTCCCGGCCCTGTACGCGCAGCGCCGGCCCGAAAACGTGCGCGAGAAGACCGGCGACGTGGTGCGCACCAATTTCGCCGCGCACCTGTACAGCGCTCCGTTCGCCCGGCTGGCGCGCCACCCGCGCATGGTCGAGCCGATCGTGCAGATCTTCGGCGAAGACGTCTACATGCACCAGTTCAAGATCAACGGCAAGCAGGCCTTCGACGGCGACGTCTGGCAGTGGCACCAGGACTACGGCACCTGGAAGAACGACGACCTGATGCCGACCGAGCGCGCGATGAACATCGCGATCTTCCTCGACGACGTCGTCGAGTTCAACGGGCCGCTGATGTTCATCCCGGGCAGCCACAAGCTCGGCGTGCTGGACGCCGAGCACGACACCAGCACCACGAGCTACCCGCTGTGGACCATCAACCACGGAACGATCGCCAAGCTGGTGGCGCGCGGCGGCATCGTCGCGCCCAAGGGCCCGGCGGGCTCGATGATCCTGTTCCACGGCTGCCTGGTGCACGCCTCGACGTCGAACCTCTCGCCGTGGAACCGCGTCAGCGTCTACCTGTCGCTGTGCGCGGTGTCCAACCACATCCGGCGCTTCAAGCGCCCGGGGTACATCGCGCACCGCGACTTCACGCCGATCCGCTGCCTGCCCGACGACTGCCTGCTCAAGCCCTACGACGTGCCGCTGCCCTGGAAGAACGGCACGCCGCCCGAGGAGCTGCAGGGCGCGCTGAAGGCGGCCTGAGATGAACCTGCACGCGAAGCTCGTCGAGCGCGAGGCTGCGGGCAAGCCGCTGCGCGTCGGCCTGATCGGCGCGGGCAAGTTCGCCGCCATGTACCTCGCGCAGGTGCCCAAGACCCCGGGGATCCGCCTCGCCGGCATCGCTGACTTGCAGCCCGCGAACGCCAAGGCGAACCTGCAGCGCGTGGGCTGGCCGGCCGGCCTGGTCGACAGGACCCCGATCTCGGAGGACTGGCGCAGGCTGGTCTCCAGCCCGGAAGTCGACATCGTCATCGAGGCGACCGGCAATCCCGTCGCGGCCGTGGACCACGCGCTGGAGGCCTTCCGCAACGGCAAGCACGTCGTGATGGTGACCGTGGAGGCCGACTGCTTCTGCGGGCCGATGCTGGCACGCAAGGCTGCGGAGGCGGGCGTGGTGTACAGCCTCGCCTACGGCGACCAGCCCGCGCTCATCTGCGACCTGGTGGACTGGGCGCGCGCGGCCGGCTTCCCCGTGGTGGCGGCGGGCCGGGGGCACAAGTGGCTCCCGCACTTTGCGCAATCCACGCCGGAGACGGTGTGGGGCTACTACGGGCTCACCCCCGAGCAGGCGAGGCTGGGCGGGCTCAACCCGAAGATGTTCAATTCCTTCCTCGACGGCTCCAAGCCGGCCATCGAGACGAGCGCCGTGTGCAACGCGACGGGGCTCACCCCGGCGCCCGGCGGGCTCAATTACCCCGCCGGCAGCGTGGACCAGATTCCGAACCTGATGCGCCCGCGCGCCGAAGGCGGCGTGCTGCACCACAAGGGGCAGGTGGAGGTGGTGTCGTCGTTGCAGCCGGACGGCACGCCAATCGAGTACGACATCCGCTTCGGCGTATGGGTCGCCTTCGAAGGCGAGACCGACTACATCCGGCGCTGCTTCGCCGAATACGGGGTGAAGACCGACGACAGCGGCCGCTATGCCTGCCTGTACAAGCGCTGGCACCTCATCGGGCTGGAAGTCGGGATCTCGGTTGCGTCCGTGGGCTTGCGCGGCGAGCCTACCGGCTGCGCGACGGGATTCCGCGCCGACGCGGTGGCCACCGCCAAGCGCCCGCTCAAGCCCGGAGAAGTGCTCGACGGGGAAGGGGGCTACACCGTGGTCGGACGGCTCATGCCGGCGGCGGATTCCCTCGCCCAGGGATGCCTGCCACTGGGCCTCGCGCACGGCTGGAAGGTGCTCAAGCCCGTGGCGGCAGGACAGCCCGTCAGATGGAGCGACGTCGCAGTAGATGCCAGCGTGGGCGCGGTACGGCTGCGCCGCGAGATGGAAGAGGTCTTCGGTCGCCTGGAGCGGCATGCCGCCTGAGAGCCCGCCGAAGTTCCTCACCAAGTTCAGCTTCCGCATCCGCACGCGCAGCGGCACGCCGGTGGAGAACCTGCTGATCCAGGCGGCCGACCAGGCGCAGGCCGAGCGTCGCCTGCAGCAGATGTATCCCTACTGCGAGGTCCTGGAGTGCCGGGAGCTGACCGCCATGCCCAGGGACGAGTCCGCCAGCCTGGACTCCATCATCTCGATGATCTCGCGCGACGACGGCAAGCCGGACTAGGGCGCGGGCGGCGGCGGGCGCTGCTGGATGAAGCCCGTCGCCAGCAGCTCGTCCACCAGCGCGTCGTAGTCCTGCGCACCCTTGCTCTCGGGGGCGTGCGCGAAGACGTCCTTGCCGGCGGCGGGGCTTTCCGCCAGCGCGACGTTCTCGGAGATGCGCGTCTGGCAGATGTCGGCGCCGAAGCGCGCGTGCAGCTCCTCCACGATGCGGTGGGACAGCTTGCGGCGCGTATCGAAGCGCGTCACCAGGTAGCGCCGCTCGACGCGCTTCTTCAGCACGTGCTCGAGCGCACGCAGCGTCTTCTCGCACTGCTGCACGCCCTTCAGCGCCAGGTAGTCGGCCGACACCGGGATCAGCACGCGGTCCGAGGCGAAGATCGCCGACAGCGACAGCACGCCGAGCACCGGGCAGCAGTCGATGACGATCGGGCGGCCGGTGTTCAGGTTCTCGCGCACGATCCCCAGGTTGAGCCGGTTGAGCGTGTTCGCGCCTTTGCCGAACTGCGTGTCCACCTTGGACAGCTCGACGTGCGCCGAGATCGCCAGCCAGCCGCCGGTGGCGACGCGGATGAGCTGGGTGAGCGGCTTGGAGAGCTGGTAGAAGCCGTAGATCGAGTCGTCCGAGCGCTCGACGACGGCGCCGCAGACGTAGGACAGGTGCGCCTGGGGGTCGAGGTCGATGGCCAGGGGATTGAACCCGCGGCGGGCGAGCGCCGCCGTCAGGTTGAGCGAGGTCGTCGTCTTGCCGACCCCGCCCTTCTGGTTGAATACCGCGATCTTCGCCAAAGGCCCCCCCGGGGGGCGAACCTTCTCACCGGGGGGCGAAGCTGTCAAACAACTACTACACGCCGCGTTCCTTGAAGACTTCCTTCGCGCAGCGGAAGCTCACCACGGCCGCCGGCACCCCGCAATAGATGGCCACCTGCAGGAAGACCTCGCGGATCTGCTCCTTGGAAAGGCCGTTGTTGAGCGCGCCGTTGATGTGCAGCTTCAGCTCGTGCTCCTTGCCGAGCGCCGAGAGCATGGCGAGGTTGAGCATCGAGCGCGTCTTGCGGTCCAGCCCGGGCCGGTTCCAGATGTCGTTCCAGCAATAGGTGTTGAGCAGGTCGACGAACGGCTTGTTGAAGTCGTCGACCGCGGCCATCGACTTGTCCACGTAGCCGGCGCCCAGCACCTCGCGCCGCGTCTTCAGCCCGTCGTCGAAGCGCTCCTTCTGGCTCCTCTTGTCCATCCTCGGATCTCCAATCAAATGATGTCTTCGTAGCGGATGCCCGCCCGCCGCAGCAGGGCGTCGAACGGCAGGCCACCGGGTCGCGGGTCGGTGTTGAAGGCCTGCGAGCGCGCCGGCGTTTGCTCGAGGACGCGCGGCGCGATGGGCAGATTGTCGCCGCGCATGGCATCGGTCGCCACCTGGATTTCGCAGGCGCGCTGCAGTCCCCAGTAGGTCAGGTAGGCCTGCGGGACGCTCGGGCAGGCCACCAGCAGCCCGTGGTTGCGCAGGATGAGAATGGCCTTGTCGCCGAGGCTCCTCACCAGCCGCGGCTGCTCGGCCGCATCGGTCGTCACGCCCTCGAAGTCGTGGTAGGCGACCTGGCCGTAGAGCAGCGCGCTGTAGAAATTGTCGAAGCGCAGGCCGTCCTTCTTGCAGGCCACGGCGCTGCCGGCCGTCGAATGCGTATGGATGATGCAATGCGCGTCCTCGCGCGCCGCGTGGATGGCGCTGTGGATGATGAACCCGGCCTTGTTGACCGGATACTTCGATCCGTCCACCGTCTCGCCGGCCAGGTTCACCTTGACGAGATTGGTGGCCGTCACCTCGTGGTAATTGAGGCCGTAGGGATTGATCAGGTAGTGGCGCTCGCCGCCCGGCACGCGGGCGGTGATGTGGTTGTAGATGGACTCGGTCCAGCCCAGCCAGTCGAAGGCGCGGTACAGCGCCGCGAGCTCCAGGCGGACTTCCCACTCCTCGCTGCTCATGGCCTCCGGCTTCAGGCGCAGCAGCTTTTCGCTCAGGTCCATGCGTGCCTCCTCGGCGCCGACTATAGCCGCTTTCGGGCGCGCAGCAAGAGCGCGCCGGCGATCGTCATGTTGAGCAGGTTCCAGGCGATGCCGTTGAGGAACGCGGCGCGATAGGACCCGGTGAGGTCGAACAGCGCTCCCGACATCCAGCCGCCGAGCGCCATGCCCACCAGCGTGGCGGTGAGCACGATGCTGACCGTGGCGCCCGCCGTCCGGGCGTCGAAATACTCGCGCACGATGATCGCGTAGGACGGCACGATCCCTCCCTGGAACAGGCCGAACAGCGCGGACACGACGTAGAGCGAAACGAGGCCGTCGGCCGGCAGGAAGAGCAGCAGCGCCACGCCCTGCAGCGCGGATCCCAGCAGCAGCGTGCGCAGCCCCCCGATGCGGTCCGAGATCCAGCCGAAGGCGAGCCGGCTGACGATGCCGAAGCCGAGCATGAGCGAGAGCATCTCGGCGCCGCGCGCCGCGGCGAAGCCGAGGTCGCTGCACAGCGCGACGATGTGCACCTGCGGCATGGACATCGCCACGCAACAGGCCACCCCGGCGGTGCAGAGCAGGGCGAGCAGCAGGGCGGGCCGCAGGCCCAGGTCGTGCGGCGCCTGGCCCGCCTTGACGCCCGGAGCGAGCGCCGGCAGCGGCGGGCGGGGGCGCAGCACCAGGGCGAGCGGCAGCATGGCCGCGATGCAGAACGCGCCTACGCCGATATACGTGGCGCGCCACCCGGCGGTGTCGAAGAAATGCTGCACGACCGGGGGCCAGACGGTACCGCCCAGGTAGTTGCCGCTCGCGCAGATGGCCACCGCGATGCCGCGGCGGCGGTTGAACCACAGCGAAGTGTCGGCCACCAGGGGCGCGAAGGTCGCCGAGCAGCCGAGAAACCCGATCAGCACTCCCTGCGCCAGGGCGAACTGCCACAGGCTGCCGGCGAGCCCCGCGGTGATGAAGCCCGCGCCCAGGCACAGCGCGCCGATCAGTACGGGGACCATGACGCCGAAGCGGTCCGCGAGCCGGCCCATGACGATGCCGCCCAGGCCGAAGCCGATCATGGTCATCGTGTAGGGTAGCGACGCTTCCGAGCGGCCGACGCCGAACTCCGCCTGCACCGGCGGCAATGCGACCGTGACGGCGTACATGCCCGCGCCGCCGAGCGTCATCAGCGCGAGCGTCGCCCACAGGCGCAGCCAGGCGTAGCGGGATTCCGCCTCGTGTTGCACGGGCGTCGGCTAGGAGGCGGGGTGGAAGACCAGGAAATACTGGTACGGAAGGAAACCGTGCTCCCGGGCCAGCGCGTATCCCGCGCGCTTCATCTCCGCCTTGACCTGCTCCGGCGCGACGCGCGAAGCGCGCGGCGGGCCCGCGGGCGCATCGAGGCGGAAGTCGATGATCGCCACGCGTCCGCCGGGGCGCAGCGCAGCGCGCAGCCTCTCGAAGTAGCGACTGCGGTCCTCGACATGGTGATAGACGTCCACCAGCAGGATGAGATCCACCTTTTCCGGCAGCCGAGGGTCGTCAGGCGCGGCGGCGACCGGGGTCAGATTCGTCAGTCCCTCGCGTTTCGCGCGCTCGCCGAGGTAGCGCACCATGTCGGGCTCCAGGTCTGCGGCATAGACGCGGCCCTTGGGCAGCATGTTGGCGAGGCGCGCCGAGAAGTATCCGGTACCCGCGCCCAGATCCGCGACGCGCGCCTGCGGCGCGAGCGCCAGGGCCTGGATGACCTCGTGCGGCTTCTGCCAGGCGTCGCGCGCGGGGTCGTCGAACACGTGCGCCCAGCGCTCGGCGTCGCCGAAGGAATGCTGGTGGGTGTGCGGCGACTGTGCCTGCGCGAGACCCGCGCACAGCGCTACGCCGAGAAGGGCGAGTACGGCGCGCATTCCGACCTACAGCTCGCCGCGCGTGACCGTGGCGCCCTTGATGACGTGCGCGGGCAGTTGCACCTGCTCGACGCTCTTGTCGTCGACCGGCAGCTGGATCGCCTTGATGTTGGCCACCGGCATGACGGTCAGCACGCCGTCGGCGATCACCAGGAGGAACTCGCTCTTCAGGAACTCCTCGAAGCGGATCTGCCGGGCGGCGGCGTTGGCGGCCTGGTTGGGAAAGCCGAACGACAGCTTCTTGCCGTCCATGAAATGCACTGTGAGTCCCTGCGTCGGCTCCATCGCTCCTCCTTCGTTTCGCGCCGGGATGGCGCCACGCGGGATTCTATCAACCGCCGCCGCGCGTCAGTCGGCACGGTAGCGCCGCACCACCTCGGCATCCGGATCGGCGCCCAGGCCCGGGCCTTGCGGCACCGCGAGCTCGCCGCGCCGGGGCGCAAGCAGATCGCCGTGCAGCCAGGCTTCGGCCTGAAGATAGAAGTACTCGAAGCGCGCCCCGTCGGGCAGGGCGGCGAGCAGATGCACGGTGGCGAGCGCCCCGGGGCCGAAGTAGGGCGAATGCGGCGCGAGCTTCACGCCCCGCTGCGCGGCAAGTGCCGCCACCTTGCGGAACTCGGTCACTCCTCCCACCTTGGTGACCGAAGGCTGCGCGTACCGCACGGCGCCGGCGTCGAACAGGGCCGCGAACTGCGTCGCGAAGCAGCAGTTCTCGCCGGCGGCGATCGGGATGCCGCATGCGTCGCCCACCTCGCGCAGGCCGTCACCGTCCTCGGGCGGGAACACCGGTTCCTCGAACCACTCGAGTCCCATCGGCGCAAGCCGCCGTCCCACGGCAATGGCGTCGGCCACGCTCCATTCGCAGTTCACGTCGAGTTGCAGCGGCGCAGATTGCGGCACCACGGCGCGAGCTGCCACGATTACCGGCTCGCTCACCTCGTGCAGCTTGATCGCGCTGAAACCCTCGCCCAGGGCACGCTCGCAGTAGCGCGCGACAAGCGCGGTGTCCGCGTAGCGCAGCAGGCTCGCGTAGCAGGGCAGGCGCGCGCGACGCGCGCCGCCAAGGAGGGCGTGCAGGGGCTTGCCGGCCGCCTTGCCGGCGATGTCCCAGAGCGCAATGTCGAGCCCCGAGAGCGCAAAGGCCGTGATGCCGAAGCGGCCGAAGATGTGCAGCCGGCGCTGGATCTCGCGGTGCAGCCCGTCGATGTCCACGGGATCGCGGCCGACCGCGAGCGGCGCGATCATGTCGTTGACCGCGGCGGTCACCGCGCGCCGGCAGGAATACGAGAACGCTTCGCCCCAGCCCGTGATGCCCGCGTCGGTATCGACGCGTACCAGGCAGAAATCGAGGGCTTTCCAGCCGCCCGTGCCCAGCGTCCAGCCCTCGGCGCCGTGGCGGCAGGGGATGGAAAGCGGCACCGCCTCGACGCGCAGGATCTTCATCGGCGGCGGCTACTTCGGGCGGGGTTCCGCGGACTTTCCGGGCTGGTCCTTGGCGATGCGGTCGATGTGGTCGACGTCGTAGCTCTTGGCGTGGACCTCCGCGGTGTGCTCGTCGACCCAGTGCTCGTCCACGGAGGCAGTCTTGCGCACCATGTAGTGCGCCGCCAGGGCCACGCCCCACACCGCCAGCGGCCAGAAGGACCACCAGGTGTCGCCGACCCTCCAGTTGACGGCGCTCAGCACGCACGCGCCGGCGACGTAGGCCCACACGTGCAAGCGCAGTGCCTGCGCCCCGGTCATGGATCCATGCGCCCGTGCCAGGCGCGCACCACCGCCACCAGCCGGCGCGAATACAGGAGGCCGCCCAGCGCGACGACGACCAGCAGCGCCTGGTCGCCGAATTCGAGGCCGGGATGAAAACCCCAGGCAGCGAAGTACAGCAACGCGGCGAGCGGCGCGAGCGCGCACCAGATGGCGGCCCAGGGATGGCGCGTGAAGCCGAGGATCAGCGCCGCGCAGCACACCGTGAAGGCATACACCGGCACGAACGCGGTCCCGCCGTGCGGCAGCGTGGGCGACAGGGTGACCACCGCCAGGACTCCCGAGAGCACGCCCATGAACAGGCAGTAGCCGAAGATCTCGTAGCGCGCCTGCACGCGGGTGAGGTTCGCGACGCGCGTCAGGTACGGCGTGCGCTCGTCGTGCCAGACGTAGCGCTTGAAGAGCTTCTCCCAGTCGAGGTCCATCGGCGCGTGCCTCAGGATGGCGGTTTGCCGGGCAGCACGTCGTCGGAAAGCCTCAGGCCGTACTCGTCCTCGAGCTTGACCCGCTCCTTGCCTTCGATCTTGCGGTCCTCCTCGGGCCATTCGAGCGTCATGAGCGGAAAGCGCAACTGCCCCGACCCCCAGAGTATCGTCACCACCTGCAGCCAGGCGGCGATCCCGGCGAGCAGCGCCACCACCAGCCCGATCACCAGCACGCTCTTGATCAGCCAGCGGTAGGGCAGGCCCACCGTGGAGACGGAGCCCTCCTGCACCGCGTACGAGGCGAGCACGTAGTCGTAGGCGAACCAGATCACCAGCGCGCAGAACGGCAGCATGAGGAAGGTGAGGCCGGCGAACTCCAGCCACGCTTTCTTGCGGAACGCGAGGTTCTCGCGGATCAGGTCGATGCGCACGTGGCTGTTGTAGATCAAGCCGTAGCCCAGCACCAGGGCGAACAGGGCGGCGTGGAAATGCCACTCCATCTCCTGCAGGATGACGGACTCGAAGACCGGGCCGACGTTGGCCCGCATCCACAGCTGCAGGCTGTGGATGTTGCCCGCGTCGTCCACGTATCTGACCTTGCGCGCGATCACGTCGATGCAGGTGACGATGACCACCGGCAGCGAGAGCCAGGAGGCCCAGCCGCCGATGAAATCCACCACGCGCCGGATGCGGTCGGCGACGCGCACCGTGGCCGGGTGCTCCGCGGTGACCACCGCAGCATTGATCGTCTGGGTCATCTGCCGATCTTCAACTGTAGCTGACCCGCATCAGCCAGAGCGCGAGCTGCGGGAAGGCGATCACCGCGATCAGGCCGACCAGCTGCAGGATCACGAAGGGGATGATCCCCTTGTAGATGCTCTGGATCTTGACTTCCTTGGGCGCGATGCCCTTGATGTAGAACAGCGCGAAGCCGAACGGCGGCGTGAGAAACGACGTTTGCAGGTTGATCGCCATCAGGATCATGAACCAGTAGACGATGTCGGCCTGCGGCACGTGCGCGCCGAAGTCCAGCGTCTTGATGAGCGGCGAGAACACCGGCAGCACGATCAGCGTGATCTCGATCCAGTCGAGGAAAAAGCCGAGGAAGAAGACGATCGCCATCACTAGGAACAGGAATCCCCAGCTGCCCAGGCCGGCTTCCTTGATCAGGTGCTCGACGATGTCGTCGCCGCCGAGCGCGCGGTAGACATAGGCGAAGCAGGTGGCGCTGATGATGATGAAGAACACCATGGAGATGGTGCGCGCCGAGCTCTTGCACACCGCGTCCATCATGCGGAAATTGAGACGGCCCCACACGGCGGCGAGCAGGATGGCGCCGGCCGCGCCCACCGCGCCCGCCTCGCTGGGCGTCGCCCAGCCGAACAGGATCGAGCACTTGATCATGCCGATCAGCAGCACCGGCGGGAAGAACGCGCGCCACAGCAGCGGCAGCATCTTGCCTTTCGGTACGGCCAGCAAGTCTGGTGGCAACGGTGGCGCGAGCGAGGGCTTGAGCTTCGCGGCGAAGAAGACAAACAGCAGGTACAGCGCCGCCAGCGACAGCCCGGGCACGATGGCGGCCGAGAACAGGTTGCCCACCGAGATGCCCATCAGGTCGGCCATGATGATCAGCATGATGGAGGGCGGGATGAGGATGCCGAGCGTGCCCGCGGCGGCGATGGTGCCGCAGGCGAGCGCGTGGCTGTAGCCCTGCTTCATCATGGTGGGCAGGGCGAGCGCGGTCATCATGGTGACCGAGGCGCCGATGATGCCGGTCATCGCCGCGAGGATGGTGCCCATGATGGTGACCCCGAGCGCGAGCGCGCCGGGCACGCGCTTGAGCAGGACCTGCACGCAGTACAGCAGGTCCTGCGCGATGCCGCTGCGCTCCATCATCACGCCCATGAAGATGAAGGTCGGGATCGCCACCAGCACCAGGTTCTCGGCCGCCTGGCCCCAGATGCGCGGCACGAAATTGAAGAACTGCACCAGCTTGAACGCGCCGAGGAAGAAGCCGAGCACGCCGAACAGCAGCGCGAGGCCGCCGAGGATGAAGGCGACCGGATAGCCGGAGAACAGCAGCACGCCGAGCGTCAGGAACATGGCGATCGGCAGGAGCCGCTGCACCTGGTACAGCAGCTCCTCCTTTTGCTCGCCGTTCAGCCCCGAGACGTAGGCGAAGCCGATGCCGAGGAGCACCAGCAGCGCCACCAGCAGCGCGTAGCGGTTCGCGAGCCGGCCGCCCAGCCTCAGCAGGAACTCCATGCCGCCGCGGCCCTGCGCTACTTCAGGTAGGTCGGCTTGACCAACTGCGCATCGCCCCAGATCTTGTACTTGGCGCGGAACGCGAGGTAGTCGTCAGCGATCCGCTTGAACAGCGCGTCCTTCGCCGACTCCTCCCGGATCACCTCGAGCCAGACCTTCTCGAACACCGCGATCTGCTCGTCCGGCCAGCGCTTGATCTGCACGCCGTGCTTCTTGGCCATCTCCTCCATGGCGCCGAAGTTGCTCGCCTCGCTCTCGGCGTAGTTGTACATCACCTGGTGGCCGGCGGCCATCTCCAGGATCTTCTTGTAGGACTTGGGCAGCGCGTCGAAGGCCTTCTTGTTCATCAGGATGTGGTTCACCGAGATCTGCTGGTGCCAGCCGGGGAAGTAGTTGAACTTCGCCACCTGGTGGAAGCCCTGCTTGATGTCCATGGTCGGCATGGAGAACTCCGTGGCGTCGATCACGCCGCGCTCGAGCGCCGGGAAGATGTCCGCGGGCGCGAGCAGCTGCGTCGACACGCCGAGCTTCTGCATCACCTTGGCGCCCAGGCCGAAGAAGCGCATCTTCAGGCCCTTCAGCTGGTCGAGCGAGGTGATCTCGCGGCGGAACCAGCCCGAGGTCTCGGGCCCGATGGCGTAGGCATCGAAGGACATCAGGCCGTGCTTGGCGTAGATTTCCTGCTCGAGCTTGTTGCCGTTGCCGAAGATCTTCCAGGCGAAGAACTCGCCGAACTGCGGGCCGAACGGCACCGTGGTGAAGAAGGCGAGCGCCGGGTACTTGCCGGCGTGGAAGCCGGGCGTCGTCCAGCAGGCGTCCACCGACCCTTTGGAGGCGGCATCGAAGCACTCCAGCGTCGGCACCAGCGCGCCGGGCTCGTGGAACTTCACCACGAAGCGGCCGTCGGTCATGTCCTCGATGTCCTTCTGGAAGCGCTGCCCCGGGGGTCCGAGGTGCGGCAGGTTGCTGCCGAACGCGCTTTGCATCTTCCAGTTCACGCGCGGCATCGTCTGCGCCTGGGCCTGCGCAAAGGCCAAGCCGGTGGCCACGGCCACGGCCGCGGTTGTCAACCTCACGCCTGTCTTGACGATCATGTGTCCCCTCCTCGGTTGGATGGTCGGACCCGCAGGCTTCAGGCCGGGAATCCGCTCCGCGCCTCCCTGCGCGGTCCGGGGAATACTAATTCAGCGGTCGGTGAATCCACAACGAGAATCGGACGCAGGGGCGGGCGGGGTGCTTGGCCCCCGCGGTGTGCTGCTGTGCAGCAGTCTGCGGATCAGCCCGGCAACGTCCGGCCCAGGTGCGGCTCCACGTCCCGCACTCCAGGCACGCCGCGCACCGCGAGGATGAGCGCTTCGCGCTGCGCGGCGGATTCCACCGTCCCCCAGAGCTGCGCGACGCCATGCTCCACGCGCACGAAGACCATGGCGCTGCTCGCCCAGGACTCGTCCTGCAGCATCGAGGCGATGCGGCTGCGAAGGGCCTCGTCGCTCGCCGCTGCGGGCGACGCGCTCTGGTGCGCGACCATGGCGCGCAGCAGGTCGGTGCGCGTCACGAGCCCGGCGAGCCGACCTTGCTCCACGATCGCCAGGCGCTTGATGCGGTGCCGCTCCATGAGCCGCACGATCTCGGCGAGCGGCGTGTCCGGTCCCGCGCTGATCACGGGCTGCGACATCACCTCGCGCGCCTTGCGCCCGTGCGACTTGACGAAATTGCGCGCGCGCTGCTCTTCGGAAAGGAACAGGCCGAGCCAGCCTTCCGGGACATGGTCGGTCTCGATCTCGGGCCGTCGGATGAGGTCGCCTTCGCTCACGATGCCGAGCACGCGCTGCCCGCCGTCGACCACCGGCACCCCGCTGATGCGCCGCTCGAGCATGAGCGACGCCACCTCGCGCACGGACGCTTCCGGTCCTACGCAAACCACTTCCTTCGCCATGATGTCCGCGGCCTTCATGGCTCGCAGCCTAGGACGAAGCCCGCCGCGCGTATTGATCCTCGTCAAACCGGCCCCGGCCTCTTATAGACTAGGCGCACCACGCCCTAAAGGATGACGATGAACATTTTTCTCACGGGGGCAACCGGCTACATCGGCGGGTCGGTGGCCGGGCGCCTGCTGCGCGAGGGACACGCCATCGCCGGCCTGGTGCGCGGCGCATCCGGCGCGCAGGAGATCCGGGCGCGCGGCATGCGCGCCGTGATCGGCAGCCTCGACGATGCGCAGGTGATCGCGCAGGCCGCGCGCGAGGCCGATGCGGTCATCGACACGGCCGAGGCCAACCACCCCGGCGTCGTGGCTGCCATCGTTTCCGCCCTGCGCGGTTCCGGGAAGCCGTTCCTGCACACCAGCGGCTCCGGCATCGTCGGCACGGTGGCCAACGGGGAGCGCAGCGACGCCGTCTACGACGAGTATTCGACCATTGCGCCGACCGTGCCGCGCATGCAGGAGCGGGCGGCGATCGACCAGGTGGTGTTCGACGCCGCGCGCGAGGGCGTGCGTGCGGTGGTGATCCGTCCCAGCATGATCTACGGCGAGGGCCGCGGCGTGCGCAAGGAGAGCGCCCAGGTGCCGGCGTTGATCGAGAACGCGAAGAAGGCCGGCATCGGCCTGCACATCGGCAGGGGGGAGAACCTCTGGGCCAACGTGCACATCGACGACGTCGTCGAGCTGTACGTGCTGGCGCTGCACAAGGCGCCCGCCGGCGCGCTGTACTACGCAGAGAACGGCGAGGAGGCGCTGAAGAACGTCGCCGCGTCGATCAGCCGGATGCTCGGCTTTGGCGGCAGGACCCGCAACTGGTCCCCTGCGGAAGCGGAAGCGGCGCTCGGCATGCGCGCGCATTCCTCCTTCGGATCGAACAGCCGGGTGAGGGGAAAGCGCTCACGCGCCGAGCTCGGCTGGCAGCCGAAGGGCATTTCAATTCACGAGGAAATCGAGCAGGGGCACTACAAGCGGGTGCACAGGCCTGGCTGATGCCGCTGCGCGAGTTGGGTGGCTCCCCGACCAGGGCTCGAACCTGGGACCTGCGGATTAACAGTCCGTCGCTCTACCAACTGAGCTATCGGGGAATGGTGCGAGAGGGCGGATTTTAGAGTCTTTTACGCGCCGCAGCAACGCAGCGACGCCGTCACTTCGGCATCAAGTACAGGGTGATGGCGAACACGCTGTACACCGCGAGCAGCTGCACGCCGCTGAACCATGCCGACCTGCCGCTGATCGCCACCAGGGCGGCAGTGAGCATACTGACGAACACGGCCAGCACCTGCCCGGGGGTGAAGCCCAGGTCCATGGGGGCGGGCGCCACCACGTGGCTGAACAGGACAAGCACCGGCGCGACGAAGAGCGCGATCTGCGCCGCGCTGCCCATGGCGATGCCCACGCTCAGGTCGAGGCGATTCTTGCGCGCCGCCGCGATCGCCGTCATGGACTCGGCCGCGCCGCCGACCAGTGCCACGACGACGAAGCCGACGAACGCCGGCGACATGCCGAGCGCGAGTGCCGCCTGCTGCACCGATTCGACGAACACTTCGCTCACCAGGGCGATGAACACCGTGGCCACCGCCAGGCCGGAGATGGCCACGCCGAGCGGCCAGGGCTTCTCCTCTTCCCCTTCGGCATGGCCCTTGCTCGCGAAAAAATCGCGATGCGTGACCAGCGAGAACAGCAGGCCCAGCGCGTAGATCGAAACCAGCAGGATCGACAGCCCGATGCTCAGGTCCGACATGAATTCCGGCGCATCGATGCCCCTGATGCCGACGAGCGCCGAAGGCACGATCAGCGTCACCGTCGCGAGCATCAGCATGTTGACCTGCAGGCGGGCGCCGAGCGGGTTGTATTCCTGGACGCGATGACGCAGTCCGCCCAGAAGGAGCGCCGCGCCCAGCATGAACAGCGTATTGGCGACGATCGCGCCGGCGATGGAGGCCTTGACCAGCTCGAACATCCCGGCGCGCAGGGCGGTGATGGCGATCACCAGCTCGGTGAGGTTGCCGAGGGTCGCATTGAGCAACCCGCCGATCGCGTCGCCGGTCTTCGAGGCGACGGCCTCGGTCGAATGGCTGAGCAGCGCCGCCAGCGGCACGATGGCCGCCACCGACAGGAAGAAGAGCAGCGTGTGGGCTTCGGGCGCCAGGTGCTCCGCCACGAGCACGATGAGCGCCAGCGGCAGCAGCCAGAAGATCGGCGTCTTGCGCAGCTCCTGCAGGATTGGCTTCATGATCGCAGGCCATTGTACGCGCCGGTACCCTATACTGGGCCCGCCCGCTCATGAGCCGTCCTTCCGAGAACGCTGTCGCAGCCGCGTTGTCGCCTTTCGAGCGGGGCGCCGAGATCATCTTCGGCATCCTGATGGCCATCTCGGTGACCGCCGCCGCGGAAATCACCCTGGGCGCCGAAGTGAATGTGCGCGAGCTGATGCTCGCGGCGCTCGGCTGCAATCTGGCCTGGGGCCTGATCGACGCGGTGATCTACCTGCTGCAGCTGCAGTTCGAGCGCCATCGCGTGCACCGCATGGTCCTGGAATTGCGCGAGCTCGAGTCCGAGGACGCCTTTCGCGCGCGCGTCGCGGCCGAGGTGCCGCCGCTCGTCGCGCAGGCGATGACGCCCGATTCCTACAGCCATATCCGCCGCGCGGTGCAAAGCTATGCGCAGGCGAGGCCCGCCTACTGGTCGCGGCGGGAGCTCGAGGCGGCGGGGCTCATTTGCCTGCTGGTCTTCGGATCGACTTTTCCGCTCGTGCTGCCTTTCATCCTGATGCAGGCGCCGTGGCTCGCGCTGCGGATCTCGCACGGGATTGCGGTGGTCATGCTGTTCATCCTCGGCTGGAAGCTCGGCCGCTGGTCGGGGGCTTCCGCCTTCGGCTCGGGGGCGTTGCTCGCCGCGGTGGGCGTCGTGCTCGCCGTCCTGTGCGTGGCGCTCGGCGGATGAGGCTCATTGCTGCGACCCTGCTTGCGCTGTGCGCGGCCAGCGGGGCGCGGGGCGAGGGCGGCACGCTGGAGCGGGGCGCGCAGGCCGACGCGAGCCTGGAGGATCTGCTCAAGGCGAAGGCGCGCACCATCGAAGGCACGGGCACCCGCTACCTGATCGCCGGGTTCGTGCAGCTCGATGCGATGTGGACCCGCCGCGAGCTGGTCGGCGACGAGAAGGACACGTTCCTCTCCTCGGCCATTCCGTTCGGCGCCGCCAGCGACGACGCGCGCCTCGGCGTGCGTGCCTCCCAGTTCAATGCCATCCTGCATACGCCGACGTCCTGGGGCGGCTTCAGCGCCCACCTGCAGGCGGACCTGTTCGCCTACGACGAGGGCGCGAAGCCGAACCTCACCCAGCTGGCGCTGCGCTTGGGCGAATGGCTGACGGTGGGCAAGACTTACACGACGTTCATGGACGATGCGGCCTGGCCTTCCACTCTCGACTACAACGGCCCGAGCGGTGCCGTGTTCGTGCGGCAGTTCGTCCTGCGCGGCAGCCTGCCGCTCGCGCAAAGGCTGCGGCTCGAGGGCGCGCTCGAGGATCCCCAGGCAGACGCGTCGGCAGGCGGGCCGAACTACAGCGTCGCGGCCAGCTCGGAGCGGCCCGACCTGGTGGCGCGCCTGCGCTACGAAGGCGAGCGCCTGCACGCGCAGCTCGCGGGCCTGCAACGCTCGGTAACCTACTCCGCGCAGGTGGCGTCGGTGGGGAGCGTGCGCAGGACCATTGCAGGCCACGGCGTCAGCGCTTCGGCCGCGCTGCAGGTCGGCAGCGACGACCGGCTGCTCGCGCAGTGGAACGAGGGCGAGGGCATCGGCCGCTACTTCAACGACGGTCTGAGCGATATCGGCGCGGTCTACGACGCGGGCGGCACGCTCGAGCCGCTCAAGCTCTCGGGCGCCTACCTGTACTACGAGCGCAAGTGGGCCGCGCGCTGGACCACGACGGCCGGGTTGAGCGCACTGCGCACCGACAGCGAGGGGTTGCGGCCGGCCGGCGACCTGAAGCGCGTCCAGTACGTCTCGGCAAACCTGGTGCACCGGTTGCGCACCGACCTGTTCCTCGGCGCGGAGGCGCTCTGGGGCAAGGCAGAGCGCGTGGACGGAACGCGGGGGGACGACACCCGCCTGCAGATCACGGCGCGCTACTACCTCTACTGACCCAGGACCTTGGCGATCGCCTCGGCGACGTAATCGATGTTCCTCGAGCTGAGCGCCGCGACGCAGATGCGTCCCGTCTCGATGGCGTAGATCGAGTACTCGGCGCGCAGGCGCTCCACCTGCGCCTTGCTCAGCCCGGTGTACGAGAACAGCCCGCGCTGCTGCAGCACGAAGGAGAAGTCCTTCCCGGAGCGCTTCTGCACGCCCTCGGCGAGCGCCTTGCGCATCGCCTTGATGCGCTCGCGCATGCCGCCGAGCTCCTGCTCCCACAGCGCGCGCAGCTCCGGCGTGGTGAGCACGCGCGCCACGATGTCGCCGCCGTGCGTCGGCGGATTGGAATAGTTGGTGCGCACGATGCGCTTGACCTGCGAGAGCGCGCGCGCCGCCTCGTCGGCGCTGCCGGCCACCAGGCTGAACGCGCCCACGCGCTCGCCGTAGAGCGACAGCGACTTGGAAAAGGAGCTCGACAGGAAGATCGGCGACATCGCCGCGGCGAACAGGCGCGGCGCGTAGGCGTCGGCGTCGATGCCGTCGCCGAAGCCCTGGTAGGCGAGGTCGAGGTACGGCACCAGGCCGCGCGCCTGGACGATGCCGAGCACCGTGCGCCACTGCGCCTCGCTCAGGTCCACCCCGGTCGGGTTGTGGCAGCAGGAGTGCAGGACGACGATCGAGCCCGCGGGCAGCGCTTCCAGCGCGGCGCGCATGGCCTCGAACTTCAGGCCGCGCGTGGCGGCATCGTAATAGGGGTAGGCCCGCACGCGGAAGCCCGCCGCCTCGAACAGCGCCTGATGGTTCTCCCAGCTCGGCTCGCTTACCCACACCTGGGCGTCCGGGCTGATCTGCTTGAGGAAGTCCGCGCCGATCTTCAGGCCGCCCGTGCCGCCGAGCGCCTGCACCGTCACGACGCGCTTCTCGCGGATCACCGGCGCGTCCGCGCCGAACACCAGGGCCTGCACCGCCTGGTCGTAGGCCTGGAGGCCGTCGATCGGCAGATAGGCCTTGGGCGCGCCCGACTGCACGCGCTGCTGCTCGGCGCGCTGCACGCACTCGAGCAGCGGCACCTTGCCGCCGTCGTCGTAGTACACGCCGACGCCGAGGTTGACCTTGCGCGGATTCTTGTCCGCGACGAAGACCTCGGTAATGCCAAGGATGGGGTCGCGCGGCGCCATGGGAACCGCGGCGAGCGGGGAGGGGGCGTGCGGCGCGTTCATCGTGCTAGCATTTTCGGTTTCGACGGGCGAAATTCTACTCGTGGCGCTGACTTTTCCCAATAGCCCGTACCGGCTGCACCAGCCGTTCGCGCCCGCGGGCGACCAGCCGGAGGCGATCGAGGCGCTCACCGAGGGCGTGCGCGACGGGCTGGCGTTCCAGACGCTGCTCGGCGTGACGGGCTCGGGCAAGACCTACACGATGGCGCACGTCATCGCCCGGCTCGGCCGGCCCGCCCTGGTGCTGGCGCCCAACAAGACGCTGGCGGCGCAGCTGTACGCCGAGTTCCGCGAGTTCTTTCCCGAGAACGCGGTCGAGTACTTCGTCTCCTACTACGACTACTACCAGCCCGAGGCCTACGTCCCGGCGCGGGATCTCTATATCGAGAAGGATTCCTCGATCAACGAGCACATCGAGCAGATGCGCCTGTCGGCGACCAAGTCGCTGATGGAGCGCCGCGACGTGGTGATCGTCGCCACGGTGTCGGCGATCTACGGCATCGGCGACCCGTCCGAGTACCATGGCATGATCCTGCACCTGCGCCAGGGCGAGAAGGCGACGCAACGCGACGTCATCGCGCGCCTGGTCGCCATGCAGTACGAGCGCAACGAGCTCGATTTCCGCCGCGGCACGTTCCGCGTGCGCGGCGACGTGATCGACGTCTTCCCGGCGGAGCACGCCGAGCACGCGGTGCGCATCTCGCTCGGCGAGGACGCGATCGAGCAGCTGCAGCTGTTCGATCCGCTCACCGGCCGCGTGCTGCACGCGCTCGCGCGCTTCACGGTGTACCCCTCGAGCCACTACGTCACGCCGCGCGAGACCACGCTGCGCGCCGTCGAGGCCATCAAGCTCGAGCTGCGCGAGCGCGCGGAGCAGTTCCACCAGGCGGGTCGCCTGGTGGAGGCGCAGAGGATCGAGCAGCGCACGCGCTTCGACCTGGAGATGCTCGCCGAGCTGGGCTTTTGCAAGGGCATCGAGAACTACTCGCGCCACCTTTCCGGGCGCAAGCCGGGCGAGCCGCCGCCCACGCTCATCGACTACCTGCCGCAGGACGCGCTGATGTTCATCGACGAGAGCCACGTCACCATCGGCCAGCTGGGCGGGATGTACAAGGGGGACCGCTCGCGCAAGGAAAACCTGGTCGAGTACGGCTTCCGCCTGCCGTCGGCGCTCGACAACCGGCCGCTGCGCTTCGACGAGTTCGAGGCGGTGGTGCGCCAGACGGTCTTCGTTTCCGCGACGCCCGCGGACTACGAGGCGCAGAAGTCCGCGCAGGTCGTGGAGCAGGTGGTGCGGCCGACCGGGCTGATCGATCCCGCGGTCGAGGTGCGGCCGGCCGCGACGCAGGTGGACGATCTGCTGTCGGAGATCCGCGTGCGCGTGCACAAGAACGAGCGCGTGCTCGTCACCACGCTGACCAAGCGCATGGCCGAGGAGCTCACCGAGTACCTGGCGGAGCACGGCGTGAAGGTGCGCTACCTGCACTCCGAGGTGGACACCGTCGAGCGCGTGGAGATCATCCGCGACCTGCGCCTCGGCGAGTTCGACGTGCTGGTCGGCATCAACCTGCTGCGCGAGGGGCTCGACCTGCCGGAGGTGTCGCTGGTGGCGATCCTCGACGCCGACAAGGAGGGCTTTCTGCGCTCCGAGCGCTCGCTCATCCAGACCATCGGTCGCGCAGCGCGGCATCTGCACGGCAGCGCGATCCTCTATGCCGACACGATGACCGATTCCATGCGACGCGCCATCCGGGAGACGGACCGGCGCCGGGCGAAGCAGGTGGCCTGGAACGAGCGCGAAGGCATCACCCCCAAGGGGGTGACCAAGCGCATCAAGGACCTCATCGACGGCGTCTACGACGCCGCCGGCGCGGCGGCCGGGCTGAAGGCCGCCCAGCAGGCGGCGCAGTATGAAGCGATGAGCGAGAAGCAGCTCGCGCGCGAGCTGCGCCGCCTGGAGAAGGAGATGACCGGTTACGCGCGCAATCTCGAGTTCGAGAAGGCGGCGGCGCTGCGCGACCGTCTCGCCGAGCTCAAGAAGCGCGTGTTCGGCGTCGAGCTGGCTTCCGAGTAGCTCTGCCCGCTACTGCTTCGTTTCGATCTGCACCAGCGAATCGTCCTCGGCGCTCGGCCGCGGCCGCTCGCGGCGCGGCCGGCCAAGCGGCTGGAGGTCGACCGCCGGCTCCGGCGCGCTCACGCGCTCGGCGCGCGTTTCCACCATCTGCAGCCCGGAGCTCTCCAGCTCGGCCCGCGGATCGGAGAGCGTCACCATGGGGGCGGGCGCGGGTGCCGGCGCAGGTGTCACCACCGGCGCGGGCGCAGGCGTGACGGGAAAAGACGGGGCAGCCTCGACCTCGCGGTTCTCCGCGGGCGGTGCTTCCCGGGCCTCAGCCTGCTCCGCTTCAATCCGCATCTGCGCGCGGTGCATTTCGAGCTCCGCCTGGCGCAGGGCAAGGGCTTCTGGACTGTCGGTGGCGTAGGCGGAGATTCCCGCGTGCTCCCGGCCCTGCTCGGGGCGGCGCTCGCGGCCGCGGTCACGCCGGCCGCGGCGTCCGCCGCGACGCTGCTCGTCACCCGCGTGTTCCGCGCCTGGCTGTCCCTGTTGCGGGGGACGAGGAGGTTGCACGCGGTCTGCGCCTGTCTGTCCCTGCTGCGGCGGGCGGGCATGTTGCGGCGGCCGCTGCTGCTGCTGTCCTTGCGGACGACCGTCCGGCCGGCGTTCACCGCCTTGCCGTTGGCCCTCCCGCGGCGGG
>DATFEJ010000241.1:0-3218 GCA_035251235.1 Burkholderiales bacterium
CGGGTGGACGCCGGGGACGACTGAAGGCCGGGGGGACCCCCTACGGTAGAATCGCGGCTCTTTACCGCCCGCCCCCATGTCCGCAAACGACCTGCTGTCCCGCACCGATCCCGAGCTCTGGGACGCCATCAGCCTGGAGGCCCGCCGCCAGGAAGACCACGTAGAGCTGATCGCCTCGGAGAACTACGTCAGCCCCGCGGTGCTCGCCGCGCAGGGGTCCGTGCTCACCAACAAGTACGCGGAAGGCTATCCGGGCAGGCGCTACTACGGCGGCTGCGAGTACGTGGACATCGCCGAGACGCTGGCCATCGAGCGCGCGAAGAAGCTCTTTGGCGCCGACTGGGCGAACGTGCAGCCGCATTCGGGCTCGCAGGCCAACCAGTCGGTGTACTTCGCCGTGCTGCAGCCGGGCGACACGGTGCTCGGCATGTCGCTCGCGCACGGCGGGCACCTGACGCACGGCTCGCCCGTCAACCTATCCGGCAAGCTCTACAGGTTCGTCTCCTACGGATTGAACGCGAAGGAGGAGATCGACTACGACGAGGCCGAGCGGCTGGCGCTGCAGCACCGGCCCAAGCTCATCGTCACCGGGGCGTCCGCGTACTCCCTCGCCATCGACTGGAAGCGCTTCCGCCATATCGCGGATGCCTGCGGCGCGCTGCTCATGGCCGACATGGCGCACTACGCGGGCATGGTGGCGGTCGGCCTCTACCCGTCGCCCGTCGGCGTCGCGCACTACGTGACCAGCACCACGCACAAGACGCTGCGCGGCCCGCGCGGCGGCTTCGTGCTCGGCAAGGGCGACACCGCGAAGGCGGTGAACTCGGTCGTCTTTCCCGGCTTGCAGGGCGGGCCGCTGATGCACGTGATCGCCGCCAAGGCCGTGGCCTTCGGCGAGGCGCTCAGGCCCGAATTCAAGGCCTACCAGCAGCAGGTACTCGACAACGCCAAGGCCATGGCGCGCGTGCTGATCGCGCGCGGCGTGCGCATCGTCTCCGGGCGCACCGAGTCGCACATGATGCTGCTCGACCTCCGGTCGAAGAAAATCACCGGCAAGGACGCCGAGGCCGCGCTCGGGCGCGCGCACATGACGGTCAACAAGAACGCCGTGCCGAACGACCCCGAGAAGCCGATGGTCACCTCGGGCATCCGCATCGGCACGCCGGCCCTGACCACGCGCGGCTTCCGGGTCGCCGAGGCCGAGCGCCTCGCGCACCTCGTCGCCGACGTGCTCGACCGGCCCGCCGACGAGGCGAACCTCGCGCGCGTCGCCGGCGAAGTGAAGGCGCTGTGCGCCGCGCATCCGGTCTACGCCTGAGCTGACATGCGCTGCCCGTTCTGCGGCCACGAGGACACCCAGGTGGTCGACTCGCGCTCGAGCACCGAGGCGAGCGCCATCCGCCGGCGCCGCAAGTGCCCGTCGTGCGACAAGCGCTTCACCACCTACGAGCGCATCGACCTCAAGATGCCGCGCCTGGTGAAGAAGGACGGCAGCCGCGTCGAGTTCGACCGCGAGAAGCTCGCCGGCAGCATGAAGATCGCCTTGCGCAAGCGCCCGGTGGAGACCGAGGCGCTGGACGCGGCCATCGCCCGGATCGAGGACCGCCTGCGCGCGCTGGGCGAGCGCGAGGTGCCGACCACCAAGGTGGGCGACATGGTCATGCGCGAGCTGGCCAAGCTCGACAAGATCGCCTACATCCGCTTCGCTTCCGTGTATCGCAGCTTCGAGACGCCGGAGGAGTTCCGCGAGGCGGTGCAGGAAGTGAAGGCGAAGAAGCGGCGCAAGTGAGCGCCTTCTCCCCGCTCGACCACGCCATGATGCGGCGTGCGCTCGCGCTGGCGGAGAGGGGGCTTTTCACCGCGACACCCAATCCGCGCGTCGGCTGCGTGCTGGCGCACGGCGAGCGCATCGTCGGCGAGGGCTGGCATGAGAAGACGGGCTTGCCGCACGCCGAGGCGAATGCGCTGGTGCAGGCGAGCGCCGGGTCGCGCGGCTCTACCGCCTATGTGTCCCTCGAGCCGTGCAATCACCATGGCAAGACGCCGCCGTGCGCGCAGGCGCTGGTCAAGGCGGGCGTCGTGCGCGTGGTGGCGGCGATGCGCGATCCCAATCCGGATTCCCATCGCGGCGGCGACGCGCTGCTCGCCGCGGGCGTTCCTTTCGAGTCCGGGCTGCTGGAGGAGGAGGCGCGCGAGTTGAACATCGGGTTCGTCTCGCGCATGACGCGCGGGCGGCCGTGGGTGCGCATGAAGATCGCGGCGACGCTCGATGGGCGCACGGCGCTCGCGAACGGCAAGTCGCAGTGGATCACGGGGCCCGAGGCGCGGAAGGACGGGCATCGCTGGCGCGCGCGGGCTTGCGCCATCGCCACCGGGGGCGGGACGGTGAAAGCGGACGATCCGCAGTTGACGGTGCGCGAAGTGCAGACTCCCCGGCAGCCGCTGCGGGTGGTGATCGACAGCCATGTCGAGACGCCGGCGACGGCGCGCGTGCTGCAGGGGGAGAAGGCGCTCCTGTTCGCGGCGGTGAAGGGGAAATCCCTGCCGAACGCGGAGATCGTGGCGCTGCCGAACAAGGCCGGCAAGGTGGACCTGGCAAGGATGCTCGCCGAGCTGGGCAAGCGCGGGATCAACGAGCTGCACGTCGAGGGCGGTTTCAAGCTGAACGGGTCTCTGGTGCGCGAGGGCCTGGTGGACGAGTTCCTCGTCTATCTCAATCCCAGCCTGCTCGGCGACTCGGCGCAGGGGATGGTCAATCTCGCCGAGATGACGTCGCTCGATCAGCGCGTGCCGTTGAAGATCCGCTCGGTCGAGCGGATCGGCGAGGACTTGAGAATCATTGCGAGGGTCTGATGTTTACCGGCATCGTGCAGGCGGTTGGCAAGATCGTGAAGGCGAAGCCGCTCGTCGTCGACGCGGGCAAGCTGCCGGTGACCGACGTGAAGGTGGGGGATTCCGTTTGCGTGCAGGGTTGCTGCCTTACGGTGGTGAAGAAGAGCGGCAAGAAGCTGTCGTTCGACGTTTCCGAGGAGACGCTCGATTGCACGGTCGGCCTGGACCGGCCCGGGCAGGTGAACCTGGAGAAGGCGCTGCGCCTCGCCGACCGGCTGGGCGGGCATCTGGTGACCGGTCATGTCGATGGGGTGGGGCTGCTGCTTGCGGTGCACGGGAGCGTGTACCGGTTCCGCGCGCCGAAGTCGGTGGCGAAGTACGTGGCG
>DATFEJ010000015.1:0-5232 GCA_035251235.1 Burkholderiales bacterium
GCGCGCGGCTTGTCCCCCGACCAGCGCGCCGCGGACTCGCGCACCGTGTGCGCGAGCGAGCGGTTGGCGGCGAAGCGCTCGCGCAGCCAGTCGGCGTCCGAGTACGAGCGGCGCACGTCGGCGGCGAGCGCGGCGAGCGCATCGGCGCTTTCCAGCGCGACAGCTTGCGGCATGACCCCGGCGATCGCATCGAGGATGTCGTCGGCCAGCGGCTTTTTCTTCTGCGCGAACGGATCGATCAGCTGGCCGCGCAGGCCGAAGCGCGCCGCCTCGAAGCGGTTGAAGGCGTTCACCAGGTACACCGCGCGCTTGGCGGGCTGCGGGCGCTCCTCGAGCAGCCACTGCGCCAGCGCCTGCGCGTAGGCGGCGAGCCCGGCCGCGCGGGCGACCGTGAGCGGCGTGTCGCAGACGCGGATCTCGATCGTGCCGTACTCGGGCTTGGGACGGATGTCCCAGTAGAAGTCCTTCATGCTTTCCACCACGCCGAAGGCGCGCAGGCGCTCGAAGTACTCGATGAATTCCGCCCAGTCCTTGACGAACGGCATGTGCCCGGCGAGCGGGAAGGCGTTCACCGCGGTGAGGCGCGAGGACTGGAATGACGTGTCCTCGCCCTGGTAGAACGGCGAGGCCGCGGACAGCGCGATGAAATGCGGCACGTAGCGCGTCATCATGTGCACCAGGTACACCGCGTCGTCGCCGTTCGGGCAGCCGACGTGGATGTGCTGGCCGAAGACGGTGAACTGCTTGGCGAGGTAGCCGTAGCGCTCCAGGATGTGCTTGAAGCGCTCGGTCGGAAAGACGCGCCGCTCGGTCCAGCTGTGGAAAGGATGCGCGCCGCCGCCGCACACGAGCAGGTTGAGCATGCCGGCTTCGCGCACCACGGCGTCGCGCATGGCCTCGAGCTCGGCGGCCAGCAGGCCGTGGCGCCGGTGCACCGAGCTGTTCAGCTCGATCATGCTCTCGGTGATCTCGGGCTTCACCGCCCCGGGCAGCTTCAGCTTCTCCAGCCGGGCGAGCAGCTCGGCTGCGTCGCGCGCCAGGTCCAGATCGTGCGATTGCACCAGCTGCAGCTCGAGCTCGACGCCCATGCTGAGCTCGGGCGAAGGCGTGAAGACGAGCGCGTCCACGGCGCCCGGCCTCAGGCGCTGCCCGCGGCCGGGTCGGCTTCCCCGGCGCGCTTCAGCGCGAATTGCGTGGCGATCGGCCCGAGGATCTCGAGCAGCGCGACGGCCGAGAGCACCACCGCCGCCAGCTCGCCGCCGAACGACGGGTACATGGCCGCGGTGTCGAGCACCATGACCACGGCGAGGCCCGACATCGGCATGAGCGCCAGCGTGAGATACCCGGCGCCGGCCGGTGGAATCCCCGACATCCGTCCGACGGTGAGCAGCGCCACTCCCTTGCCGAGGAAGCGCGCGACGATGAACGCGAGCGCCGCGCCCGCCACCGCCGGCAGCGCGCCGAACTCGAGGCTCGCGCCCGTGAGCACGAAGAGCATGACGAAGAACAGCTGCCCGCCGTAGCCGAAGCGCAGCGGCAGCAGCGCGTGCTCGTAGTCGAAGTTGCGCGCCAGCATGCCCAGCGTGATCACGGTCACCACCACCGACAGGTTGAGGCCGCGCGCCGTGCCCACCGTCAGCACCACCAGCGCAACGAGCAGGATGAACTGCCGGTCCTCGCGCTTGCCTACCCAGCCTGCGAGCCACAGCAGCGAGAGGCTGGCGACGAAGCCGAGCAGCGCCGAGCCGGCGAGCAGGTACAGCGGGTGCAGCAACGCCTCGCGCCAGCTGGTGGCGTGCTCCAGGTGCAGGAACGGCAGCAGCAGCGTGAGCGCGAGGTACGCGACCACGCAGTTCACCGCGGTGAACAGCAGCATGCGCTCCGTGACCTGGCCGGCGGCGCGCAGCTCGTGCGCCACCAGCAGCACCACGGCGGGCGAGGTCGCGGTGCCGATGGCCGCCGCGGTGGCGGCCAGGAGCGGCTGGAAGCCGAAAGCGAGCAGCGCGGCGAGCACGCAGGCGAAGCACAACAGGCTCTCGGCGATCGCCGCCGCGAACAGCCAGCGGTTGCGGCGCAGCCACTGGAAGTCGAGCCGGTGCCCGAGCTCGAAGACGATGAGCCCGAGCGACAGGTCGATCAGCACGCGCGCCTCGAGCAGCGCGCCCGCGGCGAGCAAGCCCGAGACCTGGGGGCCGAGCAGCACGCCCGCGAGCACATAGCCGGTGATGCGCGGCAGCCCGAGCGCGCGCCGCACCACCTCGCCGCCGAGCAGCCCCGCGAGCAGCAGCGCGCCAAAGAGCGCCGGCTGGCCGAAGGCCGGCGGCAGGCTGGGCAGGAAGCCGAGTTCCATGGGCTCAGGCCGCCCGCTGCGCCGCGCGCAGGAACTCGTCGAGAAGGGGCGCGCTGTCGAGCAGCCCGGCCTCGCCCGGCGCGTGGAACTCGGGGTGCCATTGCACGCCCAGCACGAAGCTCTTCCCCGTGCCGCGGATCGCCTCGATCACCTGGTCGGCGGCCGAGCGCGCCTCGACCGACAGGTGCCGCCCCAGCGTCTTCACCGACTGGTGGTGGATCGAGGTGACGTGCGCTCGCTCGCTGCCCGGGTACAGCCGCGCCAGCCAGCTGCCCGGCTCGAAGCGCAGCTCGTGACGGTGCTTCTCGTAGTCGTCGGTGACGTGGCGTCCGGCCTGCGGCACCTGGCGCACGATGTCCTGGTAGAGCGTGCCGCCGTAGGCGACGTTGATGAGCTGCGCGCCGCGGCAGATACCGAGCACGGGCTTGCCGGCCTCGATGAACGAATGCAGCAGCTCGATCTCGTACTCGTCGCGCAGCCGGTCGCCCACCCACTCGCGCGCGAGCGGCTCCTCGCCGTAGGTGAGCGGGCAGACGTCGGCGCCGCCCTGCAGCATCAGGCCGTCGAGGTGGCGCGCATAGTCCGCCAGACGCACCTCGCTGCGATGGAGCAGCCCGCCGGTGTCCACGGTGGGCACCATGAGCACGAGGACGTTGCGCGACATCAGCCAGTGCGCCGCCGTCTGCTCGAGGTATTGCAGGGTCTTGGACTGCAGGCCCTTCGATCCGGGCTGCGGATGCAGGATGCGCGCCGACACGCCGATCTTCAGCGTCGGCGCGCTCATGCGCCGGCCGAGGCGGTCGGTCAGGGATCGTAGGCGGTCGGCCAGCGAGCGCTGCAAGGTGGTCTCCGCAGTAACGTGCTCAACGTGCTCACGCTCCGACCGCAGGGCGCGGCCGGAGTTTCTCTCAGGCCTTCAGAGCGGCGAGCACCTCGTCCAGCATCTTCTTCGCATCGCCGAACAGCATGCGGTTATTTTCCTTGTAGAAGAGCGGATTGTCCACGCCGGCATAGCCCGAGGCCATGCTGCGCTTCATGACGATCGAGGTCTTCGCCTTCCACACTTCCAGCACCGGCATGCCGGCGATCGGGCTCGCCGGGTCGTCTTGCGCCGCGGGGTTCACGATGTCGTTCGCACCGATGACCATGGCGACGTCGGTCTGCGGGAAGTCCTCGTTCAGCTCGTCCATCTCGAGCACGATGTCGTAGGGCACCTTGGCCTCGGCGAGCAGCACGTTCATGTGGCCCGGCATGCGGCCCGCGACCGGGTGGATGCCGAAGCGCACGTTCACGCCCTTGTCGCGCAGGTGCTGCGTGATCTCGTAGACCGTGTGCTGCGCTTGCGCCACCGCCATGCCGTAGCCCGGGACGATGATCACGTTCTTCGCCTCGCGCAGCAGATCCGCCGTCTCCGCGGCGAGGATCGGCGCCACCTCGCCGGCCGGTTGCGCGCCGCCGGCTGCCGCCGGCGCGCCTCCCCCGGTGCCGAATCCGCCCGCGATCACCGACACGAAATTGCGGTTCATCGCGCGGCACATGATGTAGGAGAGGATCGCGCCGCTCGAACCCACCAGCGCGCCGGTGACGATGAGCAGGTTGTTGGACAGCATGAAGCCGGTGGCCGCCGCCGCCCAGCCCGAGTAGCTGTTCAGCATCGACACCACCACCGGCATGTCGGCGCCGCCGATGGCCATCACCATGTGGATGCCGAACAGCAGCGCGATCACCGTCATGATGATGAGCGGCGTCATGCCGGCCTGCACCGACGGCGCGAGCACGAACTCGCGCCCGTACCAGAGCACCACCAGCAGGCCGAGCAGATTGAGCCAGTGCCGGCCGGGGATCAGCATCGGCTTGCCGCTGATCCGGGCGGACAGCTTGCCGAAGGCGATCACCGAGCCGGAGAAGGTCACCGCGCCGATGAGCACGCCGAGGTAGATCTCGATCTCGTGGATGGTCTTCTCGGCGCCGGTGAACTGGATCGAGGTGTCCACGTAGCTGGCGAAGCCGACCAGGCACGCGGCGAGGCCCACCAGGCTGTGCATGATCGCCACCAGCTCGGGCATCTGCGTCATCTTCACGATGCGCGCGGCATACAGGCCGATGGCCCCGCCGAGCACCATGGCACCGACGATCCACGGGATGCCGGCCGCGGCGACGCGCGGCCCCAGCACCGTGGCGAGCACGGCGATGGCCATGCCGATGATGCCGTACAGGTTGCCGCGGCGCGAGGTCTCCGGGTTGGACAGGCCGCCGAGGCTGAGGATGAAGAGAATGGTCGCGCCGATGTAGGCGACGGTGGTGAGGCCGAAGGTCATGGGTGGCTTGCCCTCACTTGCGGAACATCGCCAGCATGCGGCGGGTGACGGCGAATCCGCCGAACATGTTGATGCTGGTCAGGGCGATGCCGGCGACGGCCATCCAGCGGATCAGCTCGTCGGGCCGCCCGCCCGCCCCCGCCTCCAGCGGCGGCGCGATCTGGATCAGGGCGCCGATGACGATGATGCTGGAGATGGCGTTGGTCACGCTCATCAGCGGCGTGTGCAGGGCGGGCGTGACGTTCCAGATGACCATGTAGCCGACGAAGCAGCCCAGCACGAACACCGTGAAGTTGGTGAGAAAGGCCGCCGGCGCATGCGCGCCGATGAACCAGAACAGCACGGCGCCGACGAGGAACATGACGGCGAGCGCCTTGCCCGACATCGGCTTGCCCGCCCCGTGGCCGTGGCCCTTGGGCGCCGGGGGCGGCCAGGTAACGCTGCCTTCCTTCACCACGGTCGTGCCGCGGATCACCTCGTCGTCCATGTTGACGTCGACGACCCCGTCCTTCTTCTTGCACAGCTCCTCGGTGAGCCGGAACAGGTTGGTCGCGTAAAGCGTGC
>DATFEJ010000145.1:0-2990 GCA_035251235.1 Burkholderiales bacterium
TTCGCGCGCTCGTGCCCGCGCAGCAGCCCGGGCATCATCGGCTCGTAGAGCGCGAGGTGCGAGACGCGCTCGCCGAGCTTCTGCGCCGCGGCGATGGCGAGGTAGCCGCCCCAGGAATGGCCGACGAGCCGGATCGGCGCCTCCAACCCCTCGCAGACGCCGAGCAGCACCTGCACCGCGTCCTCGATGGTCAGGGTGCGCGCTTCGCTCCAGGCGGTGGTCTTGCCGTAGCCGTGCAGGTTGGGGGCGAGGACGCGATAGCGCCCGCGCAGGCGCTCGATCAACCGCTTCCACTGGCGGTTGCCGCTCACCGAGCTGTGCGCGAGCACCACCGGCGGGCCCTTGCCCTCGTCGATGCAGTCGATGCTGAGGCCGCCGCGCCTGAGGATGGGCACGGCTAGCGCGGGTACGACCCGCTGTTGACGTCCACCGTGCTGCCCGACATGTACTCGGGGCTCGAGGTGCCGAGCCAGACGATGACGCGCGCCACTTCCTCCGGCGTGCACGCGCGGCCCGCATGCACCGAGCGCATGACCCCGTCCTTCCTCGACTGCGGCAGCTGCTCGTACATGGCGGTGAGCGTGGGTCCCGGCGCTACGGCGTTGACCAGGATGCCGTCCTTGCCCAGATGGCTCGCGTAGCTCTTGGTGATGTTGAGCAGCGCCGCCTTGGTGGCGCCGTACCAGAGGTCCGGATGGCCGGTGAACGCCGCCACCGAGCCGACGTTGACGATGCGCCCGGATTTTCTCTTCCTCATCTGCGGCGCGAGCGCCTCGATGAGCGCCACCGGCGCGCGCAGGTTGACGGTCAGGATCTCGGCGGCGTGCGCCTCGGGAATCGCGTCGTAGGGCTCGCAATAGAGCACGCCCGCATTGTTGACCAGGGTGTCGATGGCGCCGAGGCGCGCCACCAGCGCCGGGATGCCGGCGAGGTTGGTGAGGTCATAGTCCACGCGGCGCCCGACCACCTCGCCCGGAAACGCCTTGTCGAGCGAAAGGACCTGCCAGCCCTCGCTCGCGAATGCCTTCGCCGCGGCGAGCCCGATGCCGCGGCCCGCGCCGGTGACGAGCGCCGCCGGCACGCTAGCCGGCGAGCCCCGGCATCGAGAAGCCCGAGGCCTTCAGCTCCGGGATGAGCTCGGCTTCCTGCGCCGGCGTGAGCTCGACGAGCGGCGGGCGCACGCGCCGCCACTCGGGGTCGTTGCCGAAGTGCGCGACGGTGGATTTCAGCGCGGCGATCATCGGCTGCTTCTGCACGATCTTGCGCGTGGCGCTGATCGCCGCCTGCATGCGCTCGGCCTCGCCCGAGCGCCACTCGCGGAACAGCTTGTCGATGGCGCCCGGATTGACGTTCGCCGTGGCGCTGATGCAGCCGGCGCCGCCGTGGCGCATGCCTTCCAGCAGGAACTGCTCGCTCCCCGGGAAGACGTCGAAGCCCGCCTTGCCGAACTCCTCGAGCATCGCCTTGGTGTTGTTCCAGTCGCCGGAGGAGTCCTTCGCGCCGGCGACGATCCGCGGGTACTTCGCCAGCAGCCGCTCGATGAGCTTGAGCGTGATCGGCACCTGGCTGACCGGCGGGATGTGGTAGAGGTACACGCGCAGCCGCTCGTCGCCCACCCGCTCGATCACCTCGGAGAAGTACCGGTACAGGCCCTCGTCGGAGACGCCCTTGTAATAGAACGGCGGCAGCATCAGCACGCCTGCGCAGCCCAGCTTCACCGCGTTGGCCGTGAGGCGCACCGCGGCGGGCAGCGCGCAATGCCCGGTGCCGGGCATGAGGGCGGCGCCCGGCACGCCGGCGTGGATCAGCGCGGCGAGCATGGTCAGCTTCTCCTCCACCGACAGCGAGTTCGCCTCGCTGTTGGTGCCGAACACCGCCAGCCCCGAGCAGCCGCTCTTCAGCAGCCACTTGCAGTGGCGCACGAAGCGCTCGACGTCGGGCGACAGGTCCGCCTTGAACGGGGTGATGACGGGCGAGAGCACGCCCGTCATGCGGGCGGCGGCCTGCGGACGGGCGGCCAGGGTGGAGGCGATGGGGGTCATTGTGAAATGGGGGGACGGAGACGAAGCCGACATTATGCTCGCGCGGCGCGCCCTCGGTACACTTGCCTACGCATGCCGAACCTCGCCCGCGCGGTGAACATCGAGGACCTGCGCCTCATGGCGCGCGCGCGCCTGCCGCGCTCGGTATTCGACTTCTTCGACGGCGGCGCCGAGGACGAGACGACGCTGCGCGGCAACCGCGCCGCCTTCGAGCGCCTGCGCCTGCTGCCGAAGGTGCTGGTGGACGTGCACGCGGTGGACTCGAGCGTCGAGCTGCTCGGGATGCGCTCCAACCTGCCCATGGCGATCGCGCCCACCGGGGCGATCGGCGCGGGCCGCCACGACGCCGACCTGATGCTGGCGCGCGCCGCGCGCGCCGCGGGCATCCCCTATACGCTCGCCACGCCCGCCACCAACTCGATCGAGGAGATCGCGGAACAAGCCGGCGGGCGCCTGTGGTTCCAGCTCTACCTGCTGAAGAACCGCGCTTTCCGCATGAAGCTCGTGCGCCGCGCCGCGGCCGCGGGCTACGAAGCGCTGCTGGTCACCGTCGACCTCACCACGGGCGGCAAGCGCGAGCGCGACCTGAGGAACGACTTCGCCGCGCCTTTCGTGCCGACCTGGCGCAACTCGCGCGACGTGCTCTGCAAGCCCTCCTGGCTCCTGGGCATGGCGCGCCGCGGCGTGCCGCAGATGAAGAACCTCGAGGGCATGCTGCAAAAGCCCCCCCGGCTCACCGACGTGGCGGCCTCGGTCGGCCGCGAGCTCGACGCGTCCTTTTCATGGGACGACCTGAAGGCGCTGCGCGACGCCTGGCCGGGCAAGCTGCTGCTCAAGGGCATCGCGCGTGCGGACGACGCCAAGCGCGCCGCGGCCGCGGGCTGCGACGGCGTCGTGGTCTCCAACCACGGCGGCCGGCAGCTCGATGGCGCGGTCGCCACCGCGGAC
>DATFEJ010000178.1:0-8579 GCA_035251235.1 Burkholderiales bacterium
ATCCGCGGCGGGCGCGGGCTGCCGGCGCGCGCGCTGCCGCTCGGCGTCTTCCATACGGCGTCGATCGGCATCGACGCGCTGCTCGGCGCCGTGTGCTACGGCGCGCGCCAGGTGGTCGTCGTGATGGACGAGGGCAAGCCCGAGGGCTACGCCGCGGCGCTCGAGGAGCAGATGCGCTTCGCGCAGGCGATCCTCGCGGGGCTGGGCTACACCGGCCGGCACTTTGCGCTGCTGCGGCCGGCCGACGCGCGCGCGCTGGAGGAAGGCCTTTGGGCGCTGGAGCCCGCGCGGGGCGTGCCGCAGGCGGCGGGCTTCAACCTCTCGGCCGAAAAGCGCACCACGCTCGACTTCGCGCTCGAGCACCTGGCGAAGCACGCGCCCGAGCCCAAAGAGACGATCGCGCTGCCCGCGGGCGCGCCATACGGCGCCCTGGTGGTGAACAAGTCCACCTGCACGCTGTGCAAGGCCTGCATCGGCGCCTGCCCCGAGGGCGCGCTGCTCGATGCGCCGGAGACGCCCAGCCTGCGCTTCATCGAGCGCAACTGCGTGCAGTGCGGCCTGTGCGAGCAGACCTGCCCGGAGGACGCGATCCGGCTGGTGCCGAGGCTGCTCCTTGGTGCGCAGGCGAAGAGCCCCGTCGTGCTGAACGAGGCCGAGCCGTTCAACTGCGTGCGCTGCGGCAAGCCGTTCGGCACGAAGCAGATGGTGGACAACATGCTCGGCAAGCTCGGCGGCCACTCCATGTTCAGCGGTGGCGAGGCGCTGCGGCGGCTGCAGATGTGCGGCGACTGCCGCGTCGTCGACATGATGCAGAACACGAAGGAAGCGACGATCTTCGACGCGGCCGGGGGCAAGCCCTCGTGAGCGTGCCACTGCAGTTCGTGCCCACGCCCGCGGCCGAGGACCAGGCGCGCGCGCAGCTCTACGGGCTGGTCGCGCGGCTGTTCCAGGCGGCGCCGGATGCGCAGCTGCTGTCGGCGATCGTGCATGCAGAAGGCTTTACCGGCGAGGACGACGAGCGCACCGAGCAGGGCCGGGCGCTCGCTGCGGCCTGGCGCGAGATGAGCGAGGCCTGCCGCGGCGCGTTTCCGGTGCTGCTCACGCACGAGCACACGGAGCTGTTCGCCTCGCCCGGCCGCGCCGAGGTCACGCCCTATCTCATGCACTACGTGATGCGCTACGAAAGCGAGACGCCGCTCGTCGATCTGCGCGCGCAGCTTTCTGCCTGGGGCGTCGCACGGCGCGATGGCGTGTTCGAGCCGGAAGATCACGTCGCGGCCCTGTGCGAAACGATGCGCTTCGCGATTGCAGTGCAGCAACGAAGCCTGGCCGAGCAGCGCGCGTTCTTCGATCGCTTCCTGTACCAGGGCGCGATCCGCTTTTGCGATGCGGTAACTGCTTCCGAGAAGGCGCGTTTCTACAAACATGTCGCTGCCTTCATGCGTGCGTTCCTCGAAGTGGAGCGCGAGGGCTTCGAGATCGGGGGCTAAACTTCCTTCGAGAACCGTTCTCATTTGCGGTATTTGGGATGAGAACAGTTGTCGATTGCGATCGCGTCTTTCTCTTGATCGGGGCATCGGAGGCAGGTAATTTGCACAGGATTCCACAAAGGCTCCCGCGCAAGCGTGGCGCGGGGCCGGCAACGCATAAAAGGAGGCGCGCCGTGAGCCAGGAGAACGCCAAGCTTTCCCGCAGAAACTTCCTGTTGAGTGTCGGTGCCGGCGGTGTGGCCACCGCAGCCGCCGTGGTCGCGGGCCGCAAGGCCGGCGAGGCCCCGGCCGGCGCGAATGGCAAGCGCAAGGCGCGCGGCTATCACGAGACCGCGCACGTCAACAACTACTACCGCACCGCCAAGGTCTGAGGAGATCCGCCATGCTGCTGACGAGAAAAGCTTCCGGCCAGGCCGTCCCGCAGCCGCGTCTCTCGCGCGCGCTCTCGGGCGTGCTGGCGAAGACGATGGATCGCCGCGCGTTCCTGCGCCGCTCGGGCGTCACGCTCGGCGCCGGCGCGGTCGCCGCGCAACTGCCCTTCGGCATGATCGGCGAGGCGCAGGCCCAGGCGCAGGGCGGCGGCAACGTGCAGGTGAAGCGCACGGTGTGCACGCATTGCTCGGTCGGATGCGCGATCGACGCGGTGGTCGAGAACGGCGTCTGGGTGCGGCACGAGCCGGTGTTCGACTCACCGATCAACCTCGGCTCGCATTGCGCCAAGGGCGCCTCGATCCGCGAGCACGGCATCACGCACGACTCGCACCGCCTGAAGTACCCGATGAAGCTCGAGGGCGGCAAGTGGGTGCGCATGACCTGGGACAAGGCCTACGACGAGATCTCGCAGAAGCTGCTCGCCATCAAGAAGGAGAGCGGCCCCGACGCGCTGATGCTGATCGGCTCGTCCAAGCACAACAACGAGCAGTCGTACCTGCTGTGCAAGTGGATCCGCCTCTGGGGCACCAACAACACCGACCACCAGGCGCGCATCTGCCACTCCACTACCGTGTCGGGCATCGCCAACACCTGGGGCTACGGCGCGATGACCAACTCGTACAACGATGAGCAGAATTCCAAGTCCCTGCTGTTCTTCGGCTCGAATGCCGCCGAAGCGCACCCGGTGTCGATGCTGCACACCCTGCACGCCAAGGAGAACGGCTGCAAGGTGATCGTCGCCGACCCGCGCTTCACGCGCACCGCGGCCAAAGCCGACAAGTACGTGCGCGTGCGCTCCGGCAGCGACGTGGCGTTCCTGTTCGGCCTGCTGTACCACGTCTTCGCGAACGGCTGGGAGGACAAGAAGTACATCAACGACCGCGTCTACGGCATGGACAAGGTGAAGGCCGACGTGATGGCCAAGTACACGCCGGCGGCGGTCGAGGAGGTGACCGGCGTTCCCGAGAAGGAGATGTACGAGACCGCGAAGATCCTGGCGGAGAACCGGCCGGGCTTCATCATCTGGGCCATGGGGCAGACGCAGCACTCCAACGGCAATGCCATCGTGCGCGCGAGCGCGGTGCTCATGCTGGCGCTCGGCAACGTCGGCCGCTCGGGCGGCGGCTGCAACATCTACCGCGGCCACGACAACGTGCAGGGCGCGACCGACCTCGGACCGAACCCGGATTCGCTGCCGGCCTATTATGGCGTCGCGCCGGGCTCGTTCGCGCACTGGGCGAAGGTGTGGAACATCGACCTCGACTGGCTGAAGAAGCAGTACGCCAACGAGAAGATGATGACCAAGCCCGGCATCACGGTGTCGCGCTGGTACGACGCAATCGTCGAATCCAAGGAGAACATCGGCCAGGACACGAACCTGCGCGCGGTCATGTTCTGGGGCCACGCGCCGAACTCGCAGAGCCGCGGCCTGGACATGATGGAGGCCATGAAGAAGCTCGAGCTGATGGTGGTGATCGATCCGTATCCCTCGGCCACCGCGGCGATGATGGCGATGGCGAAGAAGGAGGGCTGCTACCTGCTGCCAGCGGCGACGCAGCTCGAGACCTCCGGCAGCGTGACGGCCTCCAACCGATCGCTGCAGTGGCGCGAGAAGGTGATCGACCCGCTGTTCGAGTCGCGCACCGACCACATGATCATGTACCAGCTCGCGCAGAAGCTCGGCTTCGCCGACCAGTTCGTGGGCAAGAAGGACGGCAAGCAGAACATCGCGCTGGTGAAGGGCAAGGGCGGCATGGACGAGCCCTCGATGGAGGACACGACGCGCGAGTTCAACCGCGGCTCGTGGACCATCGGCTACACCGGCCAGTCGCCCGAGCGGCTCAAGGCGCACATGCGCAACATGCACGTGTTCGACGTGAAGACGCTGCGTGCGAAGGGCGGCAAGGACGCCGAGACGGGCTACGACCTCACCGGCGACTACTTCGGCCTGCCCTGGCCGTGCTACGGCTCGGCCGCGATCAAGCATCCCGGCTCGCCCAACCTGTACGACACCACGCGCCACATGATGGAGGGCGGGAACTGCTTCCGCGCCAACTTCGGCGTGGAGAAGGACGGCGTCAACCTGCTGGCCGAGGACGGCGTGCACTCCAAGGGCTCGGAGATCACCACCGGCTACCCGGAATTCGACCACGTGCTGCTGAAGAAGCTCGGCTGGTGGGACGACCTCACCGCCGAGGAGAAGGCGGAAGCCGAGGGCAGGAACTGGAAGACCGACCTCTCGGGCGGCATCCAGCGCGTGGCCATGAAGCACGGCTGCTCGCCGTTCGGCAACGCCAAGGCGCGCGCCGTGGTGTGGAACTTCCCCGACGGCGTGCCGCTGCACCGCGAGCCGATCTATTCGCCCAAGCCCGAGCTGGTGACGAAGTGGCCGACGCACGCCGACCAGAAGGAGCGCTGGCGCCTGCCGGTGCTGTTCAAGTCGGTGCAGGACAAGGCGGTCGCCGATGGCGCGCACCAGAAATTCCCGATCATCCTCACCTCCGGGCGCCTCGTGGAGTACGAGGGCGGCGGCGACGAGACGCGCTCCAACCCCTGGCTCGCCGAGCTGATGCAGGACAACTTCGTCGAGATCAACCCGAAGGCGGCGGCCGACCGCGGCATCCGGCACGGCGAGTACGTCTGGGTGAGCACGCCCTCGGGCGCGCGCATCAAGGTGAAGGCGCTGGTGACCGAGCGCGTCGGTCCCGACCATGCGTTCATCCCGTTCCACTTCGCCGGCTGGTGGCAGGGGCAGGACATGCTCGGCTACTACCCGGAAGGCGCGGCGCCCATCGTGCGCGGCGAGGCGGTGAACACGGCGACCACCTACGGCTACGACATCGTCACCATGATGCAGGAAACCAAGACGACCCTCTGTCAGGTCGCGAAGGCATAAGGAGAACGCCATGGCGAGAATGAAATTCCTGTGCGACGCCGAGCGCTGCATCGAATGCAACGGCTGCGTCACCGCCTGCAAGCAGGAGAACGAGGTGCCCTGGGGCGTCAACCGCCGCCGCGTCGTCACCATCAATGACGGCGTGGTGGGCGCCGAGAAGTCGATCTCGGTGGCCTGCATGCACTGCTCGGACGCGCCCTGCATGGCGGTCTGCCCGGTGGACTGCTTCTACAAGACCGCCGACGGCGTGGTGCTGCACGACAAGGACCTGTGCATCGGCTGCGGCTACTGCTTCTACGCCTGCCCGTTCGGCGCGCCGCAGTTCCCGCAGGCGGGCGCCTTCGGCCTGCGCGGCAAGATGGACAAGTGCACCTTCTGCGCCGGCGGCCCCGAGGCCGACCGCAGCGAGGCCGAGTTCAAGAAGTACGGCCGCAACCGCCTGGCCGAGGGCAAGCTCCCGGCCTGCGCCGAGATGTGCTCGACCAAGGCGCTGCTCGGCGGCGACGGCGACGTGATCGCCGACATCTACCGCGAGCGGGTGCTTCGCCGCGGCAAGGGTTCGGAAGTCTGGGGCTGGGGCACGGCCTATGGGCCGGGCAAGCCGGGCGCGCAGCCGCCCGCCGGGGGCAAGTCGTGAGGCGCGCCGCGCTGGGGGCCGCGATCCTCGCGGCCTTTTTCGTCGCCGGCTGCGGCGAGTCGTCGCAGGTCACCGTGTACAAGCAGGGCAAGTACCAAGGCAAGCCGGATTCGCAGCCCTGGGATAACGCCCCGGTCGCCGCGCAGCTCCGCGGCAGCACGTGGACCAAAGGCGAGCGGGGTAGCTGGGAGACCGCGATCAACCAGCGCACCATGGGGCAGAACGAGGACATCCGCATTTACAAGCAGTAGGCGGGCGACCCGTCGCAGACGAAGGAGGAAAGAATGTCGATGCTTTCGCGCGTGGCGGGCTGCTTGCTCGCGTCACTCCTGCTTGCGGTCGCAGGCGGCGCCCAGGCCCAGTCCAGAGTCGAAGAGCAGCAGCAACGCCGCGTCGAGCAGCCTGGCAATAACGCGCCGGTCTGGCGCGAGGTGCGCTCGGGCAACCAGGGCTACACCAGCCTGCCCGGCCGCGAAATGGGCGTGCTGGTGCAGTCCGCGGGCGAGACCTGGCGGCAGATCCGCAACGGCCCGGTGACTTTCTACGGCGGCTGGCTGGTGGTCGTCGTGGCGCTCATCCTGGCGGCGATCTACTTCACGTTCGGGCCGGTCAGGCACGGCACGCCGACCGGCCGCAAGATCGAGCGCTTCACGCTCGCCGAGCGCTGGGCGCACTGGGTGATGGGCATCAGCTTCGTGGTGCTCGGGATCTCGGGGCTGATCATGCTTTTCGGCAAGCACGTGCTGCTGCCGATCATCGGCTACACGCTGTTTGCCTGGCTGACCGCGCTCGCCAAGAACCTGCACAACTTCATCGCGCCGCTGTTCGCAGTCAGCCTGCTGGTGTTCATCGTCATGTTCATCAAGGACAACCTGCCCAGGGCGTACGACTTCACCTGGTTCGCCAGGGCGCCCGGATTCTTCGCCGGCAAGCACATCCCGTCGGGACGCTTCAACGCCGGCGAGAAGACCTGGTTCTGGGGCGGCGTGGTGGTGCTCTCGATCGCGCTCGTCGTCTCGGGCGCGATCCTGCTGTTCCCGAACTTCGACCAGCTGCGCTCGACCATGCAGCAGGCGAGCGTCGTGCACATGGTGGCCGCGGTGCTGGTCATCGCGGCGTCGCTCGGCCATATCTACCTGGGCACCATCGGGGTGGAGGGCGCGTATCGCGCGATGCGCGACGGCGCCGTGGACGAGGCCTGGGCGAAGGAGCACCACGAGTACTGGTACAACGAGGTCAAGGGCGGCGCGAAGACCGCCCCCGGCGGGGCGGTTCCCGCCGGCGCGCCGCACATGAGGGAGAAGCCATGAAAAAAGCACTGCTCGCCCTGATCGGGGGCCTGATGATCGGCGCGTTCGCCGCGTCCCATGCGCAGTCCCCGGCGCCGGCGCCGAAGAGCGATGCCGAGAAGGCTGCCGAAGCGCAAAAGGCCGCCGCCGCAAAGGCGAAGGCGGCCGAGGATCTAGGCAAGGCACAGGACAAGGCGGTCGCCAACTACAAAAAGAACAAGGGCATCAGCATGGACGCCCCGGCCAAGACGGCGAAGAAGAAGTAGCGGGTGTACATTCGGGGGGGTGCGCGTACCCCTCCTGACGTTTCTGGCAGCCACGCTTCTCACCGGCTGCCAGTACTTCAGCGGCCGGCCGGGCAGCGCGATCGCGGAGCTCCAGCCGACCCGCGGCCACGCCACCCAGGGCCAGGTCGATTTCCTGCAGGTCGGCGATCGCGTACGCGTGTACGCAAGGCTGTCGGGCCTCGTGCCCGGGCGCGAGCATGCCGTTCACGTGCATGAAGTCGGCGACTGCAGCGCGCCCGATGCCTCGAGCGCCAAGGGACATTTCAATCCGTTCGGCAAGCCGCATGCGCACTACACGGCTCTCGAGCGCCACGCCGGCGACCTGCCGCCGCTCAAGGCGGATGCCCGCGGCCGGGGCGAATTCGACGTCAGCCTGGACATCATTTCGCTCACGGGCGGGCCGGCGCTCATCATCGGCCGCAGCATCGTCGTGCATGCCAACCCCGACGACTTCCGCACCCAGCCGGCAGGAAATTCCGGCGCGCGCATCGCCTGCGGCGTGATCCGCAGGACGCCGGACTAGCCGGGCGCGCCCTCGGCCAGCACCACCTTCGAGCGCGCCGCCTTCAGGCGGATGGCGAGCGCCGGCGCGTATTCCGGCGAGTGGTACCACTTCCTCGCCTGGTCCATGGAAGGGAACTCCAGCACCACGAGGCGCTTGGGCTGCCAGCCGCCTTCCTTGGTCTGCGTGGCGCCGCCGCGCACCAGGAACCTGCCGCCGTACCTGGCGACGGTGGCGGGCACCAGCTTGCGGTAGTCCTCGTAAGCGACGGGGTCGGTGACCTCGATTTCGGCGACGACGTAGGCAGCCATGGCGCTCCTCCTCAGGCGAAAAGCAGTCTATAGCACAGCCCGGCGGCGCCGCAGGCGAGGATCACGGGTATCAGCCCGGCCTTGAAGCGCACGAGCGCGACGAGCGCGGCGCAGGCGAGCACGATCGACGTCCAGTCGGCGACGCCGGCAACGAAGAACACGTGCTGCGCGAAGAACACGGCGAGGCTGACGATCACGCCGACCACCGCCGCGGTGATGCCGGTGAGCGGCGCGGTGAACTTGAGGTCGCCATGCGTCGCCTCGACGAGCGGCGCGCCGGCGAAGATGAACAGGAACGAGGGCAGGAAGGTGAAGAACGTGGCCACCACCGCGGCCAGCGCCCCGGCGAGGAACAGCTGCTCCCCGCCGAACAGCGCCTGCGTCCAGCCGCCGACGAAGCCGACGAAGGCCACCACCATGATGAGCGGGCCCGGCGTCGTCTCGCCCAGCGCCAGGCCGTCGATCATCTGCGTCGCGCTGAGCCACTGGTGCTGCTCGACCGCCGCCTGGTAGACGTAGGGCAGCACCGCGTAGGCGCCGCCGAAGGTGAGCAGCGCCGCCTTGGTGAAGAACCAGCCCATCTGCGCCAGCGTCCCGTGCCAGCCGAAGGCGAGGACCAGCGCGCCGAGCGCGGCCGCCCACAGTCCGAGGCCGGCGGCGAGCATCGCGGCAAGGCGCCGCGGGCGGTAGCGCGCGTGCTCGGGCGTGGGCGTGTCGTCATCGATGATTGCCGGG